>JANMSR010000107.1:0-4974 GCA_031389565.1 Burkholderiales bacterium
CTCGAGCCCGGCATGGCCCTGCAAGCCCTGTCCAACGGCCCGACGCTGGCCTTCAAGGACATCGCGATGCAGCTCCTCGGGGCGCTGTTCGAGTACGAACTCGCGCGTCGCGGCCAAACCCTGAACATCCTGGGCGCCACCTCGGGCGACACCGGCAGCGCGGCGGAATATGCGATGCGCGGCAAGCGCGGCATCAGCGTCTTCATGCTCAGCCCGAACGGCCGCATGAGCCCGTTCCAGCAGGCGCAGATGTTCAGTCTGCAAGACGCCAACATCCACAACCTGGCCATCGACGGCGTGTTCGACGACTGCCAGGACATCGTCAAGGCGGTCAGCAACGACCTGACGTTCAAACGGGCGATGCACATCGGCAGCGTCAACTCGATCAACTGGGCGCGGTTGCTGGCCCAGGTCGTGTACTACTTCGCCGGCTACTTCCAGGCCACGCAGACAGGCAGCGAAGAGGTCAGCTTCGCCGTGCCCACCGGCAACTTCGGCAACATCTGCGCCGGCCACATCGCGCGCATGATGGGTTTGCCGATCGATCTACTGGTCTGCGCCACCAACGAGAACGACGTCCTCGACGAGTTCTTTCGCACCGGCAGCTACCGGCCGCGCGCGAGCACCGAGACGCAGGAGACCTCGAGCCCGTCGATGGACATCAGCAAGGCCAGCAACTTCGAGCGCTTCGTGTTCGACCTGCTCGGCCATGACCCGGCTGCGGCGGATCGCGTGCGGCAACTGTTCGATGTCGAGTTGCGCCTGCAGGGCGCGTTCACGCTGGCGCCAGCCGAGTTCGCGCGCATTGCCGGCTACGGCTTCGTCTCGGGCAAGAGCACCCACGCCGACCGCGTGGCCACCATCCGCGACACCTGGGAGCGTTTCGGCGTGGTCATCGACACCCACACCGCCGACGGCCTGAAGGTCGCGCGCGAACGTCGCCGCGAAGGCCAGCCGATGCTGGTGCTCGAAACCGCGCTGCCGGCCAAGTTCGCGGCGACGATTCGCGAGGCCCTGGGCCGTGAGCCCGAGCGGCCGCCAGGCCTGGACGGCATCGAAGACCTGCCCAAGCGCTTCAGCGTCCTGCCGGCCGACGCCGGCACGGTCAAGCGCTACATCCAAGCCCATGTCTGAACCGCGGGCCCCGATGCTGAGCCTGGACGAGGCGCTGGCGCGTCTGGTTGCCGGCGCCATGGCGGCGCGCATCACCGAGGTCGACGCGGTCTCCACCTTCGACGCGCTCGGCCGCGTGCTCGATGCCGACGTGGTTTCGGCGATCGACGTGCCGCCGGCCGACAACAGCTCGATGGACGGCTACGCACTGCGCGTGGCCGATGTGCCGCGCGCCGGCAGCCTGCTGCCGCTGAGCCAGCGCCTTGCCGCCGGGCATGTGGGCACCGCGCTGGCCGCCGGCACCGCCGCGCGCATCTTCACCGGCGCGCAGGTGCCGGCCGGTGCCGACGCGGTGGTGATGCAGGAGCAGTGCGAAGCGGCCGGCGACACCAAGGTGCGCGTCAACGTGCTGCCGCAACCCGGGCAATGGATCCGCCGCCGCGGTGAAGACGTGCGCGCCGGTGCCACCGTGCTCGCGCGCGGCACGCGCCTGACGCCGCAGGCACTGGGCCTGGCCGCCGGTGTCGGTGTGGCGACGCTCGCGGTGCTGCGGCGACCGCGCGTGGCGCTGTTTTCCACCGGCGACGAACTGGTGATGCCCGGCGCCGTGGCGCCCGGGCAACTGCCTCCGGGCGCGATCTACAACTCCAATCGCTACACGCTGCGCGGCCTGCTGCTGGCCGCGGGCTGCGAGGTCAGCGACCTCGGCATCGTGCCTGACCGGCTCGATGCCACGCGCGATGCCGTGCGGCGCGCCGCTGCGGCGCACGACCTGATCCTGAGCTCGGGTGGCGTCTCGGTCGGCGAGGAAGACCATATCAGGCCGGCCGTCGCGGCCGAGGGCCGTGTCGAGCTCTGGCAGGTGGCGATCAAGCCCGGCAAGCCGCTGGCGTTCGGGGCGGTCCGCCGGGTTGCGACGGCGGGCGCCGCGCACCGCGACTACGCCGGCGGCGAGGCGCTGTTCTTGGGCCTGCCCGGCAACCCGGTGTCGAGCTTCGTGACCTTCCTGCTCGCGGTGGCGCCGGTGCTGCGCGCGATGCAGGGCCTGGCCGCCGTGCTGCCCGAGGCGCTGCCGCTGGCCGCGCATTTCGACTGGCCGCGCCCCGACCAACGGCGCGAGTTTCTGCGCGTGCGCCGCAACGCCGCGGGCGGGCTCGATCTGTTTGCCAACCAGAGTTCGGGCGTGCTGACCTCGGCGGTGTGGGCCGACGGGCTGGTCGACAACCCGCCCGGCTGCGCCATCGCCCATGGCGACGCGGTGGCCTACCGCCCGCTGGCGGCGCTGATCGGTGGCTAGCGCCATGCAGGTCACCGTGCGCTACTTCGCCGCCCTGCGTGAGGCGCTGGGCGCGCAGGAATCGGTGCAGGTCGCGGGCGGCGTCACGCTCGGCGCGCTGCGCGATCAACTGATCGCCGCGAGCCCGCGCCACGCCGAGGCGCTGCGCCGTGGCCGCGCGTTGCGCTGCGCGGTGAACCAGGCGCTGGCCGACGAGGATGCGGTGCTCGAAGAGGGTAGCGAAGTGGCGTTCTTCCCCCCAGTCACCGGCGGTTGACCATGCGCGTTCGCATCCAGCACGAAGACTTCGACGCCGGCCTCGAGATCGCCGCGCTGCGCGCGGGCGATGCCGGCGTCGGCGCCGTCGCCGCCTTCATCGGCACCGTGCGCGACCGCGGCGGGGCCGACACGCCGCTGACCCTGCGCATGGAACTCGAGCATTACCCCGGCATGACCGAGCGCGCAATCGAGGCCATGATCGACGCCGCGCAACAGCGCTTCGACATCCGCGCGGCGCGCGTGATCCACCGCATCGGCGTGCTGGCGCCGCTGGACCAGATCGTGCTCGTCGTCGTCAGCTCGGCGCACCGCGGCGAGGCCTTCGCGGCCTGCGAATTCCTGATGGACTACCTGAAGACCCAGGCCCCGTTCTGGAAAAAGGAACACCGTCCCGATGGCACCGCCGAGTGGGTCGACGCGCGCGTGGCCGACGATGCCGCGCTCGAGCGCTGGGGCTTCAAAAGCGGCAATGCGGCATGACGGGCGTGCCCCTGGCGCCCGCGCTGCTGGCGGTGTTCGTCGGCGCCGGCTTTGGTGCCTGCCTGCGCTATGCGCTCGGCGAAACGCTCAACCGCCTGCTGCCGCAATTGCCGCTCGGCACCCTGGCCGCCAACCTGATCGGTGGCTACCTGGTCGGCGTGGCGATCGCCTTTTTCGCCTGGCGCACCGACCTGTCACTGCTCTGGCGGCTGGCCTTGATCACCGGCTTTCTCGGTGGGCTGACGACCTTCTCGACCTTCTCGGCCGAGGTCATCGCTGCGTACTCGCGCGGCGAGCCGGGCTGGGCACTGGGCATCGCCGCGTCGCACCTGGCCGGCTCGCTGCTGCTCACGGTGCTGGGCCTGGTCACGGTGCGCGCACTGCTGCCGGCCTGATCTCAGTTCAGCACACGCGGGGCTTGGGCCGCGTCGGGGTCCGCGGGCGCTGCAGCGTCGACGGCCAGACCCCAATCGGCCTGCCGCAAGGCGGCGTGCATCAACTCCTTGACGGCAGTGGCCAGATCCTCGGTGAGTTGCAGTTGCACCTGGCGCTTTTGCGTGTCGATGATCGTCAGGCGCAACTGGCCATCAGGCATCGGCGTCAGTTGCACCTCAATGGCCAGCAGCGGCTCGCGGCCGAGCGGGTGGCCACGGGCCTGGTCGTTGAAGGGGGTGCTGAAGTCCGCGCCGCGCAGCGCGCGCTCGCGCGCACTTTGCGCCAGCATCGCCCGCGCCTCAGGCATCACGGTGGCACCCGGGGAGGCGGCGGCGACTTGCCGCGTGACGCCGATCGTGGTCACGATGCGCGCCAGGTGCGGCCACAGCCTCGCGCTCAATCGGCGCGTCAACCAGACTGCGAACTGCTGGCCGTCGTCGCTGTTCACGCGCAGCAGCAAACGGTCGGGTTCGGGCCGGTAGTTCAGTGCAAGCTGGCGAATCTGCATCGACGGATTTTAGGGTGTGATTCATAGGTCAACACACGCTAGGCCAGGCCGACATCGACACCCCCTTATAGTGCGCCGTGATGAGCGTCGCGCCGACCGCCACCGAACCGGGCATCGAGGCCCGCGCGCTGCGCGCCGTGCTGAGTGGCTTTGCCACCGGGGTGACCATCGTCACCTGTCGCGACGCCGCGGGCCAGCGCGTCGGCCTGACCGTCAATTCGTTCAATGCCTTGTCGCTCGACCCACCGCTGGTGTTGTGGTCGCTGCGCCTGGCCAGTCCGAGCCTGGCAGCTTTCGATGCGGCCACACATTTCGCGGTCAATGTGCTGGCCGAATCGCAGGTCGACCTGTCGCGGCGCTTTGCCTCGGTGTTGGCGCACAAGTTCGACGAAGGTCTGTGGGGCGAGGGCGCGGCCGGCGTGCCCGTGCTGGCCGGCTGCGCCGCCACCTTCGAATGCACGCGGGCGGCGAGCCAGGCCGCCGGCGACCACCGCCTCTACGTCGGCCACGTGCTGGCTGCCAGCGCGCAATCGGTGCCGCCGCTGCTGTACCACGGCGGGCGCTACCACCTGCTGGGAGAAATCCTGTGATGCCGGCACCGATCGAAGGCCCCTGGCTCGCGGCCTGTGTCGAGGTGCTGCAGCGCTGCGGCGTGCGTGCGGGCGATGCCTGCGCGGTGTTGACCGAATCGCAGTCGCCGCCGGTGCTGGCGCAGCTGGCGCGATTGGCCTTGCAGCAGATCGGCGCGCAGCATTTCGTGATCACGGTGCCGACGCCGCCATCGTCGGCGCCGGTGCCGGTGCGCTCGACCGGCGCTTCGGCCGCGCTGAACGGGCAGGCGGCCGTCGTCGAGGCCCTGGCGCGATCGACGCTCGTCGTCGAC
>JANMSR010000258.1:0-4180 GCA_031389565.1 Burkholderiales bacterium
GCGCCAACGAGCGCTGCGCCGACGCATCGACCGCGATATCGCGGTACAGGTCGGTGCCGGTCAGCACCACGGCCAGCGGCCGCCGCGGTGTCTGTGCCGACCACGCTGCGATGCTCGCCGCCGATCGGCGCGCATGCAGCGCGAGCATCACATCGGCGGCGTGCCGGTCCCATTGCTGCACCAACTGCACTTCATAATCGCTGGCCAGCATCCGAGCCCAACGCTGGGCGGTCTGCCAGTTGCCGTTGTTGGCCGAGGCCAGCGCTGGCGTGACCAGGCAGACCACCGGCTTGGTTTGTCTCATGGCTGGCAGCTTAGCGCGATGACCGACCCGATCGACGACCCACTCCTGATACGCAGCGCCGACGCCAGGCTGCTCGCCCGCGCGTTGGCCGACCAGCGTGAACAGACGCTGCACCTGTTCGCCGCCGTGCGTGCGGCCCTCGGTGGCCGGCTCGACATCCGCTACGACGAAACGCTCAACCCACCGCTGTGGGAGCTGGGCCATGTCGGCTGGTTCGAGGAGTTGTGGATCGCACGCAACCCCGAGCGCCTGCGTGGCGTGAACGCGCGCCTCGAAGCGCCGCGCGCCGCGCCGCTGCTGGCCCGGGCCGATGCGCTGTACGACTCCAGCCAGGTCGCCCATGCACGGCGCTGGCATCTCGACCTGCCGAACGCCGAACGCACGTTGGCCTGCCTGGCACGTGCGCGCGAATGCACGCTGGCGCTGCTGCGCGCCAGCGATGGCAGCGACGACACGCTGTACTTCTTTCGCCTGGCGTTGATGCACGAAGCCATGCACCACGAGGCCGGCGTGATGATCGCGCAGGGCCTGGCGCTCGATGTGAGCTCGGCGCTCGAAGCCACTGCGCCTGCCGCCCGTACCGCCATCGGCGAGCGGCATGTGCCTGCCACCACCCTCAGCCCCGGCACGCTGGACGGCGGCTTCGCCTTCGACAACGAGCTCGGCGCCCACGCCATCGACCTGCCCGCCTTTGCCATCGACCGTGGCCCGGTGACCTGGCGCGCCTACCTGCCGTTCATCGAGGCCGGCGGATACGCTGAGCCCCGCTGGTGGACGACGGCAGGCAGGACATGGCGCCAACGGGAGCTGCCGCAGGGCGTGCCGCGCTACCTGTCGCGCGCCGAGGATGGCCATTGGCAACGCGCCCGGTTCGGCCATTGGATGCCGCTCGATCCCGATCAGCCCGCCGTGAACCTCAGCCTCCACGAAGCGCAAGCCTGGTGTGCCTGGGCCGGCCGCCGCCTGCCCACCGAACACGAATGGACAGTCGCTGCGGCCGATGCCGGTGACGAGTTCGCGGCCGGTCAGGTGTGGGAGTGGACCGCCTCGCCGTTCGCGCCCTGGCCGGGTTTCGTGCCGCACCCCTATCGCGACTATTCCCAGCCCTGGTTCGATGGCCGCCCGGTGTTGAAGGGCGGCTCGTTCGCGACCGCGCCGCGCATGAAGCACCCGCGCTACCGCAATTTCTTCGCCGCCGGCCGCAACGACGTGTTCGCGGGCTTTCGCAGTTGCGCGCTGTGATGCCACCCGACCGAGCACCTCGGTTGTGAATGGATGGCCGAGCGTGGCGTCCGGGACGCCAAGCACGCGTCGTCCGGGCAAACGCGCGCACGGGTCAGGCCGCGGCGCAGAACACCGCGAAGCCGACGCGCTCGTCGCTCCAGCACCGAGTCTGCAAGAAGCCGGCGGCACGCAGCAGTGCGTCGAAGGCGTCGATGCGGTACTTGTACGAGTTCTCGGTATGGATGCGCTCACCGGCGGCAAAGCGCCGCGTGGCGCCGGACCAACGCACGACGAGATCGCGCCGTGCTTGGAGGTGCATCTCGATGCGCGACGCACTCTCGTTGAACAGCGCAATGTGCCGCCAGTCGCGCACATCGAAGTCGCTGCCGATGAGCCGGTTCACATGCAGCAACAGGTTCAGGTTGAAGGCCGCAGTGACGCCGAGCGCATCGTCGTAGGCGGCCTCCAGCGTGCCGCGGTCCTTGACCAGGTCGACGCCGATCAGCAGGTTGCCGCCCGGCGAGCTGAGGCGGGCGCGGCGCAGGAAGCCCAGCGCAGCCTCGGGCGTGAAGTTGCCGATCGACGAGCCGGGATAGAACAGGGTGCGCGGGCTGTCGCCGACTTCGGGCGGCAGCGCGAGCGATTGCGAGAAGTCGAGCCCGACACCAATGATATCCATCTGCGGATGCTCGCGCTGCAGGCAGCGCAGCGCGTTGCGCAGGAACTCGACCGAGATGTCGACCGCGACATAGCGCCACGGCTTGAGCGTGGCAAACAGGCGGCCGGCCTTTTCGCAGTTGCCGGCGCCCAGGTCGATCAGCGTGCGGCCGCTGCCGGCCGCGGCGGTGATCTCGGCCGCATGGCGCGCGAAGATCGCGGCCTCGGTGCGCGTGGGCGCGTACTCGGCCAGCTCGGTGATGGCATCGAACAGGCGCGAGCCGAGCGCGTCGTAGAAATACTTCGGTGCGATCCAGGCCGCAGCGGCGGCCAGACCGGTGGCCAGCTCGCCACGGCCGGCCGTCGAGTGCGCGTCGTGCAGTTGGATGAACCGGGGCTGGCGAGGTTGTGGGTTCACTGTAGCTGAGCCGGGCATCGGGTCAATGTAGCAGCAGGTTCGGCGGCGGCGCGCCGGATGCGCTGTAATGCAAGGCCTTCATCTGCGATCCACTGTCGCGCCTTACAGGAGACGCCCATGATCAGCCTTTCACCCTCACGCACACTCAAAGCACTGATGACCTGCGCGCTTGTTACTTTCGGCGCGCTGGCGCACGCCCAGGCCGTGTTTCGCGTCACCGCGATCCCCGACGAATCGCCGACCGAGCTGGCGCGCAAGGCCGCACCATTGATGAAGTACCTGGAGGCCAGGCTCGTCATGAAGGTCGAGTACACACCGGTCACCGACTACGCCGCCGCGGTCGAAGCGCTCGTGAACAAGAAGGTCGATCTGGCCTGGTTCGGCGGCTTCACCTTCGTGCAGGCGCATGCGCGTTCCGGCGGCAAGATGATCCCGCTGGTGCAGCGCGAAGAAGACGAGAAGTTCCGCTCGGTGTTCATCACCAGCGATCCGGCGATCAAGGCGCTGGCCGACCTGAAGGGCAAGGACCTGAGCTTCGGCTCGCAAAGCAGCACCTCCGGGCACCTGATGCCGCGCAGCTTCCTGCTGCAGGCCGGGATCGACCCGGACAAGGATTTCAAGCGCGTGGCCTACAGCGGCGCGCACGACGCCACGGTGGCTGCCGTGGCCGCGGGCAAGGTACAGGCCGGCGCGCTGAACATCTCGGTGTGGGAGCGGCTGGTGTCGGACAAGAAGGTCGATGCCGACAAGGTCAAGGTCTTCTACACCACCCCGCCCTACTACGACTACAACTGGACGGTGCATGCCGAGATGCCTGCGGCGCTGCGCGAGAAGCTGGCCGCGGCGCTGCTGTCGCTGTCGCGTGACACCGCCGAAGGCAAGGAGATCCTCGAGTTGCAGCGCGCCACGCGCTTCGTGCCGAGCAAGGCCGAAAACTACAAGGGCATCGAGGCCGCGGCCAAGAGCGCCGGCCTGCTGTGAAATGACAACCCCAGGCTCGCTTCACTCGCGCTCCCGGGGCCCGGCCTGACGTTCGCTGTGCAACTGGACTTCGACGCTGTCAGCGCACGGCATCCGGCCGCGCGCGCAGGTGCGCCGGCCGCGCTCGATGGGCTCACGATGCGGGTCGCACGCGGCGAACAGGTGGCCGTGATCGGCCCCTCGGGCGCCGGCAAGACGACCCTGTTGCACGCCGCAGCGGCGGCGCTGCGGCCGAGCGCGGGCAGCGTTCGGCTCGACGGCCAAGTGCCATGGTCGCTGGCCACGCGTGAGCTGCAGCGGCTGCGCGGCAGGCTCTTTCTGGCGCCGCAGGTGCCGCCGTTGCCGCCGCGCCAGCGCGTGGTCACCGCAGTGCTCGCAGCGCGGCTGCCCGCGCAGAGCCTGCTGGCCAGCCTGCGCTCGCTGGTCTACCCCGACGACATTGCCGGCGCGCACACCGCGCTGGCGCGCTTCGATCTGGCCGACAAACTGTTCGAGCGTGTCGACCGGCTGTCGGGCGGCGAGCGCCAGCGCATCGGCCTGGCGCGTGCGCTGCTGTCGCCCGCGGCACTGTGGCTGATCGACGAGCCGCTGTCGGC
>JANMSR010000286.1:0-2170 GCA_031389565.1 Burkholderiales bacterium
CAAGCCCTGCTCGGCGTGGACGGTCTCGTGTTCAACGTGCAGGGCCACGCCTGGACTTACCAAGCCAAGGCGCTGCTGATGCTGCACAAGCCCGCCGGCTATGAATGCTCGACCAAGCCGCGCCACCACCCCAGCGTGCTCAGCCTGCTGCCGGCGCCGCTGCGCGAGCGCGGCGTGCAATGTGTGGGCCGCCTCGATGCCGATACGACAGGCATCCTGCTGCTGACCGACGACGGCACGCTGATCCACCGCCTGACCTCGCCCAAGCACCATGTCGCCAAGGTCTACGAAGTGGGCTGCAAACACGCCTTGGCCGCCGACACGGTGGCCCGCTTGCTGGCCGGCGTGATGCTCGACGACGACCCGCAACCGGTGCGCGCGCTGGCTTGCGAGGCCACCGGCCCATCGCGCCTACGCCTGACCTTGACCGAAGGGCGCTATCACCAAGTCAAGCGCATGGTGGCGGCCGTCGGCAACCGCGTCGAGACGCTGCATCGCAGCGCCTTTGGCGCCTGGCAACTGCCGCCCGATTTGCCTGCGGGCGCCTGGCGCTGGATCGACCGCTCGGTCGCCTGAAACAAATTGGCCGCAACTGCGCCGCTTCTCGGCGCAGGGCTGTCGCGATTTGTCGGCTCGCGTAACGCGAAGTCACGCGACTTTGCAGATCGGGCCACTTTGTGTGAACAAAGTCACGGTCATCCTTCACGCGGCGGCAGCCAACCCCATATTGCACTTAGACACATTTGCCTAGCATCCACGCATCGCCCTTGCTCACGTCGCAGAAACGCGCAAGGCAGCAGAAGACAAACGAGTTGGGGGGAACGCAAATGAACGGTCTGACGAACTTCACGGTGCTGATCGAGCGCCGGGCACTCAAGCAGGCAAGCATCTGGCTGCTGCTGCTGACGATGGTGTTCGCGCTGCTGGTCGGCCAGCAGGCCACCGCCGCGCCGCGCAACGGTCACGCCAACAAGGTGGCCAAAGACCTCGATGACGCCGTCGAAGCCGGCGTGACCCCCACCAACAAGCGTTGGGCCCGCGAATCGCGCGGCCAGCGCATGGTGCAAGTGGTCTTCGTCAGCAACGCCGCCGACGAAGGCATGAGCGATTTGCGCGCCGAGATCAAACGCGTCGGCGGCACCATCGACGCCACGATGCCGGGCCTGCGCATGCTCACCGCCACCCTGCCGGCGAAGAAAGTCAAGCAGGTCGCCGAGCGCAGCGATGTGAAGTTCGTGGCCCCGAACCGCGAAACCAAGCGCAGCGCCAGCACGCTCGAAGCCATCACCGGCGCGACGACCGCCCCGGTGCGTACGAACTCGACCAAGACCAGCTACAGCGGCCCCGATGGCAGCGGCATCGGCATTGCGATCGTGGACTCCGGCGTGATGAAGAACCATGAAGCCTTCAACAATGCTGCCGGGACAACGCGCGTCTTGAAGAACGTGCAGTTCCTGACCACCTCGCTGGCCGACTGGACCAATGGCTACGACATGAGCACCTCGCTGCAACCAGGCAGCGCTGCGCTGGCCAGCTACGAAGCCGCCATCGACAACAGCAGCAACAAGGTTCAGGACGGCTACGGCCACGGCACCCATGTGGCCTCGGTGGCGGCCGGCCGGCCAGTGACCTACGGCACCGCGCCCGACCTGACGGGTATCGCGCCCAACGCCAATATCTACGACGTGAAGGTACTCAACGACTATGGCTTCGGCACCCTGAGCGACACGCTCGAGGGCATCCAGTGGGTCATCTACCACGCCAAGGAATACAACATCCGCGTCATGAACCTGAGCCTGGCGATGAGCTCCACCGACAGCTGGCAAGACGACCCGCTATGCGTGGCTGCACGCAGCGCCGTGTCGGTCGGCATCACGGTGGTGGTGGCTGCGGGCAACTTCGGCAAGAGCGCGCCCGGCCAGGAAACCTACGGCACGATCTCCTCGCCCGGCAATGACCCGAGCGTGATCACGGTCGGCTCGGCCAACTTCAAGAACACCACGGCGCGCAGCGACGATGTCGTCAACAGCTTCAGCTCGCGCGGCCCGACCCGCGGCGGCCGCACCGACGCCAATGGCGTGCGCCAAGCCGACAACCTGCTCAAGCCCGACCTGGTCGCGCCCGGCAACATGGTCGTCGGCGCCGCCGCGACACGCGCCGAATCGATCAA
>JANMSR010000306.1:0-2886 GCA_031389565.1 Burkholderiales bacterium
ACGCGATCTGGTTCGGCCACGCCGAGCCGGTGGCCGAGCGCGTGCGCCTGGCCTACCGCCTGGCGCTGGACGAGTACAACGGCCAGCAGCGGCTGCAGATGGTGGTCGAGGCCGCGCAGCCGCTGTGAAAACGATCACGTCAACAACGGGCACATGCGCAGGGGTTGCATCTCGTAGCAGCGCGGCGCTGCGAAGCGGCTAGCCTTGGCGCCGTGAACCCAACCGATCTCTCCTCTCCCACGGCCAGCGCGCCGTCGCTGCGCCGCGCCGTCGGCTGGACGGTGGCCGGCTTCGTTGCCCTCATCGCCGGCAGCATCGCCGCTTGCGGCGGCGGCAGCAGCAGCGCCGCGGTGCCGCCGGCCGCCGCCTCCGGACTGCCGCCCGCCGCCGGCCCGGCCAAAGCCAGCGTGCTCGGGGCCTCGCTGGCCAGCCCGTGGGGTCTGGCGTTCCTGCCCGACGGGCGCATGCTGGTCACGCAAAAAAGCGGCTCGATGGTCATCGTGCGCGCCGACGGCTCGGGAGTCGAAGCCACGCTGAGCGGCGTACCGGCGGTCAACAGCAGCGGCCAGGGCGGCCTGCTCGACGTGGCGCTCGACCCCGACTTCGCCACCGACCCGTGGGTTTACTTCACCTACTCGGAAGACGGCAGCGGCGGCGCCGGCACCGCGCTGGCGCGCGCCCGCCTGGTCGGCAACGCACTGCAAAACCTGGCCGTGCTCTGGCGCCAGACGCCCAAGGTCGGTGGCGGCCTGCACTTCGGCTCGCGCATCGTCTTTCGCAGCGACAAGACGCTGTACCTCAGCGTCGGTGATCGCGGCCAGGACGACCCCGCGGCGCCAAGCGCACTGCACGCGCAGAACGTGGCCAAGACGCTGGGCAAGGTGATGCGCCTGGCCCGCGACGGCAGCATCCCGCCGGGCAACCCGGTGTTCGCCGCCGCCGGCGCCCTGCCCGGGCTGTGGAGCATCGGCCACCGCAACCCGCAGGGTGCGGCTTTGAAGCCCGGCAGCGATGAGTTGTGGCTCACCGAGCACGGCCCGCGCGGTGGCGATGAATTGAACCGCGTGGTCGCGGGCCGCAACTACGGCTGGCCCCTGGTGAGCTATGGCTGCCCCTACAGTTTTGCCCAGTCCGACCCTTCTTGCCGGCCCGGCGGCGGCACGCACGCACCGACCTACGAAGAACCGAAGTCGACCTGGCAGCCGACCTCGACCGCGCCCTCGGGCCTGGCCTTCTACAGCGGCGACAAGTTTCCCGAGTGGAGCGGCAATGTCTTCGCCGGCGCGCTGGCCGGCGCCACGCTGTGGCGCCATGTGCTCGATGCGAACAACGCGGTCACGCTGCGCGAAGAGGTGGCCGCGGTGAAGGCGCTGGGCAAGCGCATCCGCGCCGTCAAGCAGGGGCCCGACGGCTGGCTCTACCTGCTCAGCGACGACGGCAAGCTGATCCGCCTCGAGCGCTGATCGGCTTCAGCAGCGCGCGATCAACCCGCGCACGGCAGCCTCGAAACGCTGCGGTTGCTCGGCCAGGCTGAGGTGCGAGGCGTCGGCAAAGACCTCGAACTGCGCGCCGGCAATGCGCTCGGCGATCGCCAGGCCCATGGCCGGCGTGGCGCCGACATCGCGCGCGCCCGCCAGCACCAGGGTCGGACACTGGATCTGCGCCAGCGATTCCAGCCAATCGACCGCCCGGATCGCGTGGCAGTTGGCGACGTAGCCCGCGGCATTGGCGCGCAGCAGTTGCGCATGCAGGGCCGCGCTCAACCCGGGCTGCGCGGCGCGGAAGTCGGCGTGCAGGTAGCGCTCGACCACCATCTGGGCAATGCGCGCCATGCCACCGGCCTCGACTGCGTCGATGCGCGCCTGCCACGCAGCTTGCGCGGCCTCGGGGTACTGGGCGGTGGTGTTGGCCAGCACCAGGCCGCGCACCAGCGCCGGGTGGCGGATGGCCAGGCCCTGGGCCACCATGCCCCCCATCGACAGGCCAACGAACACCACCGGCCCGCGGCCCCATTCGCGCACCAGCCGCGCCGCGTCGTCGACGAGTTGGTCCAGGGTGTAGGGGCCGGCCGGCGTCGCCGAGCCGCCGTGGCCGCGGTGGTCGTAGCGCAGCAGCGGGTGCTGGGGCGCGAGCGCCGCGGCCAGGCCGTCCCACATCGACAGGTCCAGCCCGAGCGCGTGGCTCAGCACCACCGGCACGCCGCTGTCGATGCCCTGCAAGGCGACCTGCAGTTGCGGCAGACTGAAGGTGTGATGGCGCTGCACGCGCCGTGCGCCGGTGAGCGGCGACGGCTCGAACGCGATGCCTTCGGCCTTGCAGATCTCGGCCGCCAGCTTGAACGCGGTATTGGCCGCCGGCACGCCACAGTAGATCGCGCCCTGCAGCAGCGTTTCCTTGATCATCGCCAGCGGCACCCCGCCGCCGTCCTTGGCACAAATGGCGGCGCGGCAATGCAGTTCGAACTCCTCCCAGCGCGCGGCGGCCATCGTCATGCCCAGCACCAGCAGGCGCCGCGTCGTGGGGTCCAGACCTGGCCGGCTCCAGATGTCGTGCCAGGCGTAGCGGCTGATCAGGCTCTGGAACTCGGCGTTGAACGCGGTGGCGTTGGCCAGCGAGCGGTCGACCCATTCGTCGCCGAGCACGGCGCGGCGGTTGACGAGGCCGCGGTCGAAGTCGTCTTGGCGATCGGTCATCAGTCAACCTCCGTGCTGCGCGCTTCGGTACTCGCCTTTCGGGCGGTTTGGCAGGCTCATCAGGGTACCTTCGCGCTGCGCGCTCCGGTATTCGCCCTTGGGGCGGCCCGGCGGGCTCATGGTGTCGTGTGTCGGGTTCGCATCGCCGGCGTGGACTGCAGGACCTCGAAGGCGTTGCCGGCCACGCTCGGTT
>JANMSR010000379.1:0-20399 GCA_031389565.1 Burkholderiales bacterium
CATCTCTTCCATGCGCACCAGGTAGCGGTCGTAGGTGTCGCCGTTGACGCCGACCGGGATGTCGAAGTCCATGCGTTCGTAGACGTCGTAGGGCTGCGTTTTGCGCAGGTCCCATTCGATGCCCGAGCCGCGCAGCATCGGCCCCGAAAAGCCCAGGTTCAGTGCACGTTCGGGCGAAACGACGCCGATGCCGACCGTGCGCTGCTTCCAGATGCGGTTGTCGGTGAGCAGGGTTTCATAGTCGTCGACGTTAGCCGGGAAGCGGGCACAGAAGTCGTCGATGAAGTCGAGCAACGAGCCCTGTCGGTTCACGTTCAGCGCGTCGATCGCCTTCTGGTTCTTGATGCGGCTGACCCGGTACTGCGGCATCGTGTCGGGCAGGTCGCGGTAGACGCCGCCGGGGCGGAAGTAGGCGGCGTGCATGCGCGCGCCGCTCACCGCTTCGTACAGGTCGAACAAATCCTCGCGCTCGCGGAAGCAATAGATGAGGATGTTCATCGCGCCGCAGTCGATGCCATGCGCGCCGAGCCACAGCAGGTGGTTCAGCAGGCGCGTGATCTCGGCGAACATGACGCGGATGTACTGCGCGCGCTCGGGCACGTCGATGCCCATCAGCCGCTCGATCGCCAGGCAGTAGGCGTGCTCGTTGGCCATCATCGACACGTAGTCGAGGCGGTCCATGTAGGGCAGCGACTGGATGTAGGTCTTGCTCTCGGCCAGTTTCTCGGTCGCACGGTGCAACAGACCGATGTGCGGGTCGGCGCGCTGGATCACCTCGCCGTCGAGCTCGAGCACCAGGCGCAGCACGCCGTGCGCTGCCGGATGCTGCGGGCCGAAGTTCAGCGTGTAGTTCTTGATCTCGGCCACGTCAGTTGTCCCACCGAAAGGACTTGCCGAGCGAACACCGCGGATCCGGCTCCGCCGGTCCGCTGGTGTTGCCCCCTTGTGGGGGTGGCGGCCGAAGGCCGCTTCGGGGGTGGGTCATGTCCTTCCGCCGTAGTTGTCTTCGCGCACGATGCGCGGCGTGACTTCGCGCGGCTCGATCGTCACCGGCTGGTAGATGACGCGCCGCTGTTCGGCGTCGTAGCGCATTTCGACATGGCCCGTGACCGGGAAGTCTTTGCGCATCGGGTGGCCGATGAAGCCGTAGTCGGTGAGGATGCGGCGCAGGTCGAGGTGGCCTTCGAAAAGGATGCCGTACAGATCAAAAGCTTCGCGCTCGTACCAATTGGCGGCGCTCCAGACCTCGTTGAGCGAGGCCACCAGAGGCAACTCGTCGTCGGGGCAGACCACCTTCAGGCGAACACGCCAGTTCTTCCTGATCGAAAGCAACTGCGATACGACGACGAAGCGCGGGCCGTCGTGCGGCTCGTCCTTCCAACTGCTGAGATCCAGGCCCGCCAGGTCCATCAGTTGCTCGAAGGCCAGCGTCGGGTTGTCGCGCAACGTCTGGGCCACGGCCAGGTAGTCGCCGGCACTCACCGTGATCGCGATCTCGCCGCGGTCGCGCACGAAGCTGGCGATCTTGGGGCCGAGCGCTGCGTCCAGCGCCGCCTGCAGGGCGTCGAGTTTGGCGCTCATCGGCTGGTTCGATCGAATCGCACGGTCATCGCGCGATGGTGTTCTCGCGCCGGATCTTGGCCTGCAATTGCAGGATGCCGTACAGCAGCGCCTCGGCGGTGGGCGGGCAGCCGGGTACATAAACGTCCACCGGCACGATGCGGTCGCAACCGCGCACGACGGAGTAGCTGTAGTGGTAATAGCCGCCGCCGTTGGCGCAGGAACCCATCGACAGCACCCAGCGCGGCTCGGCCATCTGGTCGTAGACCTTGCGCAGCGCCGGCGCCATCTTGTTGCACAGCGTGCCGGCGACGATCATAAGATCGCTTTGGCGCGGGCTGGGACGGAACAGCATGCCGAAGCGGTCGATGTCATAGCGCGCCGCACCGGCATGCATCATCTCGACCGCGCAACAGGCCAGGCCGAACGTCATCGGCCACAAGGAGCCGGTCTTCGACCAGTTGATGAGGGTGTCCACCTGGGTGGTGACGAATCCCTCTTTCAGTACGCCTTCGATGCCCATGATCAGTCACTCCCAGTCAAGGGCACCCTTTTTCCACTCGTAGACGAAGCCGACCACGAGGATGCCGAGGAAGACCATCATGGCCCAGAAGCCGGTCGCGCCGATTTCCTTGAGCGCCACGGCCCAGGGGAAAAGGAAGGCGATCTCGAGGTCGAACAGGATGAAGAGGATGGCCACCAGGTAGTAGCGCACGTCGAACTTCATGCGCGCGTCTTCGAAGGCCTCGAAGCCGCACTCGTAGGGGCTGTTCTTTTCGGCGTCGGGCCGGTTCGGACCGAAGACGAAACCGAGCAACTGCGGCACCACGCCGACTGCCACACCGACCAGGATAAACAGGATGACGGGCAGGTAGGGTTGCAGATCCATGTTCGTCGTTGCAGCGGGGTCGGTCAGCCTGGTCGCAATGTGCACGCTGCTACGGCGCGCGCCATGATTTTCGACAATCTTTGCGTTGTTGGTGCCGACGGCGAGACTCGAACTCGCACAGCTTTCGCCACTACCCCCTCAAGATAGCGTGTCTACCAATTTCACCACGTCGGCGGCTTACAGCTTTCAGCGTCCGGCGTCAGGTAGGGCGCGCCGGACAGCCGATAATTCTACGGGCAAATACTCAGGGTTTCGGCGCCGACGCTGCCGATGCAGCGCTCGTCGGTGCGCTCGCAGCCGCCGCCGCGGAAGCCGTCGCTGGCGCCGTGGGGATCTGGCCGATCGCCGGCGTCGATGCCGCCGCCGGCGCGCTCGCTGCGGCCGCGCGGTCGAACACGCTGCTGCTGCCCTCGCGCACGCCACTGCGCGTATTGCCGAAGTAGGCCAGTGCCAGCGTGGAGACAAAGAACACGGCAGCACACACCGCCGTCGAGCGCGACAGGAAGTTGGCGCTGCCGGTGGCGCCGAACAGGCTGCCCGACGCCCCGCTGCCGAAAGAGGCGCCCATGTCGGCGCCCTTGCCGTGTTGAACGAGCACGAGCACGATCATCACCGCGGCGGTGATGAGTTGGACCGCCAGCACGAGGTTCATCCAGAATTGCATGTTGTTTTGCTTGCTGAAAGGATTAGGAAGCCGCCCGGCAGATGGCGACGAAGTCAGCCGCCGTCAACGAGGCGCCACCGATCAGGCCGCCATCGATGTCGGCCTGCGCGAACAGGGTCGCGGCGTTGTCGGTCTTGACACTGCCGCCGTAGAGGATCTTCATGTCGCCGGCACGCGGCGTGGCCGCCCGCAATTGCGCGCGCAGCAGTGCGTGCACGGCTTGCGCCTGCTCGGGCGTCGCGGTGCGGCCGGTGCCGATGGCCCACACCGGCTCGTAGGCCACCACCATCTCGGCGGCACAGTGCGCCAGGGTGTGGATCGCGGCCGAGAGCTGGCGCTTGACGACGACCTCGGTCTCGCCGGCCTCGCGCTGCGCCAGCGTCTCGCCCACACAGACGATCGGCGTCACGCCGCGGGCCAGCGCGGCCTTGGCCTTGTCGGCCACGAGCTGGTCGCTCTCGGCGTGGTAGCCGCGGCGCTCGGAGTGGCCGACGATCGCGTAGCGACAGCCGAACTCGGCCAGCATCCCGGCCGAGACCTCGCCGGTGTAGGCCCCCTGCGCGTGGGCCGAGCAATCCTGTGCGCCCCAGCGGATGTCGTGTGCGGCCAGCGCGACCGCCGTTTCCGCCAGATACGGGAACGGCACGCACACCGCCACGTCGGCAATGAACGGCCGCGCGGCCACGATTGCCGCCAGCAACTCGGCATTGGCCGAATGGTTGCCGTGCATCTTCCAGTTGCCGACGATGAGTTTCTTGCGCATGGTGTTCAGGCTCGCCAATCGAGAACGATCTTGCCCACGTGGATGCTCGACTCCATCAGGGCATGGGCAGCAGCGGCTTGCGCCGCCGGGAACACCTGGTGGATCACCGGCCTGATACGGCCGGCGTCGATCAGCGGCCAGACGCGCTCGCGCAGCGCGCGGGCCAGCTCGCCCTTGTAGGCCACGCTGCGCGGGCGCAGGGTCGAGCCGACGATGGTCAGGCGCTTTCTCAACAGCGCGCCGACATCGAGCGCAGCCTTGGTGCCGCCCTGCACCGCGATGATCGCGATGCGGCCATCGGTGGCCAGGCACTCGAGCTCGCGCGCGACATAGTCGCCGGCCACCATGTCGAGCACGATGTCGACGCCGCGCTTGTCGGTCAGGCGCAGCACTTCGACGACGAAGTCCTGCGTGCGGTAGTTGATGGCGTGGTCGGCCCCAAGGCCCAGGCAGGCGGCGCACTTGTCGTCGCTGCCTGCCGTGACGATGACCTTGGCGCCGAAGGCCTTGGCCAACTGGATCGCGGTGACGCCGATACCGCTCGAACCGCCCTGCACCAGCAGCCATTCACCGGCTTGCAGAGCGGCGATGTGGAACAGGTTCTGCCAGACGGTGTAGAAAGTTTCGGGCAGGCTCGCGGCCTCGATGTCGGTCAGCCCGCGCGGTGCCGGCAGGCATTGCGCGATCGGCGCGACACACAACTCGGCATAGCCGCCGCCGGCCACCAGGGCGCACACGCGATCGCCCAGCGCGAGGCCCGTGGCAGCGAGCTCGCCGGCATGGCCGCCGGCGACCACGCCCGCCACTTCCAGCCCCGGCAGGTCCGACACGCCGGGCGGCATCGGGTACAGGCCTTTTCTTTGCAGCACGTCGGGCCGGTTCACGCCCGAGGCCGCCACGCGCACCAGCACCTCGCCCGGCCCGCAGACCGGGTCGGGGCGCGTGGTTTCGCGCAGCACCTCGGGGGCGCCGAACTGCGTGATCTCGATCGCGCGCATCAGGCCGTCGCCTGCTTACTCGGGCTGGCGCTCGCCGCCTTCGGGCGTGCCCGGCTCGGCGGCAGGTGCGTCGCCGCGTGGTTCGCGGTTCTCGCGCGGCTCACGTTCGCGGCGCGGGCCGCGGTCGTCACGGCGCGGGCGGTCGCCGAAGTCTCGACGCGGACGCTCTTCCTCGACGTAGCCCTCGGGCCGGTCGAGCAGCGCCTTCAGCGACAGCTTGATGCGGCCCTTCTCGTCGGTCTCGAGCACCTTGACCTTGACGATCTGACCTTCCTTCAAGAAGTCTTCGACGCGCTCGACTCGCTGGTGCGCGATCTGGCTGATGTGCAGCAGGCCGTCCTTGCCCGGCAGGATGTTGACCAGCGCACCGAAGTCAAGGATCTTGGTGATCGCGCCTTCGTAGACTTTGCCGACTTCGGCCTCGGCCGTGATTTCGGTAATGCGCCGCTTGGCGTACTCGGCCTTGGATGCCTCGGTCGACGCGATGGTGATGGTGCCGTCTTCGCCGATGTCGATGACGCAGCCGGTTTCCTCGGTCAGCGCACGGATGACGGCGCCGCCCTTGCCGATCACGTCGCGGATCTTCTCCGGGTTGATCTTCATGGTGTACAGGCGCGGCGCGAACTGCGACACCTCGGCCTTGGCGCCGCCCACCGCTTCCTGCATCTTGGCCAGGATGTGCAGGCGCGCTTCCTTGGCCTGGGCCAGGGCGACCTGCATGATTTCCTTGGTGATGCCCTGGATCTTGATGTCCATCTGCAGCGCGGTCACACCGCCCGTCGTGCCCGCCACCTTGAAGTCCATGTCGCCGAGGTGATCTTCGTCTCCCAGGATGTCGGTCAGCACGGCGAAGCGGTTGCCGTCCTTGATCAGGCCCATCGCGATGCCGGCCACGTGGGCCTTCATCGGCACGCCGGCGTCCATCATGGCCAGGCAGCCGCCACACACCGACGCCATCGACGACGAGCCATTGCTCTCGGTGATTTCCGAGACCACGCGGATCGTGTACGGGAAGTCCTCCTTGCTCGGCAGCGCGGCGATCAGCGCGCGCTTCGCAAGCCGCCCATGACCGATCTCGCGGCGCTTGGGGCTGCCCACGCGGCCGGTTTCGCCGGTGGCGAACGGCGGCATGTTGTAGTGCAGCATGAAGCGGTCGGTGAACTCGCCGGCCAGCGCGTCGATGCGCTGCGCGTCGCGCTCTGTGCCCAGCGTGGCAATCACCACTGCCTGGGTTTCGCCGCGGGTGAAAAGCGCCGAGCCGTGGGTGCGCGGCAACACGCCGGTGCGGATTTCGATCGGGCGAACGGTGCGCGTGTCACGACCGTCGATGCGCGGCTCGCCGCCGAGGATCTGACTGCGCACGATGCGCGACTCGATCTCGAACAGCAGGCCTTCGACCTCGACCTTGTCGAACTCGATTGCGTCCTTCTTCAACGCCGCCATCACGTTGGCGGTGGCCTCGCGGCAGGCCTGCGTGCGGGCCTGCTTGCTGCGGATCTGGTAGGCCGCGCGCAATGCCGGCTCGGCCAGCGCATTGACGGTGGCAATGAAGGGTTCGTTCTTGGCCGGCGCGGTCCATTGCCACTCGGGCTTGCCGGCTTCGCGCACCAGCTCGTTGATGGCGACGATCGCGATGTTGCCCTGCTCGTGGCCGAAGACCACCCCGCCGAGCATCACTTCTTCGCTCAACTGGTCGGCTTCGCTCTCCACCATCAGCACCGCGGCTTCGGTGCCGGCGACGATCAACTCCATCTTGCTGTCGGCGAGCTGGGTCTTGCTCGGGTTGAGCACGTACTGGCCGTCGATGTAGCCGACGCGCGCGGCGCCGATCGGGCCGTTGAACGGGATGCCGGAAATGGCCAGCGCGGCGCTCGTGCCGATGATCGCGGCGATGTCGGCCTGGACCTCGGGGTTCAGGCTCAGCACATGGATCACGACCTGGACTTCGTTGAAGAAGCCTTCGGGGAACAGCGGGCGGATCGGGCGGTCGATCAGGCGCGAAGTCAGCGTCTCGAGTTCGCTCGGGCGGCCTTCACGCTTGAAGAAGCTGCCGGGGATCTTGCCGGCGGCGTAGGTCTTCTCGATGTAGTCGACCGTCAGCGGAAAGAAGTCCTGGCCCGCCTTGGCGTCGGTCTTGGCGACCACGGTGGCCAAGACCACGGTGCCGTCGATCGTCACCACCACGGCGCCGCCGGACTGGCGTGCGATCTCGCCGGTTTCCATCGTGACGGTTTGCTGGCCCCACTGGAACGTCTTGGTGACTTTGTTGAACATGCTCATTGCAGCTCCTGCTTCGGTGAGGGACGCGCGATGCGCCCCGGGTGCAGAGGTCAGAGCCGTCGGCGGGATGCCATTCCAGTGCGATTGCGATCTGTGCAACGGCGTTGGAATGACACAGCGGCGCGTCGGGTTCCGATCTCCAAGAACGAAAAGCCTGCGGTCTGGTCCGTCCAGCGCAGGCTGTTCGTCGTCGTCGGGTCTTACTTGCGCAGACCCAGTTTCTGGATCAGTGCGGTGTAGCGGTCGGCATCCTTGTCCCTGAGGTAGGACAGCAGGCGCTTGCGCTGGTTGACCATCTTCAGCAAGCCGCGGCGACCGTGATGGTCCTTCGCGTGCGTCTTGAAGTGGGGCGTGAGTTCGTTGATGCGAGCGGTCAGCAAAGCGACCTGCACCTCGGGGCTGCCGGTGTCGTTGGCGGCGCGTGCGTTGGCCTTGACGACCTCGGCGGTTTGTTGGGTACCCATGGCCATGGTGGCGATTTCCTGGTTCGAGGAAACCGCTGGCAGGGCGCGCCGGCATGAATGCAGCGATGACCCTCGCGGTTTCCGGTTCTACTTGCGGTCACGGGTGAAACCGACCCATGCCGTGCTTGTTTTCGCACCGGTTGCCCAGCACGAAGCGGGCAATTATAGGGCAAGCGCCGAAGCCAGCCGGGCCAGCCCCGCGCGCAGCCGCGCCGGGTCCTTGGCCGCGAAGCACCAGCGCAGCCAGCCCTCGGCCTCGTCGCCGAAGGCCACCCCCGGCGCCAGGCCCAGGCCGTGGGCCGTCACCAGGTGCTTGGCGTAGGCGAGCGAGTCGGCCTGGCCTTCGACGCGGAAGAAGGCATACATGCCGCCCTGCGGCTGGGCAACGCGGATGCCGGGCAAGGCTTGCAGGCCGCTGACCAGCAGATCACGGCCGGCACGCAGGCGCTCGACCAGGCCGGGGACGAAGTCGCTCTGGATCGCGAGTGCAGCCAGCGCGCCGCGCTGCACGAACACCGGCGCACACGAGCTGTTGAACTCGATCAGCTTACCGATCGCGTCCAGGTGGCCGGGCGGCAGCACCAGCCAGCCCAGGCGCCAGCCGGTCATCAGGAAGGTTTTCGAAAAACTCTGTGCAATGACCATTTTGTCCTCGGGCTCGGCGACGTCGAGGAAGCTCGGCGCAACCTCGCCCGGCCCGAACCAGACCCGCTCATAGACCTCGTCGGCGACGATCCAGGTGCCCGTCTTGCGGCAGTGCTCGAGGATGGCTTGCTGCTCGGCGCGCGTCAGCGTCCAGCCGGTCGGGTTGTTCGGCGCGTTGACCAGCAGCACGCGGGTGGCCGGCGTGACCGCATCGATCAGGCGTTGCAGGTCGAGCACCCAGGCACCGTCGGCGCGCGGCGCCAGCGGCACCCGCGTGACGCGCGCGCCCAGGATCGCCGGCTGCGCGGTGAGGTTGGGCCACACCGGCACGACCGCCACCACTTCGTCGCCGGGGCCGGCGAGCATCTGCATCGCCAGCATCAGCGCGGTCACGCCGGCCGAGGTGACGGCGATGCGCTCGGCCTCGACCGGGGGGTGCAGTGCGCTGGTGTAGGCGGCCAGACCTTCGCGCAACTCGGCCAGGCCGAGGTTGTGCGAATAGAAGGTTTCGCCGCGCATCAGCGACGCGGCCGCCGCCTCGCGCACGGCGGCTGGCGTGACTTCATCGCTCTCGCCGAACCAGAAGGCCAGCACGTCGCTGCGGCCGAGCCCGGCATTGGCCACCTCGCGGATGCGCGAGGCCGGCAGTTGTTCGATCGCGCTGCGCATGTCACACCGCCGTCATTCAATGCGCGGCATCTTGCAACTGTGCGCCATCTCGACCTCGCGTGCCTCGAAGCGCCGCACGGTGCGAAAGCCGAAGCCCGATCCTTCGACGTCGTGGCGCACGCCGGGCGCGCCCGCGCGGTCCATCACGCTGACCACCACCGGCTGCTGGAACTGGTGATCGCCCGCCCGCATCACGCCCGCGTGCAGGCCGCCGAGCGTGCCGCCGTCGTAGGCCAGACCGGGCAGCGCGCGGGCCACGGCGGTGGCGTCGACGCTGCCGGCGCGCTCGATCGCCGCGGCCAGCATCTCGACCATGACGTGCATGCGCGCGTGCACATAGTCGTCGCGCGGCTCCGGGAAGCGTTGGCGAAAGGCGGCGTAGAACGTGTCCGACGCCGCCCCACCGACGTTGGGATGCCACTCGGCCACCGCGTAAACTGCGCCGACGCCGGCCTCGCCGATGGCGGCCGGTGCGCCGAGCGCATTGCCATAGAAGGTGTAGAACTTCGCCGTCGCGCCGACCTCGCGCACCGCCTTGACCAGCAGCGTGAGGTCGTTGCCCCAGTTGCCGGTGAGCACGGCCTGCGCGCCGCTGGCCTGGATCTTCGCGGCGTAGGGCAGGAAGTCCTTGACGCGGCCCAGCGGATGCAGCTCGTCGCCGACGATCTCGATGTCGGGGCGCTTGGCCGCCAGCATCGCGCGCGCCTGCCGGTTGACATGCTGGCCGAAGCTGTAGTCCTGGCCGATCAGGTACAGCTTCTTCACCGCCGCATCGCCACGCAGCACCTCGGTCAGCGCGGCCAGCCGCATGTCGGCATGGGCGTCGAAACGAAAGTGCCAGGGGCTGCAGCGCTCGTTGGTCAGTGCGGGTTCGACCGCCGAGTAGTTCAGGAACACCACCCGCCGATCCGGCACGCGCTCGTTGTGCTTGTTGATGGCGTCGATCAAGGCTGCGGCGGTGGCCGAGCTGTTGCCCTGCAGCACGATGCCGACGCCCTGGTCGAGCGCGGAACGCAGCATCGTCAGCGCCTCCTCGGTGTTGCCCTTGCTGTCCAAGCGCAGCAACTCGAGGCGACGCTTGCCGCCAGGCAAGGCCACCCCGCCACGGCGGTTGACGCGCTCCACCGCCCACAGCAGATTGCGCCACACCGCCTCGCCAGCGTTGGCGAAAGCGCCCGACAGGCCTTCGATGAGCGCCAGCCGCACCGGCGCGACTGGGGCTTGCGCACTCGCTCCGGTGCCGGCAGCGGCGAGCGCCAGCAGCAACGCGCGGCGGCGCGTGAAACGGGTTTGATTCATCGCAAAAAAACAAGGCCCTTGAAAACAAAAAGGCCGCTGCCAGATTGAGCGGCATGGCGATCGGCAAGGCGCGCATCGCGCAGCCGAGTACCGCAATCGATTGTAGGAGATCGCACCATGTTCCTCGGTGCGTTCACTCCCGCATCGCGCTCTTCGGCGGCGCTGGCGCCCAGCTTCGAACGCCTGTTCGACGAGACCTTCGACCGCCTGCCCGGCCATGGCGGCGGCGGCGAGGCGGCGCAACGCAGCCCGGCACTCAATCTCGCCCAGACCGGGCGTGGCTACAGCGTCAAGCTCGAATTTGACGGTGAACAGACGGCTCATACGGGTTCGCAATCAATCGACAAGAACCCCCGTTCGCCCTGAGCCTGTCGAAGGGCTTCGACAGGCTCAGCCCGAACGGGTATCTATACGATCGAACGCGAATCGGTATCAGTCGAGTTTGTCGATTGCGTCGAGCGCCCAACGCGGTTTCACATCGAACGTTAGGCTGCGCTCGGGCGCGGTGCGGCCGGCCTGCACGCGCATGGCGGCAGCCAGCGCGATCATCGCGCCGTTGTCGCTGCACAGTTGCAGTTCGGGGTAGTGCACGCGCACG
The DNA here is from genome assembly GCA_031389565.1 of Burkholderiales bacterium. Classification (GTDB taxonomy): domain Bacteria; phylum Pseudomonadota; class Gammaproteobacteria; order Burkholderiales; family Burkholderiaceae_C; genus CADEEN01. The sequence goes on from JANMSR010000379.1 coordinate 10,830, forward strand.
TCAGCGTTGGCACACGCGGCATTCAGTTGCGCACGCAACTCAGCGTTGGCGCCGACGCCGCCGGCCACCACCAGGCGGGCCAGCCCGGTGTCGCGCAGCGCGCGCATCGATTTCTTCACCAGCACTTCGACGATGGCCGCCTGGGTCGATGCGGCGAGATCGGCGCGCTGCTGTGTACTCGGAGTTGCACCGAGCCTGCGCACCTGGGTCAGCACGGCCGTCTTCAAGCCGGCAAACGAAAAATCGAGGTTGCCGCTGTGCAACAGCGGCCTGGGCAGCCTGAATGCAGTGGCATCGCCGTGGACTGCCAGGTGAGCCAGCGCCGGCCCGCCGGGGTAGCCCAGTCCGAGCAGCTTGGCGCTCTTGTCGAAGGCTTCGCCGGCGGCGTCGTCGATGGTTTCACCGAGCAGCAGGTACTCGCCAACGCCCTGCACCTGCATCAGTTGCGTGTGGCCGCCCGACACCAGCAAGGCGACAAAGGGGAACTGCGGCGGGTCAGCCGACAGGAACGGCGACAGCAGATGGCCCTCGAGGTGATGGACACCGAGCACCGGCTTGCCGAGCGCAGCGGCCAGCGCGCAGCCGATGCCCGCGCCGATCAACAGCGCGCCGGCCAATCCGGGACCGCGTGTGTAGGCCACGAGGTCGATCTCACCCAGACGGCTGCCCGCATCGGCCAGCACTTGCCTGGCCAGCGGCAGCACGCGCCGGATATGGTCGCGCGAGGCCAGTTCGGGGACGACGCCGCCATAGGCCTGGTGCATGTCGACCTGGCTGTACAGGGCCTGTGCGAGCAGGCGCGGCGTTTCGTCGGATTGCCACCGCACCAGCGCCACACCGGTTTCGTCGCATGAGGATTCGATGCCCAAGACCTGCATCGGGGCAGTGTAGCCAGCGACCCCACGCGCCCTCGGGCCGTGAAATGAGGCACGCCGATTGCAAAACCCTACAAGTCGGGCCTAGAAAAAACCCTCGAACATCGCGTAGTCGCTTGGCTTGACGCGATACGCGAGGCTACTCTCGGTGCCCCTGGACCAGAAAAGGGCCTCCAGCCAACGCGGCCCGACCCTCGACACCATGAAGGAATTCAAGCTCGCGGCCTGGCCGGATCTGCCGGCGCCCTACCACCGCACGGTGTACCGCCGCATGCTCAGCGACATGTCGCACCGCTACTTGTCGGTGCAGCAACTGGTGCTGTCCAGCGGTGCGACCAGGCTGGAGGTGCGCATGTTCATGCAGATGCTGGGTGAGCGCGGCCTGCTGCGCGAGCGCGAAGGCGAGCCGGATTCGATTTTCGATTCCCTGCGCCCGATCGGCGACTGGTTCCGGCGCACGATCTCCGGCTCGGAAGTGCCGAAGAACTGAGCTGAGTTTCATCCCCACGAGAAACCCGCCGCGGCGGGTTTTTTCATGGCCCCGAGGACTCAGTGATTTTCTTTGGCGTGGTTGATCGAGTACTTGGGAATCTCGATCGTCACATCGCGGTTCGAGACGATGGCCTGGCACGACAGCCGCGAGCTGGGCTCCAGGCCCCAGGCGCGGTCGAGCAGGTCTTCTTCGCTCTCATCCATTTCGCCCAGTGACTCGAAACCCTCGCGCACGATGACGTGGCAGGTGGTGCAGGCGCAGCTCATCTCGCAGGCGTGCTCAATGGCGATGCCGTTCTCCAGCAGGGCTTCGCAGATCGAGGTGCCCGAGGGCGCGTCGATCTCGTCGCCCTGTGGGCAGTACTCAGCGTGGGGCAGGATCTTGATGACGGGCATGGGCGACGCCGGTTAGAGATCGTCGACGTTGCGGCCGGCCAGCGCCTGGCGGATACCGCGGTTCATGCGCGCGGCGGCGAAGGCCTCGGTGCCCGCGGCCAGCGCCTTGACCGCGGCGTCGATCGTACGGTGGTCTTCGCTCTGGGCGATGCGCTGCATGTCGACCATCAACCCGTCGATGGCGCCGCGTTCGGCATCGGTCAACAGGTCGGCGTCCACCGCCAGCGCCGAGCGCGTCGCCAGCAGCATGCGGTCGGCGTCGACGCGGGCCTCGCGCAGCGAGCGCGCCACGGCGTCGTCGTCGGCCTGCGCAAAGCCCTCGCGCAGCATGCGCGCGATGTCGTCGTCGGCCAGGCCATAGCTCGGCTTGACGGTGATCGCGGCCTCGACGCCTGAATTCAACTCGCGCGCCGACACGTTGAGCAGGCCGTCGGCGTCGACCTCGAAGCTGACGCGGATGCGCGCCGCACCGGCCACCATCGGCGGGATGCCGCGCAGCTCGAAGCGCGCCAGCGAGCGGCAGTCGGCCACCAGCTCGCGCTCGCCCTGCACCACATGCAGGGCCATCGCGGTCTGCCCGTCCTGGTAGGTGGTGAAGTCCTGCGCCTTAGCGGTGGGTATCGTGCTGTTGCGCTCGACGATGCGCTCGACCAGGCCGCCCATGGTCTCGATGCCCAGCGACAGCGGGATCACGTCGAGCAGCAGAATCTCGCCGTCGGCCGCATTGCCGGCCAGTTGATTGGCCTGGATCGCGGCGCCGACGGCCACCACCTCGTCGGGGTTCAGGTTCGTCAGCGGCGGGCGGCCGAAGAGTTCACCCACCGCGGTACGCACGGCGGGCATGCGCGTCGATCCTCCGACCAGCACAACACCCTGCACGTCGTCGCGTGCCAGCTTGGCATCGCGCAAAACGCGCTTGACGGCGGCCAGCGTCTTGTCGATCAGCGGCTTGCCGAGCGTGTCGAGCTGCGTGTGGGTCACGGTCACTGACAGAGGGCCATCGGCCAAGGCGCAGGCCAGGGTCGTCGACGCCGAGTCGGTCAGCGCCTCCTTGGCCGCGCGAGCGGCCACCAGCACCGCACGGCGGTCATGCGCCGTTGCGGCCGATCGGCCCGCCATGGCCAACGCCCACTCGGCCAGGGTCGCATCGAAGTCGTCGCCGCCGAGCGCGGCGTCACCGCCGGTGGCCACCACCTCGAACACGCCCTGAGTCAGGCGCAGCAGCGAGATGTCGAAGGTGCCGCCGCCGAGGTCGTAGACGGCGTACAAGCCCTCGCTGCCGTTGTCCAAACCGTAGGCCACTGCCGCTGCGGTCGGCTCGTTGATCAGCCGCAGGACGTTCAGGCCGGCGAGCTTGGCGGCATCCTTGGTGGCTTGCCGCTGGGCATCGTCGAAGTAGGCCGGCACCGTGATCACGGCACCGAACAAGTCATCGCTGTCGAAGCTGTTTTCAGCACGCTGGCGCAACGTAGCGAGGATCTCCGCCGAGACCTCGACCGGTGTCTTGACGCCGTCTCGAGTCTCGATCGCGACCATGCCCGGCCGATCGACGAAGCGGTACGGCAGCTTGGCGTGGCCGGCCACGTCGGCCAGCGCGCGGCCCATCAGGCGCTTGACCGAAACGACGGTGTTTAGCGGGTCGTCGGCCTGCGCCGCCAGCGCGTCGGCGCCGATCGCACGCCGGCCGCCGTCGAGGTAACGCACGGCCGACGGCAGGATCGCGCGGCCGTGTGCATCGGGCAGGCACTCGGCCACGCCGTGGCGGACAGCAGCCACCAGCGAGTGCGTGGTGCCCAGGTCGATGCCGACCGCGATGCGCCGGGTGTGCGGGTCGGGCGACTGGCCGGGTTCGGAGATTTGCAGCAGGGCCATCTTGTGTCGATCGATCAGTCTTGCAACGCATCGAGCCGCTGGTTGAGGTCGGCACGGAAACGATTGATGAACATCAGCGCGCGCACGCGCTCTGCGGCCAGCGCCGGTGCGCTCTGATCGTCGAGCAGCGTCGCCAGGTGCGCCAGCAGGTCGGCTTCGGCCGCACGGACCTCGACTTCGAGCGTGGTCAGGCACGCATCGGTGTCGGCTTCGTCGAGCGCCTCGCGCCAGGCCATCTGCTGCATCAGAAACTCGCCCGGCATCGCGGTATTGCTGTGCGCCGCGATCGGCGCACCGCGCAACTCGCACAGGTAGGCGGCGCGCAGAAGCGGCTCGCGCAGGCGTCGGTAGGCCTCGTTGATGCGCACCGACCATTGCATCGCCAGGCGCTGCGCGGCGGCGCCTTCGGCAGCGAAGCGGTCCGGATGCACCGAGGCCTGCAGCCGCCTCCAGCGCGCATCGAGATCGGCGCGGTCGAGCGCGAACCGTTCGGACAGGCCGAACAGCGTGAAGTCGCTATCGCCGAGATTCAGGTCGAGCTTCATGGCAGCCGCTTGGACATAAACAGCGACAGGCCATTGTCGACGTAGCCGCCGAACGGGCCGCGCCGGCTGTAGCCGCAGCGCTCGTACAGGCGGATGGCCGCGTGCTGGTCGCGGCCGGTCTCGAGCAGCGCCAGCGCGAGGCCGCGTGCGCGCAATTGCGCTTCGAGGCTCGAGACCAAGCGCGCCGCGATCCGTCGCCCACGCAGGCCCGCGTCGACATACATGCGTTTGACTTCGCCATACGGCTCGCCCGCAGTATCGGGCTCGCCGGCCCTGCAACGCACGGCGCCGGTGCCGACGACACGATCGCGCTGCCACGCCGCAAAGAAGATCACCTCCGGCTCGAGCAACTCCTCGATCGACAGGATGTGATTCGCCTCGGACTCGTACAGAGCTGCCAGGTAGGCGTCGAGCGCACCCAGCGCCGCCACCACCTGGGGGTGGTCGGCGCGCTCGGGGCGGATGGCGATGTCGGTGCTCATGGGGTAGGACACAAAAAAGCGCGGCCTCGCCGCGCCCGCAAGCGCTCGGCGAAGGCTAGACGCGAAACGACTCCCCACAACCGCAGCGATCTTTCTCGCGCGGGTTGTGGAACTTGAAGCCCTCGTTCAGGCCTTCGCGAACGAAGTCGAGCTCGGTACCGTCGAGGTAGGGCAGGCTCTTCGGATCGATCAGGATCTTCACGCCGTGGCCTTCGAAGACATGGTCTTCGGGCGCCACCTCGTCGGCGTACTCGAGCTTGTAGGCCAGGCCCGAGCAGCCGGTGGTCTTGACGCCCAGCCGCACGCCCACGCCTTTGCCGCGGCGCGAGATGTAGCGGCTGACATGGCGGGCTGCAGCCTCGGTGAGCGTGACCGGCATCTCAATGCGCTTTCTTGGCCTTGTAGTCTTCGACCGCCGCCTTGATCGCGTCCTCGGCCAGGATCGAGCAGTGAATCTTCACCGGCGGCAGCGCCAGCTCTTCGGCGATGCGCGTGTTCTTGATCGTCAGCGCCTCGTCGAGCGATTTGCCCTTGACCCATTCGGTCACCAGCGAGCTCGATGCGATCGCCGAGCCGCAGCCATAGGTCTTGAACTTGGCGTCCTCGATCAGGCCGGTGGCCGGGTTGACCTTGATCTGCAGTTTCATCACGTCGCCGCAGGCCGGCGCGCCAACCATGCCGGTGCCCACCGTCTCGTCGCTCTTGTCGAACGAACCGACGTTGCGCGGGTTTTCGTAGTGGTCGATGACCTTTTCGCTGTATGCCATGTCAGTACTCCATGAAATTCAATGTGCGGACCATTGGATCGTGCTGATATCGATCCCATCCTTGAACATCTCCCACAGCGGCGAGAGCTCGCGCAGCTTGGCCACGCGGTCTTTCAGGGTGCTGACCGCGTAGTCGATTTCCTCGATGGTGGTGAAGCGCCCGATCGTCATGCGCAGGCTCGAATGCGCCAACTCGTCGCTGCGGCCGAGCGCGCGCAGCACATAGCTCGGCTCGAGGCTGGCCGAAGTGCAGGCCGAGCCCGAACTGACCGCAATGCCTTTCACGCCCATGATCAGCGACTCGCCCTCGACGAAGTTGAAGCTGATGTTCAGGTTGTGCGGCACGCGGCGCTCGACGTGGCCGTTGATGAACACCTGCTCGATGTCTTGCAGGCCCGTGATCAGGCGCTGCTGCAGCATGCGGATGCGTTCGCTTTCGGTGCCCATTTCTTCGCGGGCGATGCGAAAGGCCTCGCCCATGCCAACGCATTGGTGTGTGGGCAAGGTGCCCGAGCGCATGCCGCGCTCATGACCGCCGCCGTGCATCTGGGCCTCGATGCGCACCCGCGGCTTGCGCCGCACGTACAGCGCGCCGATGCCCTTGGGGCCGTAGGTCTTGTGCGAGGCCAGGCTCATCAGGTCGACCGGCAACGTGGCCAGATCGATCGCCACCTTGCCGGTGGCCTGCGCCGCGTCGACGTGGAAGATGATGCCGCGCTCGCGACACAGGGCGCCGATGGTCGGGATGTCCTGGATCACGCCGATCTCGTTGTTGACGAACATCACCGAGGCCAGGATGGTGTCGGGCCGCAGTGCGGCCTTGAACGCGTCGAGGTCGAGCAGGCCATCTTCCTGCACGGCCAGGTAGGTCACTTCGAAACCCTGGCGCTCCAACTCGCGGCAAGTGTCGAGCACGGCCTTGTGCTCGGTCTTCACCGTCACGATGTGCTTGCCGCGGGTCTTGTAGAAATTTGCCGCGCCCTTGAGCGCCAGGTTGTTGCTTTCGGTGGCGCCCGAGGTCCAGACGATTTCGCGCGGGTCGGCGCCGATCAACTCGGCCACTTGCCCGCGCGCCTTCTCGACCGCCGCTTCGGCTTCCCAGCCCCAGGCGTGGCTGCGCGAGGCCGGGTTGCCGAAATGCTCGCGCAACCAGGGCACCATCGCGTCGACCGCGCGCGGGTCGACCGGCGTGGTCGCACCGTAGTCCATGTAGATCGGGAAATGCGGCGTCATGTCCATGGCAGTCGGGGTCCGGCGTCTCAGGATGGAGCGTCGATTATTTCGTCAGCGCGGCGGTGCCGAGGGCGAACACCGAATTCGGCGCGGTGATGCGGATCGGCTTGACCACCGGTGCCGATGAAATCGCGCGCTTGATCGGCGACTCGACCACCGACACGCCCTTGGCCAGTTGCTCGTCAACCAGCTTCTTCAGGGTGATCGAGCTGAGGAACTCGATCATCTTGGTGTTGAGCGCCGCCCACAGGTCGTGCGTCATGCACTTGCCGTTGTCGTCGCCCATGCAGTTTTCCTTGCCGGCACAGCCGGTGGCGTCGATCGGCTCGTCGACGGCAATGATGATGTCGGCCACGTTGATCTCCGCTGCCGCGCGGCCCAGCGAATACCCGCCGCCCGGGCCGCGCGTGCTTTCCACCAGCTCGGCGCGGCGCAGCTTGCCGAACAACTGTTCGAGGTAGGACAACGAAATCTGCTGCCGCGCACTGATCGCCGCCAGGGCCACCGGTCCGTTGGTCGAGCGCAGGCCGAGATCGATCATCGCGGTGACCGCAAAGCGGCCTTTGGTCGTGAGGCGCATGGAGTACTCCTAAGGTGGTCGGAAACGATCCGGGAGGGACCGCTGAACGGCCGCGCCTGGGCGGCGGCAAATCAACGGGTTACCCCTCGGTTTATTCCGACGAGTTCAGTCAAGTTTATCAGAAGCCGAGTGATTTGGTCGGGTTCGGCTCAGGAAGTTCCCAGGCGCCGGCGCAACTCGAAGAGCAGGGCGTCGCTGGCCTGCTCGATGATGTCCAGCACATGCTCGAAGCCCTGCGGAGCGCCGTGGTACGGGTCGGGCACCTCGGTCGCCGCGAACAGGCGCAACTCGGCGCGGGCGCCGTCGGGCTGCAGGCGCTCGAGATCGGCCAGGTTGTCCTCGTCCATCGCCAGGATCAAGTCGAAGCGGTGGAAATCGGACTCGACGACGCGTCGTGCGCGCTGGCCCGACAGGTCGTAGCCGCGCAGGGCGGCATGGCGCTGTGCGCGCGTGTCGGGCGGCGCGCCGGCGTGCCATGCGCCGATGCCGGCCGAGTCCACCTCGACCCGGTCGTGTAGGCCGTGGGCCTGCAAGCGTTGGCGCAGCACCGCCTCGGCGGTCGGCGAGCGGCAGATATTGCCCAGGCAGACCATCAGCACACGCAGCTCAGGCGCCCTCATGGCGCACCCTTGCCACTCGCCAGCGTCAGCACGTTGCTGTCATGGCCCGGTGCACCGAAGGCATGTTCACGCAATTGCGCCAGTTGGTCGCGCACGCGAGCCGCCTTCTCAAACTCGAGGTTGCGGGCATGTTCGAGCATCTGCTTTTCGAGCATCTTGATGCGCTTGCCCAGGTCCTTCTCGCTCATCGCCTCGACCTCGGCCGCAGCGTGCGCACGCTTCAGGTCGTCCTTCGCGGTCTTGGCCGAGACCGCGCCGTCGATCAGATCGCGTACTTGCTTGACCACGCTGCGCGGGGTGATGCCGTGCCGTTCGTTGTGGGTGATCTGGCGGGCGCGTCGGCGGTTGGTTTCGTCCAAGGCCTTGGTCATCGAGTCGGTGACTCTGTCGGCATACAGGATGGCCTTGCCGCTGAGATGGCGCGCAGCGCGGCCGATGGTCTGAATCAACGAGCGCTCGGAGCGCAGGAAGCCCTCCTTGTCGGCGTCGAGGATCGCCACCAGCGAGACCTCGGGAATGTCCAGCCCCTCGCGCAGCAGGTTGATGCCGACCAGCACGTCGAACAGGCCCAGGCGCAGATCACGCAGGATTTCGACGCGTTCGACTGTGTCGATGTCACTGTGCAGGTAACGCACCTTGACGCCGTTGTCCGCCAGGTAGTCGGTGAGCTGCTCGGCCATGCGCTTGGTCAGCGTGGTGATCAGCACGCGCTCGCCCGCCTCGGTGCGCAGGCGAATCTCCTGCAGCACGTCGTCGACCTGGTGCGTGGCCGGGCGCACCTCGACCAGCGGGTCGATCAGCCCCGTGGGCCGCACCAGTTGCTCGACCACCTGGCCGGCATGCGCCTGCTCGTACGCCGCGGGCGTGGCCGAGACGAACACCGCCTGGCGCATCTTCTTCTCGAACTCGTCGAACTTCAGCGGCCGGTTGTCCAGGGCACTCGGCAGCCGAAAGCCGTACTCGACCAATGTCGACTTGCGCGCGCGGTCGCCGTTGTACATGCCGCCGAACTGGCCGATCAGCACATGGCTTTCGTCGAGGAACATCAGCGCGTCGGGTGGCATGTAGTCGACCATCGTCGGCGGCGGCTCGCCTGGATTGGCGCCCGAGAGATGCCGGGTGTAGTTCTCGATGCCCTTGCAGTGGCCGACCTCCTGCATCATTTCCAGGTCGAATCGCGTGCGTTGCTCGAGCCGCTGAGCCTCGACCAGCTTGCCGGCGGCAACGAACTCGGCCACCCGCTCGCGCAGCTCGGCCTTGATGGTTTCGATGGCCGCGAGCACGCGGTCGCGCGGCGTCACGTAATGGCTGGCCGGGTAGATCACGAAGCGCGGCACCTTGTGCCGGATTCGGCCGGTCAGCGGGTCGAGCAACTGCAGCGATTCGATCTGGTCGTCGAACATCTCGATGCGCACGGCCAGCTCGGAGTGCTCGGCCGGGAAGACATCGATCACATCGCCGCGCACGCGGAAACTGCCGCGCGAAAAATCGGTTTCGTTGCGCGTGTATTGCATGCGGATCAACTGCGCGATCGCATCGCGCTGCCCGATCTTGTCGCCCACCCGCGCAATGAAGCGCATCTGGGTGTAGTCCTCGGGCTTGCCGATGCCATAAATGGCGCTGACGCTGGCCACGATGACCACGTCGCGCCGCTCGAGCACGCTTTTGGTGGCCGACAGCCGCATCTGCTCGATGTGCTCGTTGATCG
>JANMSR010000067.1:0-4610 GCA_031389565.1 Burkholderiales bacterium
ATCGACCCGATCGAGAAGAAGCCGCTGAATCACTTTCACCCCGGGTCGAGCGTGCTGTCCTTCGGCACCGCGGGCTGCAACCTGGCGTGCAAGTTCTGCCAGAACTGGGACATCTCGAAGAGCCGCGAGATGGACCGGCTGATGGACCAGGCGTCGCCCGAGCGCATCGCCGAAGCGGCGCGCGACTGCGGTGCGGCAAGCGTCGCCTTCACCTACAACGACCCGGTGATCTTTGCCGAGTACGCGATGGATGCGGCCGACGCCTGCCATGCGCTGGGCCTGCACAGCGTGGCGGTGACGGCGGGCTACATGCATGCCGCACCGCGGCGCGAGTTCTACGCCAGGATGGACGCGGCCAACGTCGACCTGAAGGGCTTCACAGAGCAGTTCTACTTCCAGCAGACCGGTGCCCATCTGGCGCCGGTGCTCAACACCTTGCAGTACCTGCGCCACGAGACCGGCTGCTGGTTCGAGGTCACGACGCTGCTGATTCCGGGGCTGAACGACAGCAGCGCCGAGATCGACGCGATGACGCGCTGGATCGCCGACCACCTGGGTCTGGACGTGCCGCTGCACTTCACAGCGTTCCACCCCGACTACAAGATGCTGGACCGGACAGCGACGCCGCCGGCCACACTGACGCGCGCCCGCGCGATTGCGCTCGGCAATGGGCTGCATCACGTCTACACCGGCAACGTGCACGATGTCGAAGGCGGCACGACGTTCTGCCCGGGCTGCCATGCAGCGCTGATCGAGCGCGACTGGTACGAGGTGCTGCGTTGCGACCTCGATACGAGCGCTGCTTGTCCGCGTTGCGGCGCCGCCATCGCCGGCCGCTTCGGCGAGCTCGAGCGCGGCTTCGGCCGGCGGCGCGTTCCGGTGCGATTGGCAGCGGCCTGAGAGGGTGACTTGCCAACGTACGGAATCGACCCATCAGGAGCATTCGGCGCCGTCGGCCCCAGCGCCGGCAATGCGATGTTCAGCCGACCCTCAGCATGCGTCACGTGCGGACAGGACACGGCCAGGAACGGAAGTTCGCGAAGGTCTGCTTGCGGGTCGAACGGTATGCTCGGTTCTGGAGGTTCGAATCCCGCCCTTGCATTTGCTCAACCGTGGTCGCAGAGTCTGCCGCCGTGTCAGCGACCAACTTCTGCGCCTTCACGCGCGTATTTGGCCTCCGGTTGCAGCAACGTCGGCCCCCTGCGGCTTTGCGGTAGGCCCCCACAAACAATGGCTTGAATACTAGGCAACATGCGCCTATTCTGCATACAGAGAAGACCAGTGGGAAGCCCACGCGCAAGGTCGAAGAGTGTGCGCTTGTCTGGCGCCCAAGACTTGGGTCCTCCTATCGAGTTCGGTTCGCGGGCTCGCGTCAGTGGGGGCGCTGGGTTATGACGTGCATTGCCCTGATCCTCGGCAAGGATGCTTTCGCAAATGATGCAGGCGTGATCTTCTCGCGGCCCGAAAGTGTCAGCAGCGCTTTGCCGCAGGAGGATTGACTTGGAGCCTCAATCTCAGGAACCTAACTTCGCAACTCCCGCAAAGGCAGTCCCAACCGGTCGCTCGAGGCCGGACGTCGAAGTTGGCGTGAAGCGAACAACAAAGGGGTAATCATGCGCAGATTCACCTTGGCCACCGCCGCGGCCGTCGTTGTCGGCGGATTGTTCGCCTCGGCGAGCATCGCGGGCCATCCCAGTCCACAGGACGCCGATCCGCACACGCGCAACGTCCACGAAATGGGGCACGACCTCCGTGCCGCGACTTTCGAAGTGCCGGACGGGCAGCGGCGCATCAGCAGCGACCTCGCGTTCCAGGGCAGGTTGGCCTACCAGGGAACCTACGACGGCTTCCGCGTCATCAACATCTCTGCGCCCGGCAACCCGAAGCTGGTTTCCGAGGTGGTGTGCAATGGCGACCAGGGCGACTTGGTGGTGTGGGACCACATCCTCGTGCGCAGCTGGAACACAAAGCGGGCGACGCCGCGCGAGTGCGCCGGAACCACCGTGCCGGCGGGATTCGAAGGCGTGCACATCTTCGACATCAGCAACCCGGCGAGTCCGCAGCTTCTCGCGAGGCTCGAGCTGCCCTGCGGCTCGCACACGGTCACCGTCGCCGGGGTCGACGGCGGGGACCTGATCGTCTACAGCAACAACTCGAGCAGCACGGGCTGCGGCGTCGGGCTGAACCTCGCACAGCAGAACGCGCTCGGCGACTTCATGGACATCATCGCGGTGCCGCTGGCCAATCCAGCTGCGGCGAGCCTGGTCCACCGCGAGCCTCTCGCGGGTCCCGCCGACCCGGCGGTTCGCACCGGCTGCCACGACGCCGGCGTGATCCTCGGCGGCATCAACAAGGCTGCGTGCGCGAGCGCGGACACGATCAACGTCTGGGACATCAGCAACCCGCGAGATCCGAGCCTGCTGTTCACGATCGCGGAGCCCGGCGTGGGTGCGTCCACCACCAACGGCCGCTGGCATTCGGCCACCTTTACCTGGGACGGCCGAGTCATCGCGGCCGGCTGGGAGCCCGGTGGCGGCGCCTTGGCGGAGTGCGAGGCGAGCGACCCCGCCGTGGACAAGAGCTTGTTCTTCTATGACGCGGCCACCGGCGCGAAGCTCGGCCAGTGGGTGCTTCCGCGCAGCCAGGGGGCGGACGAGAACTGCACGATCCACAACTACAACATCGTGCCGCTGCGGAGCGGCCGGTATGTCGCGGTTGCCGGCCACTACCAGGCCGGCACCTGGGTGACCGACTTCACCGACCCGGCCAACCCGAAAACGGTGGGCTGGACCGACCCCGCCTCGCTCGGGCCGGGCTCGTTCTGTGGTCCCGCGCCTGCGCCCTCTTGCCAGCTCGGCGGCGCCTGGTCGACCTACTGGTACAACAACTTCATCTACGAGAGCGACATCACGGCCGGGCTGCGCGTCTTTGGCCTGAGCGACAAGGCGCGGGCCGGGGCGATACGACTGGACCGCCTGAATCCGCAGACCCAGGAGGCGCTGCCGCGATAGCCGCGTCGCGGCGCGTTGGCGCCGCGCTGCGCGGCTGCATCGGGCGCCATGCACCGCCGGTCCCGGCCGTGCCGAACCGACTTTGACATCAAAATCGCTGCCCGCTCGCTTGATGCGGCGTGACGTAGCGGGCAACGCATCTCGGCACGTCGGTAAATCGAGCGTTGGGAGTCTGCTTCTCGGCGTCAAACTTGAACCGCTGACTGTCCGTGTAGGGTCGCTGGCTGTCGACCAGTTCGGCGAGCTCGCTGACCGGTTCAGGGCAGGTCGCTGACCTTCACCGGGCGGCGCTCCAAGGTTGCTTCTGGCCGATACCCGGCCGCCACGCCGGATGCTTGATTCAGTCCACAGCCTTCATTAAAGTCGTTCGCCATCGAGTTTCGCCAATGCCCATCGATCGCGATCTGACGCCTGTGCTGCTGCAGCTGGTGCGCGACCTCGCCGACCAGTTGCGCCCGGGGAGCGATTTCGCGCAGAGCCTGGGCATCGACCACTCGCTCGAGCGCGACTACGGCCTGGACAGCCTGTCGCGCGCCGAACTCGTGACGCGCATCGAGAGCGAACTCGGCGTGGCGCTCGATGCAACCGCGCTTTCGCAGGCCGAGACGCCGCACGACCTGCTGCGCGCTTGTTCGTCGCCCGCGCCTGCCGCGGCGCCGCGCCCATCCGAGCCCGAGCCCGCGCGCGACGACTCGCGCATCGACTATCCGCCCGCATCGCTGGCCACCCTGGTCGACGTGCTCGACTGGCACGCCGAGCGGCATGGTGAGCGGCTGCTGGTCACGATCGAGTCGTTGCACGGCGCGTCGATGCGCGCGACGCAGCACCTGACTTACGCAAGGCTGCAGATCGACGCACTCGCGGCGGCTGCAGGCCTGGTCGAGCGTGGCTGCGGCGCCGGTGACGCGGTGGCCGTCATGCTGCCGATCGGAAGCGAATTCTTCGCGGCGTTCTACGGCGCGCTCTATGCCGGCTGCGTGCCGGTACCGCTTTATCCGCCGGCGCGCCTGACGCAGCTCGAAGACCACCTGCAGCGCAGTGCGCGAATCCTGCGCAACGCCGAAGCCAGGCTGCCGATCACGGTGACTGAAGCGAAGCCTCTTGCCAGACTGCTGCGTCGTTGACGCCTGGCAGTTTCTAGGATTTTGCGGCACACTTATCTTAGTGAATGACTCGCAGGAGCGGACGCCATGCAGAACACCGACAAAACCATCGACCACAGCACGCTTCGGCGCCTGGTCGATGCTGGTGCCAACGTGGGTGCCGAAGTGGTCGGCGCCTGTGGCGGCTGGGGCGTGGTGATCAACTACGGCCGGGCCAGCCAGACCCTGGCCGTTACGCGCGGCAAGCCGCGGACTTTTCGCCAGTTTGAGACGCTGGCGGCTTACCTCAAGGGCCTCGGTATCACCGAGTACCGCGTCAACACGGCCGAGTTCGAGCCCGGCGCAAGTGCGACCTATCCGGCCGACAAGCGCAGCGCCATGGCGTCGGCGCGTATGAAGCGTGCACACCAGGCGGCGGCCTACGACACCTGGTTCCGTGAGCAGGTCCAGGCGTCGATCGACGACCCGAGGCCAAGCGTTAACGACGACGAGGTGC
>JANMSR010000466.1:0-2218 GCA_031389565.1 Burkholderiales bacterium
GCGCAGGATCAGGCCGTTGTTGGCCGGCGCCAGCGGCAAGTCGTACACGATGGTCGGGCGGCTGACCGGCTGGCCTGGCATCTGCAACACGTTGCCGGCGAGCTCGCGGCCGTCGGCGTCGAGCACGGCGACGGTGTGGCGCTGCGTCACTTCGGGCGGTACCGAGCTGCGCAGCAAGGTGTCGAGTGAGTATTCGGCGATCAGCGCGCCGGTGAAGTTGCTGCGCTCGAGCAGGGGCACGTGGAGCTGGAACACGGTGGTGCCGCTGGCGTTGCGAAAGGCGCGCGAGTAGAGCACCTGGCGTGTGCTGCGCGCTTGGGCGAAAGCGCGCTCGGGTTCGCTGGCCTCGCCCGCTACCGGCAGTGCCGGCGCCATCGCGTCGCCGCTCGGGTTGGCTTCGGGGTGGAACACGTCCACGGCGTGGCTGCCGCGCAGGGCACGCTGTGGCGAGATCCACGACAGATGTGTCAGGGCAGGCCGCTCCTGCGCAAACGCGGCGGCGCGGCTGTTGAAACTGGCGCCGTCGATTTCGTTGCCGGCAATCTGCCGCGCCAGGCGAACGACCTGCTCCTGGTCGTCTTGCAGGCGCAGGCGGATTTGTTGCTGCGCGATCTCGGTGTCGCGCTGCACCGTATCGGTTTCCCGCGCGATTTCCTCGTTGCGCAGGTACCAGAAGGCCGCAATGATGGCGGCCAGGAACAAGAGCACGGAGACTAGCGGGCCGATGGTGGCGAAGCGGTCTTGCCGCGTCGGCGACTGCCGCCGCCACCAGCGGCCGAACAGGCGCTGCCGACGTGTGTAGGTCGGCAGCTCGCTGTCGCGGGCCAAGTCGGGACGGTTTGGCATGGTCAGGATTATCGAGGGGCGGGGCCCGCCCAGCCTGTGGGTGATTTCATATTGAGAAACTAGCAGCCACTATTTGAAAATGTCAACGCCCTGTGCGAAACTCGCGCCCGCCTCACCCGGTAACGCCACACTGCGCCGGCGGCCGTCGGCAAAAACACTCTCAGGAGACCCCCCATGTCAGCGCTTCCCCAGCCGCCGCTTGGCGACACCGACGCCCAGGAAACCCGCGAATGGCTCGACGCGCTGTCGGCCGTGGTCGCCACCGAGGGCCGCGAGCGCGGCCACTTCCTGATCGAGCAGTTGCTCGAACACGCGCGCCAGCACGGCATCGACCGCCCGTTCTCGGCCACCACCGGCTATGTCAACACGATCGAGCCCGGCGACGAAGAGCGCAGCCCCGGCAACCTCGAACTCGAAGGCCGCCTGCGTGCCTACATGCGCTGGAATGCGATGGCGCTGGTCGTGAAGGCGAATCGGCTCGACCCGGCGGACGGTGGCGACCTCGGCGGCCACATCAGCTCCTTCGCGTCGCTGGCGCACATGTTCGCGGCCGGCTTCAACCATTTCTGGCATGCCGAGACCAAAGACCACGGCGGTGACCTGCTCTACATCCAGGGCCACTCGGCGCCCGGCATCTATGCCCGCGCCTTCATGGAGGGCCGGATCAGCGAAGAGCAGCTGTTGAACTTTCGGCAAGAGGTGGACGGCAAGGGCTTGTCGAGCTACCCGCACCCCAAGCTGATGCCCGATTTCTGGCAGTTCCCCACCGTCTCGATGGGCCTGGGCCCATTGATGGCCATCTACCAGGCGCGGTTCTTGAAGTACCTGCATGCGCGCGGCATTGCCGACACCAGCAACCGCAAGGTCTGGGTGTTTTGCGGTGACGGCGAGATGGACGAGCCCGAATCCATGGGCGCCATCGGCCTGGCAGCGCGCGAGAAGCTGGACAACCTGATCTTCGTCATCAACTGCAACCTGCAGCGCCTGGATGGCCCGGTGCGGGGCAACGGCAAGATCATCCAGGAGCTGGAAGGCGAGTTTCGCGGCTCGGGCTGGAATGTCATCAAGCTGCTGTGGGGCGGCTACTGGGACCCGCTGCTGGCCCGCGACAAAGAGCACATCCTGCGCAAAATCATGATGGACACGGTGGACGGCGACTACCAGGCCTTCAAGGCCAATGACGGGGCCTACGTGCGCAAGCATTTCTTTGGCCGCAATCCAACCACGGCCGAGATGGTCTCCAAAATGAGCGACGCCGACATCTGGGCCTTGCGCCGGGGCGGCCATGACCCGCAAAAGGTCTATGCCGCCTACCACCAGGCCGTGCACCACAAGGGCGAGCCAACCGTGCTGCTGATCAAAACCGTCAAAG
>JANMSR010000082.1:0-4813 GCA_031389565.1 Burkholderiales bacterium
GTCGACCCCTTCTTCGAAGAGCCGACGCTGCTGCTGACCTGCGACGTGCTCGAGCCCGGCGACGGCAAGCCCTACGAGCGCGATCCGCGTTCGCTGGCCCGCCGTGCCGAGGCCTATCTCAAGAGCAGCGGCATCGGCGACGCAGCCTTCTTCGGCCCGGAGCCCGAGTTCTTCGTCTTCGACAGCGTGCGCTGGCAGGTCGACATGTCGGGCTGCTTCTCGAAGATCGAGTCGGAAGAAGCGGCCTGGAACAGCGGCAAGGAATACGAGCACGGCAACTCGGGCTACCGCCCGGGCATCAAGGGCGGTTACTTCCCGGTGCCGCCGGTCGACAGCTTCCAGGACATGCGCTCCGAGATGTGCCTGTTGCTCGAGCAGCTCGGCATCCCGGTCGAAGTTCACCACCACGAGGTCGGCACCGCCGGCCAGATGGAACTCGGCACCAAGTTCAGTACCCTGGTGCAGCGCGCCGACTGGCTGCAACTGCAGAAATACGTGATCCAGAACGTGGCCCACGCCTATGGCAAGACCGCCACCTTCATGCCCAAGCCGATCGTCGGCGACAACGGCAGCGGCATGCACGTGCACCAGAGCGTATGGAAGGACGGCAAGAACCTGTTCGCCGGTGACGGCTACGCGGGTCTGTCGGACCTGGCGCTGTACTACATCGGCGGCATCATCAAGCACGCCCGTGCGCTCAACGCCATCACCAACCCCGGCACCAACAGCTACAAGCGCCTGGTGCCCGGCTTCGAGGCCCCGGTCAAGCTGGCCTACTCGTCGCGCAACCGCTCGGCGTCGATCCGCATTCCGTACGTGGCCAACCCGAAGGGCCGGCGCATCGAGTGCCGCTTCCCCGATCCGCTGTGCAACCCGTACCTCGGCTTCAGTGCGATGCTGATGGCCGGCCTGGACGGCGTGGAAAACAAGATCCACCCCGGCGAGGCCGCGAGCAAGGACCTGTACCACCTGCCGCCGGAAGAGGACGCGAAGATCCCGACCGTCTGCCACAGCCTGGACCAGGCCCTGGACTACCTCGACAAGGGCCGTGCGTTCCTGACCAAGGGGGGGGTCTTCACCGACGCCTACATCGACGCCTACATCGAGCTGAAGATGCAGGAGGTGACGCGATTCCGCATGACCACCCACCCGCTGGAATTCGACATGTACTACGCGGCTTGATCGACCATTCGGTCACAAGGCAGGGGGTGGCGCGAGCCGCCCCTTTTTTGTTGTGCACCGAGCCTGGGCCACAATGCGTTGAATGGCCATGAAACTCACCGCGACAAAATCCTGGGTTGGCGCACTGCTGCTGTGTGCGGGGGGTGCGACGCTGGCCGAGACCACGGTCTACCGTTGCCCCGGGCCGCCGGTGCTCTACACCGACCAGATCACCCCGCTGCAGGCCAAGGACCGTGGCTGCCGCACCATCGAGGGCGCGCCGATCACGGTCGTCTCGCCACCCAAGCCGAGGCCGCAGTCCGGCGCGTCACCGTCGGGGGCCGCCCGGACGTCGGAAGGCAAGGTCGATGCCGGCGAACAGCGCTCGCGTGACAGCGATGCGCGCAAGATCCTCGACACCGAACTCAGGCGCGAAGAAACCAAGCTGGCCGAGTTGCAGAAAGAGTTCAACAACGGCGAGCCCGAGCGCAAGGGCGACGAGCGCAACTACCAGAAGTACCAGGACCGCGTCGAAGAGCTGAAGGCCGCCATCGAGCGCAAGCAAAGCGACGTCGCCGCGCTCAAGCGCGAAATGTCCAAGCTCCCTGCACCCAAAGAGTAGCCATGCGCAACCCGGCGCGCATGGTTGCGGAGGCCGCCGACCCGCTGGCCGCCTTCGACCTGCTGGCCACGATGGTGGCGGTGGTGCGCCCCGACGGCCTGTGCCTGCATGCCAATGCCAGTTTCGAGAACACGCTCGGCGTGGCCCGCCGCGCGCTGCTGGCCACCTCGTTGCCCGATTGGCTCGCCGACCCGCAGCCGCTGCGCGAGACCCTGGATGCCGTCTCGGCCAACCGCATCGCCTGTGGCCGCTTCGACGCCCAGGTGCGGCGGCCGAGCGGCGGCCACCCCGAGCTGCTGCCGGTGCACGTGATCGTCAACCAGACCGACAACCCACAGCGGGTGTTGGTCGAGATGATCGAGATCGAGCAGCAGACACGCCAAGACCGCGAAGAGCGCACCCAGGGCCAGGCCCAGGCCAACAAGGAGCTGGTGCGCAACCTCGCGCACGAGATCAAGAACCCCTTGGGCGGCATCCGCGGCGCGGCTCAATTGCTGGGCATGGAGCTCGAAAGCCGGGCTGACAGGCGGCGCGAGCTGACCGAGTACACCCAGGTCATCATCGCCGAGGCCGACCGCCTGCAGCTCCTGGTCGACCGCCTGCTGGCCCCGCACCGCCGCGCCCATATCGTGGCCGACGTCAACATCCACGAGGTCTGCGAGCGGGTACGCTCGCTGGTGCTGGCCGAACACCCGCGCGGCCTGCTGGTGCGGCGCGACTACGACACCTCGATCCCAGAATTTCGCGGCGACCGCGAGCAACTGATCCAGGCCGTGCTCAACATCGCGCACAACGCCGTGCAGGCGCTGGCCGAGCGCATCCAGGCCGGTGACGCCGAGTTGAGTTTGCGCACGCGCATCGCCCGACAAGTAACGCTGGGCAAGCAACGCTGGCGCCTGGCACTCGAATTGCATATCGAAGACAACGGGCCCGGCGTGCCCGAGGCGATTCGCGAGCGCATCTTCTTCCCCCTGGTGACGGGGCGCGAGGGCGGATCGGGCCTCGGGCTGACCCTGGCGCAGACCTTCGTGCAGCAACACCAGGGCACGGTCGAATGCGCCAGCGAGCCGGGGCGTACGGCATTCACGATCCTCATCCCGCTGCCTTGACAAAGAAGCCTCGCGCATGAAACCCATCTGGGTCGTCGACGACGATCAATCGATCCGCTTCGTGCTCGAAAAGGCCCTGGCGCGCGAGCAGTTCGCCGTGCGCGCCTTCGCCAACGCGCGCGACGTGCTGGCCGCGCTCGACGACGACGAGCCGCAGGTGCTGGTCAGCGACATCCGCATGCCCGGCGGCTCGGGGCTGGACCTGCTGGGCAAGATCAAGCAGCGCCTGCCCGGCCTGCCGGTGATCGTGATGACCGCCTACTCCGATCTCGACAGCGCGGTCTCGGCCTTCCAGGGCGGTGCCTTCGAGTACCTGGCCAAACCGTTCGACGTGCCCAAGGCGGTCGAGCTGATCCGCCGCGCCGTCGAAGAGAGCCTGCGCGAGGCGGTGGCCAGCGAGCGCCCTGGCGACACGCCGGAAATGCTCGGCCAGGCCCCGGCGATGCAGGACCTGTTTCGCGCCATCGGCCGGCTCAGCCAGAGCCATGTCACGGTGCTGATCACCGGCGAGAGCGGCTCGGGCAAGGAGCTGGTGGCGCGCGCGCTGCACAAACACAGCCCGCGCGGCAACGGGCCCTTCGTGGCCATCAACACCGCGGCCATCCCGAAGGACCTGCTCGAGAGCGAGCTGTTCGGCCACGAACGCGGCGCCTTCACCGGCGCGCAGACCATGCGCCGCGGCCGCTTCGAGCAGGCCGATGGCGGCACGCTGTTCCTGGACGAGATCGGCGACATGCCGTTCGATTTGCAGACGCGCTTGCTGCGCGTGCTGTCCGATGGCCAGTTCTACCGCGTCGGCGGCCACCAGCCGCAGACGAGCAATGTGCGCGTGATCGCCGCCACGCACCAGAACCTCGAGCAGCGGGTCAAGGACGGGGCCTTCCGCGAAGACCTGTTCCACCGACTGAACGTCATTCGCCTGCGCCTGCCGGCGCTGCGCGAGCGCCGCGACGACATCGCAATGCTGGCGCGCCAGTTCCTGCAAAAGAGTGCCAAGGATCTGGGCGTCGAGGCCAAGCGCCTGTCCGACGGGGCACTGACGCGGCTGGTTGCGTTCGACTACCCGGGCAACGTGCGCCAGCTCGAGAACATCTGCCATTGGCTGACGGTGATGGCGCCGGCGCAGATGGTCGAGGTCAAGGATTTGCCACCCGAGCTGGCTGCCGAAGTCGCGGCCACGCCGTCGGTCGCGGGCACGTCGGCGGCAGTGACCATGCCCGCCATCGCAGCGGTGGCGCCAGCCACGGCACCCGCTGGCCCGGCAGCCGGCAGCGGCTGGCTTGCCGACTTCGAACGCGAGGCCCGTGCGCTGCTCGACGCCGGCACGCCCGAGGTCTGGGACGTGCTGACGCGCCAGTTCGAAGCCAAGCTGATCCTGACTGCCCTGGACAGCACGCGGGGCCGCCGCATCGAGGCCGCACAGCGGCTGGGTATCGGCCGCAACACCATCACGCGCAAGATCCAGGATCTCGGCCTGGACGACTGAGCCCGGCGGCCGCGCCACGCGCACCGCTTCAAGCCGTTGTGGTGTGTCAGGCGCACAGCGCCCGGATGTCCTCGGGCACCGCGATCGCCTTGAGCCCGTCCAGGTCGGCCGGGTCGCGGATCACGAAGGCTCGCACCTCCGTGCCTTCGCACAGCAGCGTGTCGCCGCGCAGCACGCGGTGGCGATGGACGAAAGTCTTGGCTGCCCAGGCATCGACGCAGGTGTGCACTTCAATCGTTTGGCCGTAGGTGGCCCACTTGTAGAACTTGGTGTGGATTTCGAGCACCGGCGTGCCGACGATGCCGCGCGTCTTCAGCAGATCGCGCCACGGTGGCACGCCGCAGGCCACGAAGAAGGCCCCCGAGGCCTCGTCCATCCAGCGCGAGAAGTTGGGGAAGAAGACGATGCCGGCGGGGTCGCAATCGCCGAAGTGGA
>JANMSR010000084.1:0-1969 GCA_031389565.1 Burkholderiales bacterium
GCCACCGCCGACGCGTATATCGCCGCGCAAGGTCTTCCGCTGGCCGAGCGGCTGCTCGCCGCGATGGCTGCCGGCGACGCAGCCGGTGGTGACAAACGCGGCAAACAGGCGGCCGCGTTGCGCATCCACGCCGACCAGGACTACCCCCAGCTCGACTTGCGGGTCGACGACCACCCCGAGCCGATCATCGAGTTGCAGCGGCTGTACCAGGTCAGCCTGGAGCGTTTCCAGCCTTTTGTGGCCTGCCTGGCAGGTCGGCACGACCCGGTCGGCTTGACCGACCGCCCACAGATCGAGGCCAGCATCGAGCGCTTCCATGCAGCGCGTGGGCAAGGAAGCGTTCAGTGAGCGACTTGCTCGAGGAGCAGGGCCTGCGAACGCATTTCAAGACCGAGGAGGGCGAGTTCCCGGCGGTGGATGGGGTCAGTTTTTCGGTCGCTGCCGGTAGTACGCTGGCCATCGTTGGCGAATCCGGTTGTGGCAAGAGTGTCACCGCGCTGTCGATCATGGGGCTGGTTCCGAATCCGCCCGGACGCATCGCCGGCGGTTCGATCCGCTTTGAGGGGCGCGAGCTGCTCGGATTGCCCAAGCGCGAGCTGCAGAACTTGCGCGGCAACGCAATGGCGATGATTTTTCAGGAGCCGATGTCGTCGCTGAATCCGGCCTTCACGATCGGCGAGCAGATTGTCGAAGGCCTGATGCGGCACCGCCCGTTGAGCCGCGCGCAGGCCGCCGAGCGGGCGATAGCGATGTTGACCCGGGTCCGTATCCCGGCGCCCGAGCAGCGTTTCCACGAACACCCGCACAAACTCTCCGGCGGCATGCGCCAGCGCGCGATGATCGCAATGGCGTTGTCGTGTGAGCCGCGATTGCTGATTGCCGATGAACCCACGACCGCGCTCGACGTGACGATCCAGGCGCAGATACTGGACTTGATGCACACGCTGCAACAGGAAACCGGCACCGCCATCATCCTGATCACGCACGATCTTGGCGTGGTGGCCGAAGTGGCCGACACAGTGGTCGTGATGTACGCCGGGCGGGTGGTCGAGCAAGGCCCGGTACAGGCGCTGTTCAATGCGCCGCAGCACCCCTACACAGTCGGTTTGCTCGGCTCGATCCCGCGCCTTGACGGCGAACAGACGCGGCTGGCCGCGATCAGTGGCCAGGTGCCCAATCCAATGCGACTGCCCGCTGGTTGCAGCTTCGCCGAACGTTGTCCGTTTGCCGATGCCCACTGTCACTCCGCCGCACCCCCACTCAGGCCGATCGACGGGAACCACGCCTCGGCGTGCTGGAAGGCGCCGCTCGATCCGCAGCTGTTGCTGGCGCGGTCCCCGCACGGGGCAATGGCATGAGTGCGGCGGAGCGCCCCAAGCCGTTGCTGGAGGTCCAAGGACTGGTCAAGCACTTCCCGGTTCGCAAGGGGGTCTTCAGCCGCGTCAGCGGCGCGGTGCGGGCGGTCGATGGGGTGGATTTCACGCTCTCGGCGGGCGAAACGCTCGGCATTGTGGGCGAGTCAGGCTGCGGCAAGTCGACGCTGGGACGGCTGGTGCTGCGCCTGATCGAGCCGACCTCGGGGCGGGTGTCCTTCGACGGGCAGGATCTCGCTAGCCTGGACGCTGGCGGTCTGCGCGCGCAACGGCGGGCGATGCAAATCATCTTTCAGGATCCGTATTCGTCGCTCAACCCGCGCATGACGGTGGGCCAGACGCTGGCCGAGCCGCTGGCCTTGCATGCCTTGAGCCCGGGGCGCGAACGCGAACGGGTGGCCGAGTTGTTGCACATCGTCGGCCTGGCGCCGCAACACGCGCGGCGCTATCCGCACGAGTTTTCGGGTGGGCAACGCCAGCGCATCGGGATCGCGCGCGCATTGGCGGTGCAGCCGCGGCTGATTGTTTGTGACGAGGCGGTGTCGGCGCTCGATGTGTCGGTACAGGCGCAGGTGGTGAACCTGTTGCAGGATCTG
>JANMSR010000560.1:0-16192 GCA_031389565.1 Burkholderiales bacterium
TTCGTGTGGAGCCGGCTGACCGGCGGCCACCCCCTGTTCACGCTGTCGCAGGTGGCGCTCAACGACACGATCATGGTCTTTGCCTTCGCGCCGATCGTCGCCCTGCTGCTCGGCCTGTCGTCGATCAGTGTGCCGTGGGACACGCTGATCACGTCCGTGGTTCTGTACATCGTGATCCCCGTCGTGGTGGCGCAACTCTGGCGCAAGGCCTTGCTCGCGCGCGGACAGGGCGCGCTCGATGCCACGCTTGCCCGGATCGGGCCGTGGTCGATCGCGGCCCTGCTCGCTACCCTGGTGCTGTTGTTCGCGTTCCAGGGCGAGGCGATCCTGACGCAGCCGCTGGTCATCGCGATGCTGGCCGTGCCGATCCTGATCCAGGTGTTTTTCAACTCCGGCCTGGCGTACTGGCTGAACCGGCGCGTCGGCGAGTCGCACAGCGTCGCGTGCCCCTCGGCACTGATCGGCGCCAGCAACTTCTTCGAACTGGCGGTGGCAGCGGCGATCAGCCTGTTCGGCTTCGAGTCTGGCGCGGCACTGGCCACCGTGGTCGGCGTGCTGATCGAAGTGCCCGCGATGTTGCTGGTGGTACACATCGTCAACTCGAGCAAGGGCTGGTACGAACGCGGCGTGCGCTGACTGGACGCTGCGCGCACGGCGCAATTCCCGCGCGGCCCGCGCGGGCCTAGAGTGCGGACCTTGTCCCGCCGAAAGACGCCCCCATGGCCCCGCACCCCCATCTGCACCCGCAAACTTCGGCGCCCTACGACATGCGCGCCCACAGCGCCGGCAGCGCACCGAGCGGGCGCATCAACCCGTTTGCGCTCGAGGTGCTGGCCGCGGCCGGCATCGACGCCGGCACAGCGCGCAGCAAAAGCTGGGACGAGTTCGCCGCGCCGGGAGCTGCGCCGCTGGCAGCGGTGATCACCGTCTGCGACCGCGCGGCCCAGGAAACCTGCCCCTACTTTGCGGGCGCTCCCGTGCAGGTGCACTGGGGCTACCCCGATCCGTCGAATGCCGAGGGCGGCGACGACGGCCAGCGCCGCGCCTTCGAGCTGACGCGCCAGGCGATCGGCTACCGCATGCTGCAACTGCTGCGATGGACGCCACGGCGTTGCGCAGCGCCTTGCAGGCAATAGCCAGGACATGACACGCGCGCAGCGTTGCGCCGCCGAGTTCGCAGGCACCGCGCTGCTGCTGGCGATCGTCATCGGCTCCGGGATCATGGGCGAGCGTCTGGCCGCGGGCAACACAGCCGTCGCACTGCTGGCCAACACGCTGGCCACGGTGGCCGGACTGTTCGTGTTGATCGAAGTCTTCGGCCCGCTGTCGGGGGCGCATTTCAACCCGCTGGTCTCGGCCGTGATGACCTGGCGCGGCGAGCTGCCGCGGCGCGAACTGCCGCTCTATGTGCTGGCCCAGTTGGCGCGTGCCGTGCTCGGCGCCTGGCTGGCGCAGTCCATGTTCGAGCTGCCGTTCCCGCAATGGTCGACCCGGCTGCGCGGCGGCGGCGGGCAGTGGCTGGCCGAGGCTGTCGCCACCGCGGGCCTGATCGTCGTCATCCTGCGCGCGCCGGCCGGCCGCGCGTCGGCCCTGGTGGCAGCCTGGATCGGGGCGGCCTACTGGTTCACCGCCTCGACCGCGTTCGCCAACCCGGCTGCGGCCTTCGGCCGGCTGTGGAGCGACACCGTTGCAGGCATAGCGGCGGTCAGCGTGCCCGGCTTCATGCTCGCCCAGTGCGGCGGTGCGGTGCTCGGTTTGTTGCTTCACCGCGCGCTCGGCGGTGCCTGTCGTAGGTACCGTCCTACGTTCGAATCAGAGACGCCCCGTAGCCGTGCCAGCGCTGAATACTCAACATCGAGCGGCCCGAAAGGGAGATCGAATTCTTCATTGTGCGAAGGAGTGCCAAGTGAAAGACGATGTCGAGTCCGTGTTGAATGATCTGATCGAAACGTCCAAGGACGGCGAGAAAGGATTCGCGAAAGCCGCTGAAGATGCGCACGACGCAGAATTGAAGTCACTCTTCACTAGCTGTTCGCAGCGATGCCGCGAGGGTGCCACCGAGTTGCAGTCGCAAGTGCGTGCCCAAGGCGGAAACCCCCAGAACCGAGGCAGTGCAGCCGCCGCCCTTCACCGCGGCTGGATCAGCATCAGGGAGGCGTTATCCAGCCGCGACGACAAGGCGATACTGGAAGAATGCGAGCGCGGCGAGGACTATGCGAAGGCGCAGTACGCGAAAGCGCTGAAGCAAGACCTGCCAGTCGACGTTCGCGCGGTCGTGCAACGCCAGCACCAAGGGGTGATCGCAAATCACGACCGCGTAAAAATGTTGCGCGATCGGTATCGCGCTGCTATTGATTAGCGGGCGATGCCCAATTGGGTGACGGCGCGACGGGCAAAAGGGCGACGCCGAGTTGGCCGGCGCGATGGCCGCCACCGCTTTGGTGCCGGTGGCGGCCATCGATGACACATTACCGTCTGAGGACGATGGCAATGATCAGTCGAGGTCGACCGTCAACTGTTGCTCCAGTCAGCGGGGCCGCGTCGCGCTGAGTGCTTGCCCAATGGTGCCGAACTGACGACGACTTAGGTACCCACGATGCTCGAGAAACTGCCCGACGCCATGGGCGAGGCCCTGAGCGACATGCGCGCTGGGCTGGCGAAGACGATGTTCCACGGCGTCGATCTACGCCAGGGGATGGGAACGATCGTGGTCTCCAGCTTGGCCTTTGCCGACCATGCGCCGATGCCGGACAAGTACACCGCCGATGGCATGGGTCTGTCGCCGCCGTTGCACTGGAGTGGCCTGCCCGCCGCAGCAATCGAAGTGGCGCTGATCGTGGAAGATGCCGATTCCCCAACGCCGCAACCGTTGGTGCACGCTATCGCGCACAGCCTGCCCACCGGCGACGAAGACGACGGCGCACTGGCCGAAGGCACGCTCAGTGCGGTGGGCGAAGCCCAGCCGCTGGTGCCGATGGGCCGCAATTCGCTGTTGCAGGCCCGCTGGCTGCCGCCCGACCCGCCGCCCGGCCATGGCGTGCACCGATATGTGTTCCAGGTGTTTGCGCTCGGCCCCGGCGCCTCGCTTCCCGACACGCCAGGTCGTGACGCCCTGCGCCATGCATTGCTCGAACGCGCCTTGGCCAGCGGCTGCTTGATAGGCACTTACGAGCGGCCGTCGGGCGCCATTGCAGACCCACTGGTTCCGTTGGCACGACGAACGCCCCTGCCACCCCCCTTGCCCACTAGCGCCTGAAGTCGGGCGCCCCACCGTTGGCCACCCCACCGGCCTTGGACGGCACCGCAAGCACCGCCCGTCGACGGTGCCCTCGTGCGCCCCAGGGTCGCCGGCGTGGCCGCCAGCGTACTCGTGTAGCGCCGTGGGCGCGTACCGCCAGGCGTTGCACGACCACGATTGCCGGCGCTGCCCCAGGCGCCTAGAGTGCGCATCTTGTTCCGCCTAAAGACGCTCCGATGGCCCCCCACCCGCACCCTCACCCTTCAGCGCCGTATGACCTGCGCGACCCCGCGCTGCACCCGCCGGCGCTGGCCCCCGGCTACAAGACCAGCGTGCTGCGCTCGCCGCGCAATGCGCTGATCTCGATCGCGCACAGCCTGACCGAAGTCACCGCACCGGTGTTCTCGCCGGCCGAGTTGGGTCCGAGGGACGACGACCTGATCCTCAACTTCGCCAAGGACGGGCTGCCCATCGGCGAGCGCATCGTCATGCACGGCTACGTGCACGACAGTTTCGGACGCCCGGTGCCGGGCGCGCTGGTCGAGGTCTGGCAGGCCAATGCCAGCGGACGCTACCGGCACCCGAAGGACAGCTACATCGGCGCCCTGGACCCCAACTTCGGTGGCTGCGGTCGCGTGCTCACCGACGCCGATGGGCACTACCGCTACCGCACCATCAAGCCCGGGCCCTACCCCTGGCGCAACCGTATCAACGAGTGGCGCCCGGCGCACATCCACGTCGCCATCAGCGGCAGCGGCTGGGCGCAACGCCTGATCACCCAGCTCTACTTCGAGGGCGACCCGCTGATCGCCACCTGCCCGATCGTGCGCACGATCCCGAACGAGGAGCAGGTGCGCGGCCTGATCGCGCTGCAGGACAAAGGCAACTTCGTCGAGCTCGACGCGCGCTGCTACCGCTTCGACATCGTGCTGCGTGGCCAGCGGCAAACCTGGTTCGAGGGGCGCTGAAGTGAGCCAACAACCGAACACCCCCATGCAGTTGAACGAAACCGCCTCGCAGACCGGTGGACCCTATGTGCACATTGGCCTGGCGCCCGAGCAGGCCGGCTTCGAGATCTTCGAGAAGAACTTCGGCAACGTGCTGGTCGACAAGAAGACCAAGGGGCTGCGCATCGCGCTCGAAGGCCTGGTCTATGACGGCTCGGGCACCCCCATGCGCGATGTGCTGATCGAGATCTGGCAGGCCGACGCCAAGGGCCATTACGCGCACCCGGCCGACCCCAGGCCCTCCGCGTGGCGCGGCTGGGGCCGCACCGGCGCCGACTTCACCACCGGCCGCTACCGCTTCGAGACGATCAAGCCCGGGCGCGTGCCCGGCACCGATGGCAAGCTTCAGGCGCCGCACATCGCGATGATCCTGTTCGCCCGCGGGCTCAACCTCGGCCTGCACACGCGGGTCTATTTCAGCGACGAGGCCGCGGCCAATGCCGAAGACCCGGTGCTGGCGGGCATCGAATGGGAAGTGCGGCGCCAAACCCTGGTCGCCCACCGCGAGGAGCGCAAGGGCGAAGTCGTCTATCGCTTCGATGTACATGTGCAGGGCCCGACAGCCGCCGAAGAGACGGTCTTCTTCGACATTTGAAGGCGGCGGGCAGACGGCCCGGCCGGCGCATGCCGGGCCGTCGCGGGGCGCATGTCATCTTCGAACGCGCCGGCGGCCGTCTGGCGCGGGCACTCCCTGCTCCTGGTGTTCATTGCACTTCGATGCGACGCGGTTGCGCCGATTCGCGGCGCCGCACGCTGACATGCAGCACGCCGTCGCGGTAGCTGGCATTCACGGCGCTGGGGTCGAGGTCGTCCGGCAGGCTGACGACGCGGCGGAACCGGCCCTCGAAGCGCTCGTTGATGTGCGCGGTGGATTTGCCATTGCTGTCGCGCACGACAGCCGCGCGCTCGCCTTCGACACGGTGTCGAATGACTGCTGCAACTCACGCTGCAGGCGGTCCACTTCCGCGAATAGGTCGCGGGGAAACAGGCTGCGGTACATGGTCTTGACCTCCTTGGGTTGAAGGGCACAGGCCGGATCGGCACTGCGCCCCGGGCAACCGATCTAGGGTCGGGGCCGCGGGCTTTCAAGGGGGGCTCGGAACAGGCGGGTGGATGCCCGAGTCGCGGACCAGGAAATTCAGGGTCCCAGGGTCAGCATCACCGCCTGGTGGTCCGACGCGGCACTCGCCTGGTCGACCTCGAAGGCCAGGATGCGCGGCGCCAGGTCGGCCGACACGAGGACGAAGTCGCAGGCCAGTTTGTGCGGCCATTGCACGGTGTCGAACAGGCCGACGGTGGGGGCGTGGGGCTGGCCGGGGTGCGCCACTTCCCAGGCATCGCGCAGCGTGGGCGTGTTGTCGTCGAAGGTCGCCAGCATCCGCGCATGCCCCGGTGAGCCGGGTTCGCAGTTGAAGTCGCCGCTGACGATGCCCGGCCCAGGGCGTGGCCGCCAATGGAATGGCCCCCGCGATACGTCGGCGCGCGCTGGCGGGTTGCGGTGGCCCTGCGCCGCGGCGTGCAGCTCGCGCAGCGCATTCACCTGCGCCAGCCGCTGCACGGCCGAGTAGTAGGCAAGGTGGGTGGTCATCACGCGGACGTCACCGATGTCGGGCACCTCGATCACCGCCTCGATCGCGACCCGCGGCATGTCGGCGTGCGCAGCGTCGGCCGGCCAAGGCAGCAGATGCCGCCAGGCCTGGCGCAGCGGCAGGCGCGACAGCAGCAGGTTGCCGAACTGGCGCCGGCCGCCCGACTCGTGCGGTCCATCGACCGCGATGCCTTCGATCGCGGTGTAGCTCGGGAACGCCTCCGCCAGCAGCGCGAACTGGTCTTCGCCCTGGCTGCCAGCCAGGGTGTCGAAACCGCGCGCCACTTCCTGCAGGCAGATCACGTCGGGATCGGCCAGTTCGCGGATCACACGCGCGATGCGCTGCGGGTCGACGCGGCCGTCGACGCCACGGCACCACTGCACGTTCCAGGACAGCAGCTTCATCGCTCGACCGCCGGGGGCAGGTTCGATGCCGCGATCCCGCGCAGGCAGGCCAGGCACAGGCAGCCGGCGTAGCGCGTGCGCAGCTCGGCCAGCGTCGCCTCGTCGAGCCGCAGCGCGGTGCAGGCACAAGGCTCGGCGTCGTCGATGCCGCAGTGAAAGCCGCCGCCGCAGCGCGGGCAGCGGTTGTCGGTGCCGCCGCTCATCGCGACCGGCTGCGCTTGGCCGCCGCTTTGGCCGCCGGTTTGACCCCATACGCCGCGCGCGGCTCGTGCGCGGCGTCGGCGAAGGGGTTGACGACTTCGAGCTCGCCGAAGCGTTGGCCGGCTTGCAGGTCTTCGGTAAACAGCGTGGTGCAAGCCGCGTCGAGCGCGGCCTGGACGATGAGGCCGTCCCATGGCGAGAGTTGATAGCGCTGCGAAAGCTGCAAACCGCGCAGTACCGAGGCGGCATCGGCCGGGACGACGTGCGCGCGCGCCAGCGTCTCGACCACCGCCAGCGCGGCATCCCGCGTCAACAGGGCACCGCGCAGCAGCGCGTTGTAGCTTTCGATCAACACCTGCGTGCCGACAAACAATGTGCCGGAGCGTGCATGCGCATCGAGCAGGTCGGCCGCGCGCTGCTGCTTCAGGCCCGCGCGCCGGTCATGCGCGTACACGACGACATTGGTGTCGAAGAAGGCCCTCATTTGCGCCGGCGCCGATCCAGCTCGTCCATCCGCTCGCCATAAAGCGCCTCACGGCCCTGCCATACGGGGGGCGCATCGGCAGGCCGCAGCTTGGCCCGGGCGAAGCTGGCCCGCAGCCGCGCCGCCAAGTCCTCGCCGGCCGCCACGCGCCCGACGTACTGCTCGATCGCCCGGCGGCAGATTTCGTTGACGCTGGTGCCGTCTTGCAGCGCCTTGATGCGGGCGTCGCGCAGCAACTCGTCGTCGATGGCAAGGGTCAGGTTGGACATGGCGAAGCTCCGAACACAGAACCAGTGTAGCACGGGTTCTGTGCCAGTCTTACATGCCCATGAACAAGCCCTTGAACCGCTCGCGCAGCAGGTTCTTCTGCACCTTGCCCATCTGGTTGCGCGGCAGCACGGGCTCGATGAAGACCTGCTTGGGCACCTTGAAGCCCGCGATCTGGCGCTTGAGCACAGCGATCAGCGCCCCAGCGTCGAGCGCGCCACCGGGTTGGGGCACCACCACGGCGACCACCGCCTCGCCGAAGTCGGCGTGCGGCACCCCGACGACGGCACTCTCGGCCACGCCCGGCTGCTCGTTCAGGTAGCCCTCGATCTCGGCCGGGTAGACGTTGTAGCCGCCGCTGATGATCAGGTCCTTGCTGCGCCCGACGATGGTGACGACGCCGCGTTCGTCGATCTTGCCGACATCGCCGGTCTTGAACCACAGGTCCGAGGTGAACTCCTCGGCCGTCCTCTCGGGCATGCGCCAGTAGCCCTTGAACACGTTGGGACCCTTGACCTCGACGCCACCAACGTCGCCAGTGCGGCAGGGCTGGCCCTTGTCGTCGTGCACCCGAAGCTGCACGCCGGGCAGCGGGTAGCCGACGGTCCCGGCGCGGCGCACGCCGTCTTTCGCGTCGCAGGGGTTGGAGGTCAGCATCACGGTCTCGCTCATGCCGTAGCGCTCGACGATGGTGTGGCCGGTGCGCTCGCGCCAGGCCTCGAAGGTTTCAGGCAGCAGGGGCGCCGAGCCGGCGATGAAGACGCGCATCGCCGCGCAGGCCTGCCGGGTCAGCGTCGGCTCGGCCAGCAGGCGCACGTACAGCGTGGGCACGCCCATGAACACCGTGGTCTCGCGCAGCCGCGCGACCGTGGCCTTGGGATCGAACCGGTTGAACCAGAGCATCTTCGCGCCGGCCAGCAGCGCGCCGTGGCTGGCGACGAACAGGCCGTGCACATGGAACACCGGCAGCGCATGGAGCAGCACATCGCTGGCCCGCCAGCCCCAATACGCGTGCAGCGTGCGCGCGTTGGACAGCAGGTTGCCGTGGGTCAGCATCGCGCCCTTGCTGCGCCCGGTCGTGCCACTGGTGTAGAGGATCGCGACCAGCTCGTCGGCGCGCTTCACGGCCGGTGCGTGCTCGTCGCTGTGCCAGGCCGCGCGCTCGAGCAGGCTGCCTGTGCGGTCGTCGTTCAGCGTGAATACGTTGTTCACGCCGGCCTTGAACGCCAGCGGGCTGACCCACGGGAAGTTGCGCCCGCTGCAGACCACCACGCCGGGCTCGGCGTTGCCGATGAAGTATTCGATCTCGCCGGCCTGGTAGGCGGTGTTGAGCGGCAGGTAGACATAGCCCGCGCGCAGCACGGCCAGGTACAGCAGCAGCGCCTCGACGCTCTTGTCGGTCTGCGCCGCCACGCGCGCACCCGCGGGCAGTTCGAGCGACGCCAGCAGGTTGGCGATGCGGGCGCTGGCGCGGTCGATGTCGCGCCAGGTGTAGTACTGCGGCGCGGGCGTGTCGCAGGTCTCGATCGCGGTGGTGTCGAGGTCGGCGGGGAACGCGGCGCGCAGCGCGGCGAAGAGGCTCTGGTTGTGGGCCATGGCAGTCAGAAGCGCAGTGTTCGTTGGTCGTTGAAGGCCGCCAGCCCGCCGGCGATGCCGTTGGCGCCGCCCGCCTCGGGACGAACCGACCCGGTCATCAGTCCAGCTTCGCCCCTGAGGCTTTGACCACCTCGCCCCAGCGCTTGATTTCGGCGGACACGAAGCGGCCGTAATCGTCGCCCCACAAGTTGGGGGTTTCGGTGCCCAGCCCCGTCCACAGGGTCTTCAGCTCGTCGCTGTTGAGCGCCTTCTTCATCTCGTTCTGCATCGCGGTAATGAGTTCGCGCGGCGTGCCCTTGGGCGCCCACAGCCCGTACAGGTGGCAACCTCGTAGTTCGGCGCGCCGCCGGCCTTGGCCAGCGGCAGGTCGGCGAATCCCGGCGCCGGTTTGCCGGCGGCCACCGCAATGGCGCGGATGCGGCCGCCCTTGATGTGATTCGCCGACGAACCGAGGCCATCGAACATCATGTCGACCTGGCCGGCAATCAGGTCCTGCAGTGCCGGGCCGGCGCCGCGGTACGGGATGTGCGTGATGAAGGTTTTGGTCTGCAGCTTGAACAGCTCGCCGGCCAGGTGGTGCGAAGTGCCGTTGCCGGCCGAGCCGTAGTTCAGCTTGCCGGGGTTCTTGCGCAGAAAGTCCAGAAACTCGGGCAGGGTCTTGGCCGCCACCTTCTGCGGGTTGACCACGATCACCTGCGGCACGCTCGAAATCAGGCCGACCGGGATAAAATCACTCTCGATGTTGTAGTCGAGCCTGGGGTACATGCTCGGCGCGATGGTGTGGTGCACCGCGCCCATGAAGAAGGCGTAGCCGTCGGGCGCAGCACGCGCGGCGAGGCCGGCGCCCAGCGTGCCGCCGGCACCGCCCTTGTTGTCGATGATGAACTGGCGGCCGGTGTTCTTGCTCATCATTGCGAACAACGGCCGCGCGAACGCGTCGGTGCCGCCGCCCGGTGGGAACGGCACGACGATGGTCACCGGCTTGTTGGGCCAGGCCTGCGACTGCGCCAGCGGCGCGGCGAGCGTCGCCGCGGCGGCGATGACGAGCCCACGGCCCAGTGCGGATGCGAACATGCGATGTCTCCTGCGTCGTTGGAATGATGAGGGTCACAGCAGCGCCGACACTGCGCGGCTGTGGGCCACCTTGCCGTGGGCAAAGCGGTCGTGGTGGAGCTCGATCTTGGCCAGATCGTAGAGGTAATTGACCATCAAACCGGCCGACTGTTTC
Source organism: Burkholderiales bacterium (assembly GCA_031389565.1). GTDB lineage: Bacteria > Pseudomonadota > Gammaproteobacteria > Burkholderiales > Burkholderiaceae_C > CADEEN01. The sequence continues at coordinate 10,015 of JANMSR010000560.1, forward strand.
AGGCCCTTGGCCGACAGGTTGGCCTGCGCGTTCAGGCGCTCCAGCCGTGCGCCATTGTCGAGGTGAAAACGCGCCACCGGGTCGCCGTTGGGCTGCGGGGAAACGTGTACGAGGTAATGCGCCGCCAGCCGCCACAGCGCATGGTGTGCGTCAGCGCCGAGCGCAGCGAGCCGCGCGGTATGACTCAGCGCCGCCAGGTCGCCGCCGCAGGCCGCGCGCAATTGCGCCAGGGCCGCGGCGCCACTGTCGCCGAGCGCCGCGCCCTCGGCATGCTGCAGCCAGCCGAGCAAGCCGGGGATCGGTGACAGGGTGCAGAAGGTCTTGAGTTGCGGCAGCTCGCGTTTCAAGTGTTCGGCCACCCGCTTGATCAGGAAATTGCCCAGCGACACCCCGCGCAGACCCGGCTGGCAATTGCTGATCGAATAGAACACGGCGACCTTGAACTGCTCGGCGGGCAGCGGCGGCGAGCGCTTGTCGATCAGCGGCTGAACAGCGTCGGCCATTTCGGGCAGCAGCGCCACTTCAACGAAGATCAGGGGCTCGTCGGGCAACTGCGGGTGGAAGAAGGCGAAGCAGCGGCGGTCAGGCTGCAGGCGGCGGCGCAAGTCATCCCAGCCGTCGATCTGGTGCACCGCTTCATGGCGAATGATCTGCTCGAGAAGTTGCGCGGGCGAGTTCCAGTCGACCTTGCGCATCTCGAGGAACCCGGGGTTGAACCACGACGACAGCAGGTGCAGCAGGTCGGCTTCGACCGCCCGCAGCGGCGCCTGCCTGGGCAGGCGTTCGAGCAGCGCACGGCGCAGGCGCACGAGTGCCGCGGTGCCGCCGGGGGCGCCGTTCAGGCGCCGGAACAGTTCTTGGCGCGGCGGCTCGGCCAGCCGTGTCAGGTGGATCAGCGCATCGGCGTCGGGTGCGTCGGCATAGGCCCGCGCCGCCGCCAGCACGGCCCGTGGGTCGGGGCTGAAATCGCTGGCCAGGCGGTCGAAGAAGCGCCAGCGCTGCTCGTCGCCCAGCGCCTCGATGCGCTGCACGATGGCCTGCGCCAGCAGCGGCCCGTTGGCCTCGCCGCGCACCGACAGCAAGCGCCGGCAGTCAGCGAGTACGAGGCGCAGGGGGGTCGTATCGATCATGGCGGGCGGTGTTGCTGGGTTGGTCGGCCCCTGATTACAGCATCACGGCAGGCGTGTGCGCTCGGCTACAGTGCGCTCGCCCAAGCCCACCCCATGTCTACGCATCCTGCATTGCCCGCCGACGCCGACGGCCTGCTCAAGCTGGCCGCGCAGAGCATGTTCGACGTCTTCGCGCAGGCGGCGATGGGCATGATGGTGGTCGACCGCGACCACCGCGTGGTCTGGATCAGCGAGGGCTACAAGAGCTTCCTGCCGGCGCTGGGTTTTGCCCGCGAGGCGGACTTCGTCGGCAAGCGCGTCGAGGAAGTGGTGCCCAACACCCTGATGGCCCAGGTGATCGAGAGCGGCCGGCCGATCCTGGTCGACCTGCTGAGCAACCAGGCCGGCACCTTCCTGGTCAGCCGGCTGCCGCTGCGCGACGCTGCGGGCCGCGTGATCGGCGCCATCGGCCTGGTCCTGCTCGACCACCCCGAAACGACGATGCAGCCGCTGATGGCCAAGTTCTCGCGCCTGCAGGCCGAGCTCGACGCCGCACGCGCCCAACTGGCCGCGCAGCGGCGGCCGAAGTACACCATCGCCAGCTTCATCGGCGCGAGCCCGGCGGCGCTCGAAGCCAAGCGCCATGCGCGGCGCGCGGCGCAGACCGATTCGACCGTGCTGCTGCTCGGCGAAACCGGCACCGGCAAGGAACTGCTGGCGCAAGCCATCCACGCTGCCGGTGCGCGCGCCGCGCGGCCCTTCGTCGGCGTCAACATCGCCGCCATCCCCGAGACCCTGCTCGAGGCCGAATTCTTCGGCGTCGCGCCGGGGGCCTACACCGGTGCCGAGCGCAAGCCGCGCGACGGCAAGTTCAAGTTCGCCGACCGCGGCACCCTGTTCCTCGACGAGATCGGCGACATGCCGCTGGCACTGCAGAGCAAGCTGCTGCGCGTGCTGCAGGAGCGCGAGGTCGAACCGCTGGGCAGCAACCGGGTCGAGCCGGTCGACGTGCGCGTGATTGCCGCCACCAGCCGCGACTTGGCGGCGATGGTCGCCGACGGCCGCTTTCGCGCCGACCTGTACTACCGCCTGAACGTGTTGCCGATCCGCCTGCCGCCGCTGCGCGAGCGCCCGGACGACATCGAGCCGCTGGCCGAAGCCCTGCTCGAAGACATCGCCCGGCGCAGCGGCCTGCCCGTGCGCAGCCTGGCGCCCGACGCGATCGAGCGGCTGGCGCGCGAGCCCTGGCCCGGCAACATCCGCGAGCTGCGCAACGTGCTCGAGCAGGCCGCGCTGATGCACGACGAGCTGGTGCTCGGCGCCGACCACTTCGGCCGCGCCGCGATGCCCGACGCGACCGCGGCCGCCCTGGCGCCCGTCGGGTCGGCCCTGCGCTCGCTGCCGCAGGCGATCGCTGAACTCGAAAGCCGTTCGATCCGCGACGCGCTGGCGGCCTCGGGCGGCAACAAGGTGGCCGCGGCCCGGCGGCTCGGCATCTCGCGCGCGACGCTGTACGAAAGGCTCGCCACGCTGCCGGCAGACGCCGCCCCGACCCACCCCTCGGGCAGGCCGCGCAACTCCGATGCATGATGTCACCGGCGCGGCCTGAACCGACCGGCCATCGCCCCTCGTCGCCGCGCAGCGCTGGCCCATCGCCCCCCTCCCAGGAGACCCCCATGCAGCGAATCGGATTCATCGGCGCGTCGGGCCTGATGGGCCACGGGATGGCCAAAAACCTGCGCGCCAAGGGCTATCCGCTGGCGTTGACGGTGCATCGCAACCGCGAACGCGTCGCGGACCTGCTCGCGGCGGGGGCCCGCCTGGTCGCCACGCCGGCCGCGCTGGCGCAGGACAGCGACATCGTGTTCATCTGCGTCACCGGGTCGCCCGAGGTCGAAGCCGCGGTGACCGGGCCCGACGGCCTGTTGTCCGCGGCCGCGCGCGGCCTGGTGATCGTCGACACCTCGACGGCCGAGCCCGAGTCGACCCAGCGCCTGCGCGCGCAGTGCGCCGCACAGGGCGTCGAGTTCGTCGACGCGCCGCTGGCGCGCACGCCGGTCGACGCCGAGGCGGGACGGCTCAACGTGATGGTCGGCGCCACCGCGGAGCAGTACGCGCAGCTCGAGCCCGTGCTGCGCGCGTTCGCGGAGAACGTGTTCCATGTCGGCGCGCCGGGCGCCGGACATGTCATCAAGCTGCTCAACAACTTCATCGCCCAGGCCAGTTGCACAGCGGTGGCCGAGGCCTTTGCGGTCGGCCAGAAGGCCGGCGTCGATCTGCGTCAACTGGTGGCGCTGATGTCGGCCGGCCTGGTGAACTCGGGCCTGATCCAGATCATGGCCAAGACCCTGGACGGCGACCTGGCCGGCATGAAGTTCGAGCTCAACAACGCGCGCAAGGACATCCGCTACTACACCCACCTGGCCGAAAGCCTCGGGGTGCCAACCGTCGTCGGCGAGGGCGTGCACCAGTCGCTGGCGCTGGCCTGCGCGCTGGGCTACGGCGGCAAGTTCGTGCCCTCCCTGGTGGAGGCGCAGGAGAAGATCACCGGCGCCGCCATCGTGCCGCGGTAGCGAGCCGCAGCGCTATAGCGTTCCGGGCGGGAACAGGCGCGGCAGGAACAGCGCCACGCTGGGCCAGACGATGATCGTGGCCAGCACCAGCAACATCGGCACCAGCATGATCAGGGTGTCCTTCAAGGCGTCGATGATGCGGATCTTGGCCACCGCGCAGGCGATCATCAGGCACAGGCCGTAGGGGGGGGTGACCAGGCCGAAGGCCAGCGCGACGATGCCGACGATGGCGAAGTGCACCGGGTCCATGCCTGCGCTTTGCGCCAGCGGCTGCAGGATCGTGCCGACGATGATGATGGCCGGTATCGCGTCGAGAAAACAGCCGACGACGAGGAACACGCCGGCGATGAAGAAGCCGGTGGCAGTCACGCCCATGCCCCAGGTCTGCACGCCGGCGAGCAGGGCTTTGGGGATTTGGTAGTAGGCCAAGAGCCAGCCGAAGGCGCTGGCCGTGCCGACGCAGAACAGCGCCACCGCCGACAGCTTGCCGGTGTCCAGCAGCGCCCCGTACAGACCCTTCAGGTCCATCTCGCGGTAGACCCACAGCGACAGCGCGCCGGCGTACAGCACGGCGATGCAGGCCGACTCGGTGGCGGTGAACCAGCCGAAGATCTTGCCGCCGATGATGATGAAGGGCGTGAACAAGGCCGGCAGCGACACCAGCGCCGAAATGAACACCTCGCGCAGCGTGGCGCGGGTGTAGGTCGGGTAGCCCCGGCGCTTGGCGTAGGCGTGCACGGTGGCCATCTGCGCCAGGCCGATCAGCAGGCCGGGGATGATGCCGGCCAGCATCAGCGCGCCGATCGACACCGTGAGCACACCGCCCCAGACGATCATCAGGATCGACGGCGGGATGATCACCGCCAGCACCGCCGAGACGGCAGTGATCGCTACCGAGAAGCTGATGTCGTAGCCTTCCTTGACCTGGGCGTCGATGAAGATCTTGCTCTGGCTGGCGGCATCGGCCGTTGACGAGCCCGAGACGCCGGCGAAGAAGATCGACAACACGACGTTGACCTGGGCCAGTCCGCCGGGAAAGTGACCGACCAGCGCGCGCGAGAAGCGCACCAGCCGGTCGGTGATGCCGCCCACGCTCATCAGGTTGGCGGTCAGCAGGAAGAACGGCACTGCCAGCAGGATGAAGGAGTTGTAGGCGTTGAAGGTTTCCTGGATCAGGCCCTGGGGGTCGAGACGGTCCTCGATGACGAAGATCGGCAGGCAGGCCAGGCCGAGCGCGAACGCGATCGGCACGCGCAGGAACATCAGGCCGAAGAAGATGCCGAACAGGATCAGCGCCGCAGTCGATGGGTCGAGCGTGGCGCCGGTCATGCCGCGACCCCATCGGTGCCAGCCAACACCTTGAACGCGTCGAACACCTGTTCACCCTGGAACAGCACCCAGGTCACCCCGGCCAGCGGCCAGGCGACATGGATCATCCACAGCGGCAGCTCGGCCAGCTCCGACACGCGGTTCCAGGCAAAGCGCGTGAATTCGATGCCCCACCAGACGAAGACCAGGGCGAAGACCAGGATGAACACGCTGGTCACGATCTTCAGCAGCGCAGTGCCGCGCGGCCGCAGGCGCGGCCAGACATCGACCTCGAAGTGCGTGCTCTCGCGCACCCCGACCATCGCGCCGATCATGATCATCCAGACGAAGAGGAAGCGCGCCATCTCCTCGGTCCAGATGTAGGACGGGATCAGCGCCGTGTAGCGCGAGAAGATTTGCAAGCTGACCGGGATGATCAGCACGGCGACCGAGGCCACGAGCAACCATGACAACAGCCGGCTGTACGCGGCTGTGATGCGCTTGTAGATGTCCATACAAAACAACGGCGACGTGCTGCACGTCGCCGTCGGGCTCCCGGTTGAGGGTTACTTGAGCGCGTTGATCTTGGCGTAGATGACGTCGGCGCCGATCTCCTTGGCGTAGGCCTCCATCACCGGATCGGCCAGCTTCTTCATCGCATCGCGATCGGTGAAGGGCACGCGCTTCAACTTGTTGGCCTTCTCCAGCGCCTCGAGCTTGGCCGTGTCTTCGCCCGACTCGACCTGGCGGCCATAAGCGCCGGCTTCCTTGCCGGCCTTGAGGATCGCGGCCTGCAGGTCGGGCGGCAGCTTGGCGAAGGTCTTGCCCGAGAAGCAGATCGGCCGGATGGTGATGGCATGCTCGGTCATCGACAGTTGCGGCGCGACTTCGAAGAACTTCATCGCCTCGACCCCGGCGGCCTCGTTCTCGCCCGCGGAGATCACGTTGTTCTGGATCGCGTTGTAGACCTCGTTATAGGCGATCACCGTCGGGCTCATGCCGATGGCGCTGAAGGTGCGGCTCCAGATCGGCGCGCCCTGCACACGCACCTTCAGGCCCTTCATCTCGGCCAGGTTGCGCACCGGCTTGTTGACGAAGATATTGCGCGTGCCGCCGCCGGCATAGCCGATCAGCATGACCTCGGCGTTCTTGGCCACCTCGTCGGCGATCGGTTTCAGCAGGTCGGCG
>JANMSR010000101.1:0-5688 GCA_031389565.1 Burkholderiales bacterium
AGCGGCAGGGATGATGCTCGGCTGGCTGTACGGCGGCCGGCTGCGCTCGTCGGCCATCTTCAGGAACAGCAGGTAGGTGAGCTGCTCGACATAGTCGCCATAGCTCATGCCGTCGTCGCGCAGGACGTTGCAGTAGTTCCAAAGTTTCTGGACCAGGGTGGAAGCGTTCACACGGGCTTCTTCAAGAGTTCGGGGTGTTTGTTCGCGAGCTGCGTACGCAGCAACTTGCGCAGTGCCTTGGCCTGGCTGAGGCATTCTGTGACGATGTCGGGCGTCATCGGCGCACCGGTGTAGTCGTTGGCATTGCGCTGCCGGCGCAGCGCGTCGAGCACAACCCATGTGTCGTTGGCAACGCCGAGCGTGAGCGGCAGCGACTGGATCATCGTCTGGTGGTGCCCCGGTTCGTTGCTGGCGGGCCGGTAGCCCGCCGACAGCATTGCCACCAGCGCGCACTGCATCACCGCCTTGTAGCCCACGTCGAATCGCGTCTCGTCGCTGATCGTGGCCACGCCGGCATCGGCGATGTTGCGGTCGATGGCGACGAGCAGCCGCTGCACCTCGGCGGCCGTGGGCGCATGGTCCTTAATCTTTCCGATGCGCTGCAAGTTCTGCAAAGTCATCTTCGCCTCCCATCAGCCAGATGCGCGGCCCCTTGGCCACGCTGCGTGCAAAGCCATCGCCCGCCGCCAGTTTGCGGGCGAACTCCCGCGGAGCCATCGCCGTCGGGTTGATCTCGCGGCCCAGCACCTCGTGCGCCGGCGCCAGCGCACGCGCCAGGTCGGCAAAGCTCGCCGAGCCCAGCACCATCAGATCCACATCGCTGCCCGGTCGCTCGCTGCCTGCGGCCACACTGCCGAACACGAAGGCCAGAGCCACCTTCTTGCCCAGCGGCAGGAGCGCGTCGTGCAGCACATCGGCCAGGCCGGCCGTCTTGCGCAACAGGCCCGCCAGTTCGGCGAACACCGGGCTCGCGGAATTGGCGCGGTAGTGCACCTGGCGCCCCACCTCCTGCCGCAGCAGCACGCCCAGGTCAGCGAGCGCGCGCAGCTCGCGGTGCAGCGAGCCGGCCGACGAGCCTGTGCGCCGTGCCAGTTCATGCACGTGCAGCGAGTCCTCGGGGTGCAGCAGCAGTGTGCCCAGCACGGCCGCGCGCGTTTGCCCGAGGAGGTGGGTGGCGATCGACGTCATGTAGCCTATTTTGCTACAAATGGAGCAATTTTGAGAACATTGAGGTGCAGCAGTTCCAGAGTTTCTTGTCGAGAGCGGAGGCGTTCATGGCTGCCCTGGGGGTCATCGCGGACGTACCATTGCGGCATGACGCTAAAGCAGTCCAACCCGCACCTCAAATCGGCCTCCGCGCGCAAGGCCGCACTGCGCGTATCGGCGCAGACGTCATCGGCGGTCGAGGGCATCCGGGCACCTTTCGCTGAGGGCAAAGACGCTGCGACGCCGGCCAGCACCGAGGCGTTCATCGCGCACTGGAAGCGGCGCGTCGCCGCGATTGCTCGATAGCACCGGTGCCGTCACCGCAGCAGAGCGGTATAGCCAGCCTGCTCAAAGTGATGGTCATGGGTCAGGGCTTCGTGCAAGCCTCTCTGGCGCATGATCACAAACGACGAGCAATCGGTCAGGCCCCACTCCTTGTCTTGATGTTGCCGAAAGTACGCGAGCGCGTCGCGAAACAGCAGCGCCGACTGGGGCACGACTTCGGTGTTGGGATCAACCATGATCGCGTCCACTGCCAAGACGACCTGTCCTCGAAGGGGTGGGTATTCGGCGAGACCGTTCAACACCTCGACCAGCACCATCTCCGAAGTGACCAGCCGCGTTCGCGTCAAGGTGCCCGACGCCACCATTGCGGCGTCATGCAATTGGTCTTTGGGATTGAAGAGCCCGATCCAGTAGTTCGCGTCCGCGAAGACGGTCCGCATCACTTGGCCTCGTTGCTCGAATACAGATAGTGGTCGAGTCGCTTGGCCAGGTCCGTAGGCACCTGCTCCCAGACTTCATCAGGCACTGATGCACCCAATTCCGCCAGCGTTTCCCAGATGGGTTTAACACCCTCCACATAGGTCGGCTCCGTGGTCGTTGCCGCTGCCACCGAATCCACGCGCAGCAGCTTGCGCAATTGCCGATCGGCTTGAGAAAACTCCCCCACGCCCTTCACATGCAATCTGGTGGTCGCGTGCGCCTGCAGCGCGTTCAAGACTTCGGCTTCCTGCGCCTCAGTGAACTTGCCCTTCACTGGTGGCTGCCCTGGTGCGACGATCAGCTCAAAGGCGCCACCGCGAACATTGGCCATGTTGACTTCGCCAATCGCATCGACCACGTCCTCGTAGGAGGCCTCGGTCCAGTCCGCCAGCCGCATGCGCGCCTTGGCCGTATACGGCGCAGCTGTGGGGCGATGTCGCGATTGGACAAACAGCGTCTCTGAATCGCGCAGGCTGCGGCCGAAATCACGGAAGAGCGGAATCACGTTGCGTGGCAATGCAGCGGGCAGAAGCTCATCGGCGTCGGCTGCCGCGATGGCTTCATCGATCAGCGCAGCGGCCCGGTCGAACTCATCGTCGAAATCGAGCTGCGACTGCTCCTGCACCACCACGCGGCGCAACGGCACTACCGCAGAACCCGGAATCACTTCCGAGAAGCGCAGCGTCAGCTTCTCCTCGAAGCCCTTGGGCAATCGTTCGTAGTCTGGATGCGCCCGACGCCACAACTCCTTGGCGCACTCCATCACGAGCCGCTTGTACGCCGTCAGTTCGCCCACGCAGTCGATATCCAGCGCGTGATCGGCAAAGCGCTCACCGTCAAAGCGCAGCGACGCCAGGGGAATGGTCGGTGTGCTCATGGTTGCGATCTCCTACAGAGCCTCCATTGTCTCGCGCGGCCCGCGCATTGCAAATGCCGCAGAGAGTATCGATTGCCGCAACGCCTTCGCACGCTTCAGGTTCGCATCGACCTCTGCCTCGACTTCACGCACGATGGACAGGCGGCGGTCAACTTCGGCGACGATCAATGACTGAGCATCAATCGATGGCACAGGAATCAGAACTCCTCCCAGCTTGTCGTGTGTCAGGCTGACACCACTTTCGTTGATGCCCGCCTTTTGTCGGTCAATTGCGCCCACAGTTGACGGTGCGTTTAGGGCCAACTCCAGATAGTCAGGCACAACCTTTGACGGATCGCAGCGGAATCGGTAAACGGTATCGCAGACCATCAAGCGCGGCCGTGTAGTGCGGACGAGGCATGCAACACCTGCGCGCTTGCGGGGGCCCTTGCGCGTTACCAGAAAGTCCCCGGACATGATTTCAAGCGCCGTCCGTGGCTCGAAAGCAGGCGGCAACTTCTTCCCCTGATTGTCGACATAACGCATCGGCTGAACTGCGGTCGTTGTGATGATCGCCCACTCGTCGATTAACGGTTCACGCGTCAAGTCGCATTTCGGACTCCAGCCCTGGGAAATGCGGCCAATCAATTTCTTCAGCGGAACCATCTCAGACACAGCGTCCGCGGGCGTAAGGTGCCCCTCAAGGGCTCCTTGCAGCACCGTTGCCCTATAGCGCTTGAGATTGGCCTTGACGCGCTGGAGGTTGGCGACGGCTTCGTCGAGGCGGGAGAACTGCTTTTCGATCTCGGCGACGATTTCGCGTTGCGACTCTGACGGCGGCAACGGCAATGACAGCGTCTCCAAGTCTCCGCGTCGCAGGTTGTTGATGTTTACGCCGAGCGCCTTCTTGCCGATTTCCTTCCAATAGCGCGGCGACTGTAGGAAGTAGGCCAAGTACCGTGATTCGATGTTCGGCTTTGGGCGAATGCCAGCACAGAACGCGCCGAACGATCCACTCCAGTGAGCATGCAAGAGCGCAGACTTCCCGACCAGATGCTTGCTGCCGCTCGACGTGGCAATGACGATGTCGCCGGGTCGAAGTCGCTGTTCTAGCGATATGTTCGATTCAGCAACGTAGACAAGGTCGCTTTCAAGAACCAGCCGGGCGTCCTGAATATTGGTTGCTCGAAGAACTGGAACGTAACCCGCAGCGGGATCGTCGCGCGAGTCGGTTTTTGGGTATGAGACGCCGCGGACCAAGTCAGCCACTACCGTCAACGGCACTTCGGGCCATGGCGCCGTCACGCCACCGACTCCCGATTCAACTCCTCAATCGCCTTCGGCAACACCGCGCCGATCAGTTGTTGCATTTGCCATGGCCCGGCCCTCATGGCCGCCGCGCCAGTGTGCGGCCCTGCATCACCTCGCCAACGAAGGCAGCCGCGTCGCGGATGTCCTCAAGCAGCTTCGGTGAGCGGGCGTGCATAGACGGGCTGCCGCGTGCGGTTGACCGATTCGATGAAGTACGGGTTGACCATGCCGCCGGGCATCACCAGATCAACCTTGCGGCCGAACAACGCGGCCAAGGCTTCGTTCAACCCGAAGTAACGGTTGAACAGATCCGGCTGCGCGCCCGGGCCGAAGTCGACGACGAAATCGATGTCGCTGCGCTGCGGGTCGAAGGCGTCACCGGTAGCCGAGCCGAACAGATCCAGGCTCTGCACGCCGAACTGGCGGCAGAGCTGGTGGATTTCATCGCGGTGGGATTCGATGATGCTGTGCATGGCGGGCTCGCCGGCAAATTATGCCGCCAGCGATGCAGTCAGGCTGGCCAGGACCGCTGGCAGGTCGGTGCCGAACAACTGATGCACCCGCCCCAGCCCGCCCTGCTGGCTGAACGGCGGCAGATCGAAGTCGTCGATCTCGATGCCCAGGCTGGCGGCGATGTGGTCGCGGATCATCTCCAGCCATTGCTGCTGCTCCGGCGTGAAGGCTTTGCCCGCTTTTCCCCGTGTCACGGCCTGCTGCGCCAGCCAGGCCTTGAAGTTGGCGGTCACGCGCTCGGGGTAGGGCACGAGCTCGTTGTCCTGCTGCATCGCAAAGCGCACCAGGCTCACCAGATCGGTCAGGATGCGCTGGCGGCTCGCGCCTTTCACCTTGCTCTTGTCGAGCGCCGCGTAGGCCTGCCACAGCGTGCCTTCGTCCAGCAGGTGCGGCGGCGCGTGCAGCGCGTCGGCCAGGGCCTTGATGTCGTCGAAGGTGAGCGGCGCCTTGATCGGCCGGCTGAAGAGAATCTGCAGCGCGGTGATCTCGTCCTTGTGCTGGGCGATGAAAGCCTCGAACGTTTGCACGATTCCTCTAGCGCGCTCGCGTGCGGCCTCGCTGAAGCCGGCTTCGAGCACACGGTCTTGCGTGACTGTGTCGATGACCAGCTCCTTGCTCGCCTTCAGGCCCAGCAGCAGCGCGCGCAGCGCCGGGTCGGCGAGGGGTTGGACGGACCGGCGCAGCGCGGCCTCGGCTTCCTGCGGGCTGCGGTCGGCGCTCGGGTTCAGCGCCTGCACGATGCCGCCGGCCAACTGCTTCACGTCCAGGCCGCCGCTGGCTTCGCGCACTCGTCTGCGCTCGGCTTCGGTGAGCTGCGCGTCCAGGCGTGACAGGCGCACCGCCACGCTGGACAGCACCTCTTCCTCCACGTTGCCCAGGCTCACGGCCTTCAACAGCGCGTCGAAGGGCACGGTCTTCTTCTGGTCCATCGGGCGGCTGTCGGTCTTGTCGCGCTCGCACACGCCGACGCAGTCGACGATGACGAAGTGGTCCTTGTGCACGCCCTCGCCGGGGTTCACGCCGCGCAGGTCGTCGTC
>JANMSR010000563.1:0-2945 GCA_031389565.1 Burkholderiales bacterium
GTCGAGCCGATCGACGGCGACCGCACGCGGGCCCTGCTCGGCGCCGGCACCGGCTTCTTCCCGATGTTCAACCGCAACAAGAAGAGCATCGCGGTCGATCTGCACCACCCCGAAGGCGCGGCCGTGGCCCGAAAACTCGCCGCGAGGGCGGATGTCGTGGCCGAGAACTTCAAGCCCGGCACGATGCTCAAGTACGGGCTCGACTACGAGAGTCTGTCCAAGGTCAACCAGCGCCTGATCTACGCCAGCCACAAAGGCTTCCTGCCCGGCCCCTACGAGCACCGCACCGCCCTGGACGAAGTGGTGCAGATGATGGGCGGCCTGGCCTACATGACCGGCCGGCCGGGCGACCCGCTGCGCGCCGGCAGCAGCGTCAACGACATCATGGGCGGCCTGTTCGGCGCCATCGGCGTGCTCGCGGCGCTGATCCAGCGCGGTATCAGCGGCCGCGGCATGGAGGTGCAGGCGGCGCTGTTCGAGAACAATGTGTTCCTCGTCGGCCAACACATGCTGCAGTACGCCATGAGCGGCAAGCCCGCGGCGCCGATGCCCGCGCGCATCAGCCCGTGGGCGATCTACGACGTGTTCACGGTCAAGGACGGCGAGCAGATCTTCCTGGCGGCCGTGAGCGATGCGCAGTGGCTGACCTTCTGCGACGCGCTCGGCTTCGATGACTTGAAGGTCCATCCGCCGCTGGCCACCAACAACCTGCGCGTCGAATCGCGCGCCACCCTGCTGCCGCTGCTGAGCAAGCGCCTGGCCGGCTACAGTGCCGCCGAACTGGCGGCGCGCTTCGAGCAGGTGGGCCTGCCATTCGCGCCGATCAGGAAACCCGAAGAGTTGTATGACGACCCGCACCTGCTGGCCACCGGCGGCCTGGCTGACGTGGTGCTGCCGGATTCGGTACCCGGGGGCGCCCGCGCCGGCCAGACCGTGAAGACGACGCTGCTCCCGATCACGCTGGCGGGCGAGCGGCTGGGCGTGCGTCTGAGCCCGCCCGTGCTCGGCTCGCACACCGACGAGTTGCTGGCCGGCATCGGCTATGGCGCGGCGCAGATCGATCACTTGAAAAGCCAGGCCGCGGTGGCCTGAGCCACAACGAAGGAGACACGCATGCCATTTCTCTTCAACCGCAGGGCGATGCTCGGCTGCGCCTTGGCGCTGTTCGTGGCCGCCACGTCGGCCCAGGTCGGCGAGAAGACCGTCAAGTTCATCCTGCCCAACGCCACCGGTTCGGGCGTCGATGCGATCACGCGGGCGGCGCAGCCGGCGCTGGCCAAGGCGCTCGGCTTCGCGGTGGTGATCGACAACCAGCCCGGTGCCGGCGGCATCGTCGGCCTGCAGGCCCTGACGCGCGCGGCGCCCGACGGCATGACGCTGTCGGTGGTGTCGAACAATGTGGTCATATTCCCCAGCGTCTACAAGTCGCTGCCCTTCGACATGCCGGGTGACTTCACGCCGATCGCGGTCATCGGTGCCACGCCGATCGTGCTGGTGGTCAATCCGGGCAAGGTGTCGGCGACCAACCACAAGGAGTTCGCCGCGCTGCTCAAGAGCCGGGCCGGGCAGCTCAACTACGGCTCGGGCGGCAACGGCACGATCCTGCACCTGGCCGGTGCGATGTACCTCGACGAGATCGGCGCGACGGCCCGCCACATCCCCTACAAGGGCGTGGGCCCGATGGTCACTGACCTGATCGGCGGCCAGATCGAATTCGCCACCGTGGCCCTGCCGAGCGTGCAGCAGCACATCAAGAGCGGTGCGCTGCGCGCCATCGGCGTGGGCGGAGCGCAGCGCACGCCGGCCGCGCCCGAGATCCCCACCATCGCCGAGCAGGGCACGCCCGGCTACGTGGTCGAGGCCTGGTTCGGCTTGCTCGGTCCCAAGGGCATGAGCGCGGCCGACGTGAAGCGCGTACACGACGCGGTGGTCGCGGCCTTCAACGACCCCGCCGTCAAGGAGACGATGGCCAAGCAGGGCAACACGATCGCCATCAGCACGACAGAGATCGCTCAAGCGTACTTCCGCACCGAGAAGGAAAAATACGCCAAGCTGGTGAAGAAGGCCGGTATCGAGCTGCAGTAGTCGGCCCTGCAAAGTCCTTCGCTACGGCGATCATGCAAACGCCAGCGTGAGGTCGCCGTGATGGAGCCGATCCGCGCCTGGGTTGCCGGTGGTCGGCTACGCGCTGGCGCTGTGGCGCGCTGGGCTATCGTCGCTACCAACCGTGAATGCAGATCGCGATGGTCGCTGCAGCTTTGCGCGCTGGGCCTCGCACACAAGGCGCCAAAAAGAAAAAGGACCCTCGCGGATCCTTTTCAATTTGTCGCGACTGCAAGCCTACTTGCTGGCGCCCTTTTTGTGCCCATCATCCTCATCGTGCTCATTGTTGTCATCATCCCCGTCGTGCCCATCTCCGTGCCCTTTGTGATGCCGATGGTGTTTCTTGTGCTTGCAGGCCGGGACGCCTGACACCGTGTCGCAGTCAATGACGCTGGTGCCAGTTATCGTCACGGCGAGGTTCGCCAAGGCTCGACCGATCATGGTGCCACGGTTCAAGGTGATGGCCCCGAGGGCGACGTCACCCGCGAGAATGGTTCCTTTGAAGTTCGAATCCGTCATCGTGGCCGCGCCGTCGACCGGCGCCCAGAACACGTTGCACGGTTGCCCGCCGTTCATGACCACCGAGAAGCTGTTGCCCGTGAGCGCGCCACTGACGCGGAAAATCCAGACAGCGTCCGGGCCGCCTGTGAGCGTCAACGTGCCAGTCTTGGCCTCCGCGGTGAGACAGTAGTTGCCGGGCGCAAGATTCTTGCCGGCAAGGTTGCCGCTGAGGGTATTGCCCGTGTTGCAGGTGATACCCACGGCTGTAGCGTAGGCGCTGAGAAAGTTGGCGCGCGCGGCATCCGCGTTCGCGTTGGTCGCAGGGGGCGTCCCACCCGCAA
>JANMSR010000002.1:0-8029 GCA_031389565.1 Burkholderiales bacterium
TGCCGCACCGGCATGGGCAGCCGCGCGTTGCGCCATTGGCTCACGCACCCGCAGCGCGAGCGCGGCCAGGCCAGCGCCCGGCACGATGCCATCGCGCAGTTGATCGCCCAGGGCTGCGCGCCGCTGCGCGACGCGTTGCGCAGCGTCAGCGATGTCGAGCGCATCGTGGCGCGCATCGCGCTGCGCCAGGTGCGGCCGCGCGAGCTGGCGGGCCTGCGCCAATCGCTGCAAACCCTGCCCGCGCTGCGCGCCACGGCGCCGAGCGGTGGCGCGCTGCTGGCCGAACTGCACGGCGCCCTGCAACCCGATGCGTCGATCGCGGCCTGGCTCGCCGCGGCCATCGCCCAGGAACCCGCAGTGCTGCTGCGCGACGGCGGCGTGATCGCGCGCGGCCACGACGCCGAACTCGACGAGCTGGTGTCCATCACGCGCAACTGCGACGCCTTCCTGCTCGACCTCGAAGCTCGCGAGCGCGCCCGCACCTCCATCCCCAACCTGCGCGTGCAGTTCAACAAGGTGCACGGCTTCTATATCGAAGTCACGGCCTCGCATGTCGACAAGGTGCCGGCCGATTACCGGCGCCGCCAAACGCTGAAGAACGCCGAGCGCTACATCACGCCCGAGCTGAAGGCCTTCGAGGACAAGGCGCTGGCCGCCGAGGAGCGCGCCCTGGCGCGCGAGAAGTGGCTCTACGAACGCCTGCTCGATGCGCTGCAGCCGCACCTGGCCACGCTGGCGTCCCTGGCGCGCGCGCTGGCCGCGCTGGATGCCCTGGCTGCGCTGACTGAGCGCGCCACCACCCTCGGCTGGTGCCGGCCGCAGTTCGTGGCCCACCCGTGCATCGACATCGAGGCCGGCCGCCACCCGGTGGTGCAGGCGCGGCTGGCCGAGACCGGCGGTGGCGAGTTCATCGCCAACCACTGCCGGCTCGACAGCAAGACCCGCTTGCTGGTCATCACCGGCCCGAACATGGGCGGCAAGAGCACCTACATGCGCCAGGTGGCCTTGATCGTGCTGCTGGCCGCGATGGGCTCCTACGTGCCGGCCAGCGCGTGCCGCCTGGGGCCCATCGACGCCATCCACACCCGCATCGGCGCGGCCGACGACCTGGCCAACGCGCAATCGACCTTCATGGTCGAGATGACGGAAGGCGCGGCGATCCTGCACAGCGCGACAGAACACTCGCTGGTGCTGATGGACGAGATCGGCCGCGGCACCTCGACCTTCGACGGCCTGGCGTTGGCCGGCGCCATCGCCAGCCACCTGCACGACAAGAGCGGCTCGTTCACGCTGTTCGCGACCCACTATTTCGAGCTGACGAGCTTCCCCGAAAAGCACAGCGGCGCGGTGAACATGCATGTCTCGGCGGTCGAGAGCGGCAGCCACGACATCGTCTTCCTGCACGAGGTGCAGCCCGGCCCGGCGAGCCGCAGCTACGGCGTGCAGGTGGCGCGGCTGGCGGGCATGCCGGCTGGCGTGGTACGCCAGGCGCGCAACGCGCTCGAGGCGCTGGAGGCGAATCAGCGCGCAGCGGATCTGCAAGTCGACCTGTTCGCCGCGCCACCGGCAGTTGCCGCCGCAGTGCCCTCGCCCATCGACGACGCACTCGCCGACCTCGACCCCGACCGGCTCACCCCGCGCGAAGCACTCGACGCGCTGTACCGCCTCAAACAACTCAGCAGCAAAACATCACCATGACCTATTGCGTAGCCATCCGCCTCGACGCCGGCCTCGTGTTCCTTTCAGACTCGCGCACCAATGCCGGCCTGGACCACATCGCCAGCTTTCGCAAGATGATGATCTACGAGAGGCCGGGCGAGCGCTTCATGGTGCTGCTGTCGGGCGGCAACCTGTCGATCTCGCAATCGGTGCGCGAGATCCTGCAGGTCGAGAAGGTCGACGGCGGCGAAGGCCACCAAGCGCTGACGATCTGGAACTGCGACAGCCTGTTCGACGCCGCGCGCATCCTCGGCAGCGCGGTACGCCGCGTCTACCGGCAGGACGGCGCAGCGCTGAAGCAATCCGGCATCGACTTCAACGCCAGCTTCATCCTCGGCGGCCAGATCGGCAACGAGGCGATGCGACTGTTCCTGGTCTATTCGCCGGGCAATTTCATCGAGGCCACGCGCGAAACGCCCTACTTCCAGATCGGTGAGAGCAAGTATGGCAAGCCGATCCTCGACCGCGTGATCACCCCCGCCACGCCGCTCGACGAAGCCGCCAAGTGCGCCCTGGTGTCGATGGATTCGACGCTCAAGTCCAACCTCTCGGTCGGGCTGCCGCTGGACCTGCTGGTCTACCGCGCCGGCGCGCTGCAAAGCGACGACTTCGTCTGCATCGACGAGCGCAACCCGTACTTCCAGATGATCCGCAGCACCTGGGGCCAGCGCCTGCGCGAGGTGTTCGAGGGCATCGACAGCCCGCAATGGGACGTGACAGACGGCGGCGCAGCGGCGCACCCGTTGCGCGCGCCCTCGGGGCGCTTTGAGCCGATGAAGAAGATCACCACGCCGGACGAGAAAATCGTCTGATGGGGCGCCGCAAGGGCCCGGCCGCTGAGGCCGGTGCCATCGTCTTTGCCCACGCCAACGGCTTTCCGGCCGGTGTGTACCGCCTGCTGTTCGAGGCCTGGCGCGCGCGTGGCTATCAGGTTCACGCGATCGACAAATTCGGCCACGACGCGGCCTGGCCGGTCACCAGCAACTGGCCGCACCTGCGCGACGAGCTGATCGCCTTCATCGACGCCGAGGTGGGCGGCCCGGCGTACCTGGTCGGCCATTCGCTCGGCGGCATGCTCTGCGTGCTGGCCGCCAGCAAGCGGCCGGATCTGGCCTGCGGGCTGGTCTTGCTCGATGCGCCGATCATCGCCGGCTGGCGCGCGCACAGCCTGCACGTGGCCAAGGCGACCGGCCTGATCCAGCGCGCGGCCCCGGGGCGCG
The DNA here is from genome assembly GCA_031389565.1 of Burkholderiales bacterium. GTDB lineage: Bacteria > Pseudomonadota > Gammaproteobacteria > Burkholderiales > Burkholderiaceae_C > CADEEN01. Next base: position 2,940 of record JANMSR010000002.1, read on the forward strand.
TGGCCAGCCGGCGGCGCCAGGCGTGGCCGTCGTTGGCCGCGGTGCGCGAGCACTTCGCGAAGAAGAGCGCATTCGCGCGCTGGGATCCGCGCGTGCTCGAGGACTACGTGGAGAGCGGCTTCGTGCGGCACGGCGGCCAAACCGTACTGGGCTTCGACCGCGCGGTCGAAACCCGAATCTACAACACGCTGCCGCACCACATGGCGAGCGTGCTGCGCCGCCACCCGTTGCAATGCCCGCTGGCCTTCATCGGCGGCCAGCAGTCGGTGGAGTCGCGCCAAGCCGGCGTCGAGGCGACACGCCGGATGGCCGGCGAACGCTTCGTCTGGACCGCCGGCACCCACCTGTTCCCGATGGAGCACCCTGACGCGACGGCCACCGAAGTGTTGCGCCTGCTGGCGACGATGCGCGTTCGTTGACGGCGCAGGGCCTGTCACTACTGTCCGGTGAACGACACGCGCCGAGCAGTTGCGCGCGAGGGCCTTCGCGCGGCTGTACGCGCTGCATCAGGCCGGGGCCTTCTTTGTCACGCGCCTACTGCGTACGAGACCTTGCCAGCGCAGCCTGGCGAACAGCAGCTCCAGGCACGACCCCGCGCACCGATGGTCGACAGCGCAACGGGCCCGCGGTCGGATCGAAGGGCCAGATCGAGCATCGTGTCACGGCCAGTTGCCCTTTGGTGGCGATTCGCATCGTGGGCTTCGGCGGATGCTTCCCGGGTCAGAACTTCTCCGGGCGCAGCACGTCGACGTCACCGATGTACATCACCATGGAGTAGTTGTCGTAGTAGCGCTCGCGCAGTGCGGTGCAGATGGCGCGGGCGGTATCGGCGGCACACAGCACCTCGATGCGGATGTTGGCGTGCGGCGCCCAGGTGGCGTCGCGTTTCCCGCGGCTGCCCTTGCCGCGCGCGTCGGTGATCGTGTAGCCGCGTGCACCGAGGGCCTCAAGGTCGCGTGCGAGCAAGTCCTCCAGGGCGGCCTCGGTCACGATCGTCAGCAGCTTGCGAGCGGTCAGTTCCATGGCATCAGGCTCCGGCGTGATGGAGAGTCTGGGCGAGCCGGTGGTACAGCGGGATACCCACGATCAGGTTGAAAGGGAAGGTGATGCCCAACGCCGCGCCGATCGAAAGCGCCGGGTTGGCCTCGGGCACGGCAATGCGCATGGCCGCCGGCGCAGCGATGTAGGAGGCGCTCGCGTACAGGGTGGCCAGCAGCGTGATGCCGCCGACGGACAGCCCGAGCAGCAGGCCGGTGATCAAGCCCAGGCCCGCAGCCGCCAGCGGCATCAGGGTGGCAAACGCGATCAGGAAGACACCCGCACGGCGCAGATCGCCGAAACGGCTGGCGGCAACCAGCCCCATCTCGAGCAGGAAGAACGCGAGCAAGCCCTTGAACAGGTCGAAGAACACCCGGTCGAGCGGCGCGATGCCGCCGGGGCCGGCGACCCAGCCGATGGCCAGCCCGCCGAGCAGCAGCACGAGGCTCTTGCCCGCAAAGACCTCGCGCAACACCCGTCCCCAGGCCAGGTTGTGCTGGCCACCTCGGGCCAGCAGAACGCCGATCACCAGGGCCGGAAACTCCAGCAGCACGAGGAACACCGTCATGTAACCTTCGACGGCCTCGCCCAGCCGGGCCAGGTAGGTCGAGCCGACGGCGAACGTGACCACGCTGACCGACCCGTAGTGCGCGGCGATCAGCACAAAGCCGCCGGCGCTCAAGTGGCGCACGGCGAGCCTGTTCTGGATCGCGCCCTGGCGCGCCAACAGCCAGTCCATCGCCGCATAGAGGTCGTCCTCGCTCGCGTCGGCCACGCCGAAGTCCTCGGCCAGCGTCGTGGTGTGCCACCAGCGCGTGGTGGCCAGCTTGGTGTGCGGGGCCACGATGCGCGAGGCCAGCATCGCCAGCACCAGATCGCGATCGCGGCACGGATTGGAGGCAATCACAGAGGCAAAGCCCAGGCGCTGCAGGGTCAGTGCGACGGCCTGCGCAGGACCATGCGCGCGCGAACGCACGACCTCGAAGGCTTGCCCCAGCGGCACGAAGCTCTCACCCTGCAGCGATCGACGAATGATGTCGATCAGTGCGTCGGGCAAGTGGGAGAGGTTGCCCAGCGTCTCGTTCTTGACGACGCCGTCTTCGCGGGATCGATCCACAGGCCGAGTTTCCGAACCGCGTGGGGGTGACGATCGAGGCAACGCTGCGTCGTGCCGGCGAGACGCTCAGGCGGTGGTTCGGGTTCGCAGCTCCATAACAGGGCCCATCAGTCCGATGGAACGCCCAGCGCCGCGAAGTGGATGACCCACTCGCGCGCCGGATCGATGCCTACCAGCTTCGAGGCCTCGTCATCGTAGAACGCACCGACGGCGCACACCCCCAGCCCGCGCGCTACGGCGTCCAGGTAGATTCGCTCGCCGACGAGCCCCGCCTCGAGGAACGCATGGCGGTAGCCGCGAGCCGGGCCCATCGGGTCGGCCGCAAAGACGGCGCGATCCATCGACAAGACAAAGACGGCCGCGGCGTGGCCGATGACGTCCTGGCCGAGCGCGGCGGCCCGGGCCGCCGCGCGCAGCTCGGCCGGGACGCGACGCGGCACCAGCGCATGCTGTGCGGGCGCGTAGCGGTAGGCTCCCGGTGGAATGCCGGCGACGGCATGGATCACGACGTCCACCCGCACGGCGGTCGACAAGATGGGCTCGCTGCGCGCCGTCATCGCGACCAGCGCACCGGCCAGCGCCTCCAGCGGCAGCGGCGTCGTCGCGAAGCGGCGCTTCGAACGGCGCGCTGCAATGACGTCGAGCATGTCGGCCTTCGCCGCCGTGGCCGGAGGAAGCGCAATCGCTCCCGGCGGCAAGGCGGCGGCATGCGGCACCGGCGTGGAAGCCGGCGCCGGGGATGGCACTGCCGTGCGCAGCGAAGTCACCGCGTGCACGGCGGCGGTCACGCCGAGCGGCGATGCCTGCTTCGCAGGCCAACCCGGCCCCAGCCAGCGCGGCGTCGACAGCGATGGCCGCGAAGGTGCATGCCCGACCTGCAGCGCCGCCATGGCGAGCACCCCCTCCTCGGCTTCGTCGACCCCCAGCGTGGCGGCGGCCCGCGACTCGTCGAAGCCCGCGACGAACCGTGCCTGCGCGCTGGCGGCGCCCGCGGCAACCCGCAGGTTCTCCAGCGCGTGCCCCAGGTCCGCGAGCACGTAGCGATAGGTGCGATCGCGGTACTTGTGGCCGGTGCGGCCAAAGATGGCGGTGACGACGACGACGGCCACTGCGTCGCACAACGCCGCCTCCCCGGGCGCCCCGAGCGCCGCGTCGTCGGGTGCCACGCCTTGAAGCCGCTCCAGCGCGTGCGCCTGCGAGTCGTAGTGCCACAGCCCGGGCGCGAGGCCGCGCACCGCACGCGAGGCCACGTACAGCTCGGTGGAGAACAGCGCCCCCGAGGAGGGCGACGCGCGCAGCTTGAGGCCGCCGCGCGAGGCAGTCACGCCGGTCGTGTGCCAGAGCGCCGCGCCCAGCGCCGCCAGGTCGAACGGTGTCCCCGGCGTCGCGCCGGGTGCGGGCAGCGCAAGCCTCGGCGCGCCCGCGTAGCGCTTGAAGGCGGGCGGCGGGTCTCCCCAGTCGACGCCCGGTGCGCGCAGCAGCACCCCTTCACGCGAGTGCGACGAGAAGGCGTGAAAGCGCTCCACCAGCGCTAGCCCGGCTGCGGCCGGATCGGGCGGGACATCGGTGGCGCCTTGCCGCCCCCAATCGACCCGCAGCTCGCTGCGCCCATGGCGCATGCCCAGCGCAAAGGCCGCGCCGATCGCCGCCAGCAGGCCGAGCGCGCCGAGCGCTCCACGGCGCCCGGGCGCGGCATCCGCACCCGTTGCGGCCGGGGCGATGCCGGGCCGCACGAGGTAGCGCCACACGGTGCGGAAGTTGAACGCCAGGTGCAGCGCCACCAGCAGCACCGTGCCGTAACCGAACAGGTAGTGCCAGTCGAACACGGGCAGCTGCTGGTTCGCAACCCAGAAGATGCCGAGCCCCGCGGTCGTGAGCACGTAGGCGAGCAGGAGCACGCTGGACCAGATGTTCACGGCGTGGCGCGACAGTGGCTGTCGCCGCAGCGCCTGCGTCGCTATCAGCCCTGCCGCCAGGAGCAGCGGCAACGCGACCCACAACAGCTTTGGCATGGCTCGAGTTCCTTCAATCTAGGACCAATGCAGGCGGCTTTCATCGTCGGCATCCGGCTCTGCGCAGTGCTTCAGGATCTCCGCGCGCACGGCGTCGCGCAGCCGGATCGACGCTGACCAGTCGTCACCATCGGGTCGGATCGGGGCACTGACCAACACGCTGATCGGCAGGCGGCGCGGGAACCACTGGCCGTCGCGCAGCACGGAGCGCGTGCCGCGGATGGTCACCGGCACCACAGGCACGCCGGCCTGCGCTGCCGCAGAGAACGCGCCCGCATGGAACGGCAACAAGCCTGGCATGCGCCGGAACGTTCCTTCCGGAAAGAACAACATGGCGGCGCCGGCGCAAACGCTGCGCGTCACCCGCGCGGCGTCCTCCGCGCCGCGCTGCGCGTCGTCGCGGTCTACAAAAATGGCGCCGAGACCTTGCAAGTACACCCGTGGGATGTACTGTTCCGCAAGCGCACGCTTGGCGACAAAGCGGAAATGGCGCGGCAATGTGGCGACCAGCGTGATTCCATCCAGATAGCTCGCGTGGTTCGCCACGACCACACAGGTTGCCTCACGCGGCAGATTCTCGAGCCCCTCGACCGCAAACGGGAGGCCGGACAGACGTAAGAAGAGCCGGGCCGCATGGTGACTCAGGGCCCAGCTCCAGGACGGTTTGGGCAGCACTGCGGCCAGCGCCCACGTGATGGGCGCGAGCATCCAGAACAGCAGCCAGAGATATGCAGCGTAGGCCACCTCCGCACCGACGCGCCCGGCGCGCCGTAGTTGTGGCAGCATCGCCTGCCATGCAAACCGCGCGATCTGCCGCCACGGCGCCGGCTGCGAGGCCGAAGCGCCACCGTTTTCGTACAGCTCGCGGCTGGCCGCGCGACGAATCTTGCCGCTGGATGTTTTCAGGACCGTGTGCGGCGGCA
>JANMSR010000009.1:0-13597 GCA_031389565.1 Burkholderiales bacterium
AACGTGGTGTCGCAGCCGGTCGGGCTCTTCAGATTGCCGTGGCGATCGAATTCGACTTTCCAGAGGGCTCCGCGTGCGGTGTCGGCGACGAGCATGTCGCCATCGGGGTCGAACGCCACGCCGTTGGCGACCAGGGGCTGCGGGTTGCTTCCGGGCAGGGTCAGCGCGCTGCGTCCGACGCCCGCCGGGTTGGCCATCGGCTGGATGCGAAACACTTCGCTGACCGCGCCGCCCGGCGCAATCTTCCAGACGCGGCCCAGACCGGTTGTGCCGTCTCCCGTCCAGAGGTTGCCGTGACGGTCGAACGCCAGCCCGTTCGTGCCGGGCACGCCGCTGGCGTACACCGACGCGAGCGCCGGGCTGGCAGCGTCGGGGCTGACGACGTAGACCTTGTCGGCCTCGGAAATGAACAGCATGCCGTTCGCGCCGAACGCAATGCCCGAGGGGCTGCACTGCCCTGTGGCGCTGGGGGGCGGCACCCTTCCGACGACGACCGGCGTGACGCTGGCCAGAGCGATGCGCCACACCGGGCAGTCGACGCCGGCGCCGGCGTTGCGGCCGGTCGTGTACAGGTTGCCGCTGCCGTCGCCGGTGAGGCCTTCGATCACCAAGGGCAGCGTGACCAGGGTGGAGAAACTGCCGTCCTGAGGAATCTGCGGCGCATCGTCAGCCCACGCCGGGGCCCCGCAAAGCGCGGCCCACATGAGTGCCGTGAAGTGTCTGCGCATCTCGATCTCCTCGGGTCAGGTAGGCGTAGCGGCCCAGTATCTTTACTGCCGCTGGCCACGTCAATCAGGGCCTCACCCCGCAACAGCATGGTCGAAGCTATGCTGGTGTATTGCGCCCGCGCATGGCGCAGCGCTGGCCCACCGGAGACACGTCGATGAACATCTACGAACAGCACCTTGACCGCAACGCGGCCAACTTCGTGGCCATGAGCCCGGTGAGTTTCGTCGAGCGCAGCGCTGAAGTGTTTGGCGACCTGCCCGCCGTGGTGCATGGCGCGCGCCGCACCACCTGGGCGCAGGTGCGCGAGCGTTCGGCCCGGCTGGCCGCCGCGCTGCGCGCGCTGGGCGTGGGCCGCGGCAGCACGGTGAGCGTGATGCTGCCCAACACACCCGAGATGGTCGAGGCGCATTACGCGGTGCCCGCCCTGAACGCCGTGCTCAACACGTTGAACACGCGCCTGGATGCGCCGCTGCTGGCCTGGCAGATGAACCACTGCGAGGCGCAGGTGCTGATCACCGACCGCGAGTTCGCGCCGGTGATGGCCGAGGCACTGCGGCTGTTGAAGAGCGAGCATGGCCGCACGCCGATCGTCATCGACGTGGCCGACAACGAATACACCGGCCCCGGCGAGCGCCTGGGCGCGCACGAGTACGAGGCCCTGCTCGCCGCGCACGCACCGCTGCCGCGCCTGGACGGCCCGGCCGACGAGTGGGACGCCATCGCGGTGAGCTACACCAGCGGCACCACCGGCGACCCCAAGGGCGTCGTCACCCACCACCGCGGCGCGTACCTCAACGCGGTGTGCAACGCCGCCACCTGGACCATGCCGCACTTCCCGACCTACCTGTGGACGCTGCCGATGTTCCACTGCAACGGCTGGTGCTTTCCCTGGACGGTGGCGATGCTCGGCGGCACCCACGTCTGCCTGCGCCGCGTCGACGCGCCGTCGATCCTGGCCGCGATGCGCGAGCATGGCGTGGACCACTACTGCGCCGCGCCGATCGTGCACAACCTGCTGATCGCGGCGCCCGCCGAGATGCGAAACGGGATCACGCAGAACGTGCGCGGCCTGGTGGCCGGCGCCGCGCCGCCGGCCGCGATGATCGAGGGCATGGTCAGGATCGGCTTCGACATCACGCATGTGTACGGCCTGACCGAGGTCTACGGCCCGGCCGCGGTGGCGGTGAAGCGGCCAGCCTGGGCCAGAGAGAACCTGTCGGAGCAGACGCGCCTGAACGGCCGCCAGGGCACGCGCTACATGCTGCAGGAAGGCATGACCGTGCTCGACCCGGAAACGATGGCCGAGACGCCGGCCGACGGCCAGACCATGGGCGAGATCATGTTCCGCGGCAACATCGTGATGAAGGGCTACCTGAAGAACCCGGCGTCCACCGCCAAGGCCTTCGAAGGCGGCTGGTTCCACACCGGCGACCTGGCGGTGATGGAGCCCGACCGCTACGTGAAGATCAAGGACCGCAGCAAGGACATCATCATCAGCGGCGGCGAGAACATCAGCTCGCTCGAGGTCGAAGACGCGCTGTACCGCCACCCCGCCGTGCTGGCCTGCGCAGTGGTGGCGCGGCCCGACCCGAAGTGGGGCGAGACCCCGGTGGCCTACGTCGAGACCCAGCCCGGCTCGACCGTGACCGCGGCCGAGCTGATCGCCCACTGCAAGGGCCTGCTGGCCGGCTACAAGGTGCCGCGCGACGTGCGCTTCGAGGCTATCCCGAAAACCTCGACCGGCAAGATCCAGAAGTTCCAGTTGCGCGAACGCGCCAAGTCGTCGTCCGCCATCGAATGAGGAGCATGCAACCATGACCCACGAACCCCTGGTGCTGCGCGAACAGGATGCGCGCGGCGTCGTCACCCTCACGCTGAACCGGCCGCAGGCCTTCAATGCGCTGTCCGAAGCGCTGCTCGAAGCGCTGCAGGCCGAGCTGGACCGTGCGGCGGCCGACACCGCCGCGCGCGTCGTCGTCATCGCTGCCGCCGGCCGCGCCTTTTGCGCCGGACATGACCTCAAGGAGATGCGCGCCGAACCGTCGCTGGCCTACTACGAGCGCCTGTTCGCACAGTGCACGCGGATGATGCTGACCGTCCTGCGCCTGCCCGTGCCGGTGATCGCGCGCGTGCACGGCATGGCCACGGCGGCGGGCTGCCAACTGGTGGCGATGTGCGACCTGGCGGTGGCCGCCAGCGACGCGAAGTTCGCCGTCAGCGGCGTCAACCTCGGCCTGTTCTGCTCGACGCCGAGCGTGGCCCTGTCGCGCAACCTCGGCCGCAAGGCGGCCTTCGAGATGCTCGTCACCGGCGAGTTCATCAGCGCCGAGCAGGCGCGCGACAAGGGGCTCGTCAATCGCGTGGCCGCGGCCGACCAGCTCGACGCCGAAGTCGAGCGCCTGCTGGCCAGCATCGTCGCCAAGCCCGCTGTCGCCATCGCCGCCGGCAAGGCACTGTTCTATCGCCAACTCGAGAAGCCGATCGCCGAGGCCTACGACGACGCCGGCCGCACGATGGCCTGCAACATGATGGACGAGGCGGCGCTCGAAGGCGTGCAGGCGTTCATCGACAAGCGGGCGCCGGGGTGGGCGCGGCAATGAGCGGCGACGGATCGCTGCGAGACGCGGTGGCGCGATGGCGCGGCGATTCGATCAACGAGCGACGAGTGAGGCAGGAGGTTCATTTGCTCCCCATCAATGCCAATCGCGGCCTCCGCGTGGAGTCGCATGCTTTGAGTCGCCAAGCTTGGTTGCGCCTGTTGCGGATCGTTTTTTCAGCGCTGCTCCTGGGGCTTGCCGCTGTCACGACCCTTGCAATCGCGAAAACGCCCGGAGAAGTCGAGATCGGGGAAACGCTTCGCGATGCAGCCCTGGTCGGCCTCAACGGCCCGGCCCGAAGGCTCTCAGAGTTTCGGGGCCGGCCACTGATCATCAACGTCTGGGCCAGTTGGTGCGCTCCCTGCCGGCAGGAAATGGCGTCGTTGGAAAGGCTCGCATGGCAGAACCATGCAGCGCAGTTTGCGGTGATCGGCATTTCGACTGACGACTATCCCGAGAAAGCGCAGGGGCTGTTGAAGAGCACCAACGCCACGATCAACCATTTCATCGATCGCAAACTGGTGATGGAGAACATGCTGGGGGCCACGCACCTGCCGCTGACCGTGCTGGTCGACGCCAACGGCCGGGTGGTCGACAAGATCTACGGTGCCAAAGAGTGGGACGGCCCCGAGGCGCTGACATTGATCGGCAAGGCGTTCCGCATTCGAGCGACGGCTCCCACCCGGTGACGAGAAATCGCCGGCATGGACAGGCTCTTCTTCACGCTCGGCAGCCTCAGCGCATTCCTCGCGGTGGCGCTCGGCGCCTTCGGCGCCCACGCGCTCAAGGCGCGTCTGGATGCCGACCTGCTGGCCGCCTTCGAAGTCGGCGTGCGCTACCAGATGGCCCACGCCTTGGCCTTGCTGGCCGTCGGCTGGGCCTGCACGCGCTGGCCGGGCGGCGCAGTCACCGCCAGCGGCTGGTTGTTCGTGGCCGGCACCGTGATCTTCTCGGGCAGCCTCTACGCACTGGCCCTGACCGGCACACGCTGGTTGGGCGCCGTCACGCCCATCGGCGGCGTGGCCTGGCTCGCGGCCTGGCTGTGCCTGGCGTGGGCGGCGTGGAAGGCTTGAACGCCCGGCTCACGCGCCGTACCTGCGCGACGGCTCGAGGCGCCGCAGTGATCGCCGCGCTGGCTCTTGCAGACTATTCATAGCCTGGTCGGAAGCATCTCGCGCGCGTACCGTACATGACCGCATCGACATCTATTCGTGGGGGTTCATGGCCGAATCTCTTGCCGCGTCCGATCCGGTTGGGAACAAAATTGCCACGGTCGGAACCGCCGTTGCAGGAGAGCTTGCTCATGAAATCATCACTCCAGTCCGCTGTGATCATGGTCGCTGCAACGCTCGGCTTGGCTGCGGTGCCGTTGGTGCAGGCAGCGCCGGTCATCAACAACGGCGGCTTCGAGTCGGGGTTCGCATCATGGATTGTTGCTGACCAGCTTGGCAGTGACGGGACGTTTTTCTTGCAGAGCGGAGTTGTCAGCCCCGTGAATGGCGATCCCGTTCCCGCGCCGCCCCAAGGGAGCTTCGCCGCGATGACCGATGCGGGTGGCCCGGGATCGCATGTGCTGTACCAGGACTTCGTGGCCTCGGCGGCCAACGCGACGCTGAGCTTCGATCTTTTCATCGGCAACCGGTCGGACCGTTTCGCCACGCCTGCCTTCCTGGACTTCAGCACACCCGCCATAAATCAGCAGGCGCGAGTCGATATCCTCGCGGCCGGCGCCGACCCGTTCAGTGTCGCGGCCGCGGACGTCCTGCTGACCCTGTACCAGACGCAAGTCGGCGACGCCCTGGTCAGCGGCTACACCACGATCACGTCGGACATCAGCGCCCTGCTGGCCGCGCACAGCGGACAAAACCTACGGCTGCGGTTCGCCGAGACCGACAACCTCGCACAGTTTCAGATGGGTGTCGACAATGTGCAGATCAGTGCGGTCAGTGCGGTACCGGAGCCCGCATCGGGACTGTTGCTCGCCGCTGGCCTGGCCGCGCTGTTTGCCGCTCAGGGTGTTGGCCTGGTTCGTCGGCGCGGAAATCGCGCCTTGGCCGCCGCCGCCCTGCTCGGCGCCGCGCTCGGCCTGCCCGTCGCGACCCGGGCCGACACGATACCGGTCGAGATCCTCGATCCGAACCTTCAGGTCACCACGGTGCTGAACGCCGGGATCACGCAGCCGATCGGCATCGTCTTCCTGGGCTCGGCCAACGACTTCCTGGTGCTCGAGAAGGCGTCTGGCCAGATCAAGCGCGTGACCGGCGGCGTGGTGCAGACCACTCCCGTGCTCGACCTGGCGGTGAACTCGAACTCTGAGCGCGGGCTGTTGAGCATGGCTCTGCATCCGAACTTCCCGGCCACCGCGATCGCCTACGTGTTCTGGACCGAAAGCTCGACCGGTGCCGATTCGACCGCCGTCGCCGATGTGCCCCTGCTGGGCAACCGCGTTGATCGCTTCGCCTGGGATGGCAGCTCGCTCGTCTTCGACCGCAATGTCATTCGGCTGCGGTCGCGTCAGACCGACAACGTCGCCGTGCCCGGGCATCCCGGCACGAACAACGCCAACGAGAACGGCAACCACAACGGCGGCGTGCTGCGTTTCGGTCCCGACGGCAAGCTCTATGTCTTCATGGGCGACCAGGGCCGGCGCGGCTGGATGCAGAACCTGGCCAACGGCCCGTTCCTGACCGCACCGCGCGTGGACGACACCTTTGGCGGGCCTGCGCCCGATAACGCCCACCTGTCAGGCGTGATCGTGCGCCTCAATGACGACGGCACGACGCCGGCCGACAACCCCTTCTTCGCTTCCGGCGCGGCCCTCGGTGGCGAGGTGGGCAGCAACCTGCAGAAAGTCTTTTCCTACGGACACCGCAATGGCTTCGGCATGGCCTTCGACCCGATCTCGGGCGCCTTGTGGGAGACCGAGAACGCCGACGATGCCTATGCTGAGTTGAACCGCGTCGTGCCCGGGATGAATGGCGGCTGGATCCAGTTCGCTGGCCCTTCCAGCCGCGTGTCCGACTGGAAGTTCATCGAAACGACCCAGTTCGGCCGTGCCCTCCAGCAGGTTCGCTATCCGCCCACGCGCGCGGCGTACGGCGCCAGCGTGGCCCTGTCCAGGCTGTTCATGCTGCCTGGTGCCATCTACAAGGATCCCGAGTTGAGTTGGCGCTACGAGACCGGCCCCGCGGGAGCGACATTTGTGACGGGCACGGCATTGGGCGCCGAATACGATGGCACGCTGTGGGTCGGCTCGGCGCGCGCCTTCGGGCAAGTCGGTGCCAACGGCGGCAGCCTGTATCGCTTCAAGCTCACGGCCGATCGCCTGAATGTCGACACCAGCGCCGATCCACGGCTGGCCGACCGCGTCGCGGACAACCTGTTTCGTGCGCAGAAGTTCGACGGCACCGAGAGCGAGACCCTGTTGATCGGCAAGGGCTTCGGCACCACGCCGAGCATCGAGCAGGGCCCCGACGGCAACCTCTACGTCGTCTCCGTCACCGACGGCACGATTTACAAAATAAGCCGCAGCGTGCCTTGATAGCGGTCCGCTGGATCGCAAGCATCGGCGTCGTGCGCCGAGGTTCGTTGTTCGTGGCCGGCACCGTACTCTTCATTCTTCAGCGAGGACAAGTCATGCACAGGAACTGGAAGCGAGCGCTTGGCGTTGTGCTGCTGACCGCTGCGGCGCAGTGGGCGCAGGCGTGGGATCGCGCACCGGCCACGACGTTTGCCACGCTGCCGGCCGGCGCGAACAACCCTGAAGGCATCACCGTCGACGCCTCGGGCCGGGTCTACGTGACCACGTTTGCCGTCGGCGGCACGCCGAGCGGCGTGGGCCAGTTGTTCGTCTTCGGCAAACACGGGCACCTGCTGTGGCAGGTCGACATCGCGGGCTCGTCCGCCCTGCTGCTCGACCTCGCATTCCATCCGACCACCGGCGCCCTGCTCGTGATCGACTTCGGCAACAAGCAGATCCTCAACGTCAATCCGGCCAACGGCGCCGCCACCGTGTTCGCCACCATCCCCGGTGGGGCCAACGCCGGTCCCAACGTGCTGAGGTTCGACGATGCCGGCAACGTCTACATCTCCGACTCGTTCCAGGGCACGATCTGGCGCACCGGGCCCGCCGGCGGTGCGGTGAGCAACTGGGTCACGAGCCCCTTGCTGCGGACCACCGGCGTGCCGCCGTTCGGCGCCAACGGCTTGGCCTTCAATCGCGACCGTTCAGCCCTGTTCGTCACCAACACCGGCAACGACACGGTGGTGAAGATCCCACTGAGCGCGGGCGTGCCGGGTGCACCGGCAGTGTTCGTCAACAGCGTCAACGGTGCCGACGGACTGCTCATCGACGACGACGACAACCTGTGGGTCGCGGCCAACCAGGCCGATGAAATCGTCGTCATCAATCCGACGGGGCGCGTGATCGCCAAGCTCGGGGACTTCAACGGCATCGATAGGCAGGGTGCGCCCAAGGGTTTGCTGTTCCCGGCCAGTTTGGTGCGGCATGGCGAGTTCATTTACGTCACCAACCTGGCGCTCGACCTGCGCCTGTTCGGCTTGCCGCAACCGGTGGATGCCCAGTGGGCGGCCGACGTGAAACGCCACACGGTGGCGAAGATCCGCGCCCGCATCCCACCGCTGTCGGGCCTGCACGGCAAGCATCACGACGAGTGAAGCTCACGCTGTCGACCTGCCGACCTGCAGACCCTCGGCTGGGCCTCTGCAGGTACTGGTTGGGCGGCGTGAAGCTTGAGCGTCGGCGCCCGAAGCCTCAGCCCGCAGCGGCGTTGACAGCGTCGCGCTCCGTTCGGCAACGCACAGACCCGCGCGCCCTGCCGCGAACAATGGAGCGGCTGCATGTCAGAGACAAGCCCCGTCACCTCATCAGCCTGCCTCGTGAATCGGCAGCGGCAAAAAGGAATGCCCATGCTGTTTCGCTGCTTGCCCCCGATGGCCGCTGTGGCGCTGGCCCTTGCAATGCTGTCGGCGATGGCGCAGACGGCCGCGCCGCCCCCGAGTGCACCTGCTTCGGCGCCGCTGGCGACAAAACCCGGCCCTCGATTGCAGTCGCCGACCGACCTGCGCGACAGTGCTTCCACGCCGGGCGACTTGCGGCCCGAAGAGCGGGTGACGCCGCAGATCGTCATTCCCTTGCGCAAGACCGCGCCGCCGACGAAGGCAGAGCGCGCCGCGGCCCGGCGTGGCACCGCCGCGTCGTCTGTCGGCATCGACGACTCGGTGGCGCGTTGCGAGGCCCAGTCGTCCGAGCAGGCACGCGAGAAGTGTCGCGCGAGCCTCACGCAAAAGAAGCCGCAGCCGGTCAAGCCGTGATGACTTTGCGCCCGCACGCCGTGCGTGCGTGTGATCCATCCGCCGACAAGGCCTGGTTGCGTCGCACCTCGGGGCACCCGCTTCGAGCGCGGGCAGCGTTCGCTGTGCGAGTGCCAGCCGTACCTGCACAAGACGAGCTGCCAACTCGTCTACATGCTCAGGGGCTGGATCGACGACGCGTCTGAGCAGCCGGGCCCAACTCGTCGGCGCTGGCCGACAATGCGGGCAGGCACCCACAACGGGTGCCTGCGCAGACGGTCAAGCGACGGGAGTTGGCCTTCTTCTGGAGGCCAACAAACCCGCCAGACCGAAGCCGGCGAGCAGAAGTGTGCCGGGCTCCGGGACGCCACTCGGCCCAGCACCGAGGCCTTGGTCAAAGCCGCCGCTGTTCCCGACATTGCTACCCGCGCCGGTACCGTCCGTGGCATCCATGCCCGCGCAGCCGATGGAGATGGTGTCCTTAATCAATGTCACTTGCGCCTCGGCCGACGCGAGTCTGCCGCAACCGAGTGTCAGGCCGCCGTTACTGCTGATGAGTTGTCTGGCGAGGACATTTCCGACGAGCGTAGCGCCGTCGAGCGTCGCGTCACTGCCGACAGACCAATAGATGCCGACACCCGAGCCGTCACCGACATCGATCACGTTGACGTTCGAGTTCTCCGACATGATGAACGTGCTCGAGAACCGAAAACGCCATACCGCGGTGTTGCTGCCCCCGCCGTCAAGAGTGATACCTAACAGCAAATTCGATGCCCCTGCGCCGACGTCATAGGTGCCCGGAGCGATAGAACCGCCATTGGCAGCCTGATACACGTCCAGGTTCCCAGGCCCAGCGAGAATGACGTTGGCGGCAGGGGCCGCACCGGCATTCACAGCAAGAATCGCAGCGTCGAGATCAAGCTGAGCCTGCTGCGCCAGTGCGGTATTTGGCTGCAATGATCCAGAAGTGAAAACGTAGCCCCCGCCGACCGAGGGATTGGGGGAGGAACCCAGATTTCCGTCAATGGTGCTCGTGGCGACATTGGTCACCCCCGTGGCGCCCAGGACCGCAAAGCTCTTCAAAGCCGAACCCAGTATGGGTGCCGCAAACGCCGACGACGCGCCGAACAGCGCGCCGATCACGGCGCTCGACAGGATCGCGACGCGTCTTGGGTTGTTCATTTCCTGGGCTCCTTTGAGGTTTTCGATCATCGACCAATGAGGCGTCGCACTCGTCGAGGACGCTGGACTCCGGACACATATCAACACACGGTTACCGCATCGGCAATCCCGCAAAGAAGGGGGATCGCTGCAGTCCAGCAAGCCTGCTTGTTGGGTGTCAATACGCGCCGCGCCGGGCGCTGCCGCACAACGGCTGCAACGCTGCCTCAATTGCCGGGGATCGTCTGTACGGCAGCACACACAGCAAGGCGCCGCTGTCACCGGCAGGGACAGCAAGCACCGTGGCGCGGACGCTCAGTCGGCCAGGCCTTGCAGCCACAGCCGCGCGCCCTGCCCTGCAACGCGCGCGCTGGCCATCGAGGCTTGCAGCAGGTAACCGCCGGTGGGCGCTTCCCAATCGAGCATTTCGCCGGCGCAGAAAACGCCGGGCCGCAGACGCAGCATCAGGCCTTGGTCCAGGGCTTCGAGGCGCACGCCGCCGGCGCTGCTGATGGCTTGGTCGATCGGCCGCGCGGCGGTGAGCGTGAGCGGCAGCGCCTTGATCGCCGCGGCCAGCCGTGCCGCGTCGGCCAGCGCCTCGCGTGGCAGCAACTCGTGCAGCAGCGCCATCTTCGCGCCGGCCAGGCCCAGCCGGCTCTTCAGGTGCGAGGACTGGCTGCGCGAGCCGCGCGGGTGCGCCACCTCGCGAGCCACACGCACGGCGTCCAAGGCAGGCAACAGGTCGAGCGTGAGCGTGGCCTGGCCGTCGCGCTCGATCGCATCGCGCAGGGGCGCGCTGGCGGCGTAGACCAGGCTGCCTTCGATGCCGTAATCGCTGAGCACGAACTCGCCTTGCCGCTCGAACGTCGGCCCGAAGCCTTCGAAGCGCAAGGCCACGGGCTTGATCGGCGCACCGGCAAAGCGCAGTCGCAGGTGCGCGCTCCAGGCGATCTCGAAGCCGCAGTTGGCTGGGCGCAGCGGCGCCACGTCGACGCCCAGCTCGCGCAGCCACGGCACCCAGGCGCCGTCCGAGCCCAGGCGCTGCCAGCTCGCGCCGCCGAGCGCGAGCACTGTCACAGGGGCGTTGACGAGGCGTTCGCCCTGCGCCGCGGCAAAGCGCAGCGCTCCGTGCGCGTCCCAACCGAGCCAGCGGTGGCGCATGTGAAAGGCGACACCCCGCTCGCGCAACCGGTGCAGCCAGGCGCGCAGCAGCGGCGCGGCCTTGAGGTCGGTCGGGAAGACGCGGCCCGAGCTGCCGACGAAGGTGGCCACACCGAGCCCCGCCGCCCAGTCGCGCAGCGCCTGCGGCGACAGCGTCTCGAGCCAGCGCGAAACCTGCGGCACGCGCTCGCCGTAGCGTTCGATGAAGGCCGGCAACGGCTCGCCGTGGG
Source organism: Burkholderiales bacterium (assembly GCA_031389565.1). GTDB lineage: Bacteria > Pseudomonadota > Gammaproteobacteria > Burkholderiales > Burkholderiaceae_C > CADEEN01. The sequence continues at coordinate 11,192 of JANMSR010000009.1, forward strand.
TGAGGTTCAGGCCGCCCTTGCCGGCGAGCAGGAACTTGCGGCCCACCGAGGGCATCGCGTCGAACAGGTCGACGCTGATGCCCGCCTCGACCAGCACCTCGGCGGCCATCAGGCCAGCCGGGCCACCGCCGATGACCGCCGCGCGGGCGGTCTCGGGGGCGGCGGTGTCGGTCATCGGGCGCGCAGTGTGCCACGCGCGGCGCGGGCCGCAGGTGGCACGGCACGACGCTCAGGACGGCTTCGTGAGCTTGCCGCCGATGAACTCGGACAGCCAGCCGAAACCGGCGCCGATGATGATCGACAAGATCGTCGGCACGATCGCCTTTTCGGGCGACATGTCCTTGCCGAGCAGGATCAACCCGGCCACCGTGGCGAAGCCATACACGCTCGACGGGATGGTCGACAGGATCGGCAGGTGCGCAGCCAGCACGATCACCGCCGCGCCGATGCCCACGGCCACCGGCGCCGCGAATGCGCCCAAGGTGCCGAGCTGGCCGGCCAGCATCACCGCCGCCATCCCGACCACGGCGCCGAACGACATGCAGATGACGGTCTTCTTCAAACCATCGGTCTTGCCGCCGTTGTGAAAGTGGCTTGCCCACGCCACGAACGCCTGCCAGATCTGCAGGTTGAACGCAGCCAGCGGGCCCAGGAACAGCCAGGTCGCCACAACGGCCAGCAGACCGATGGAAATAGTGAGCGCAATCAGTAGGGACATCTTCATCTCCTCGTTCTTCGAACAATGGAACCGCGTCCCGCCTGCGGAGCGCGGTGGCAACGTACTGCCACGGACCGGCACTGGGCAGGCCGTGGCGGCACGATCGTCGGCAGGCGCCCGCGGTCCAACACGCAGGCCTGCGCCGCATTCCGAAGCACCGCGCCACAGGCGCCGGGTGACGCAACGGCCGCACCCCGTACTCCGAACTGCGAATGGGTTGGCAAAGGAACCCTGGGTGGCAGGCACGCCAGCCGACCACGATGCGCCGCGACAATGCGTGCCTTGGCCCTCGCCAACAATACGGACTTTCACGCTTGGCAGGCAGCGACGCTTGCCGAGCGACTCCGGGTTTGTACGTTTCAGGTGGCCCCAGCCGGCCCCACGCGGCGCCCTCTTCGCGCCTCGTCGGACAACGTGGGGGCGGTGGGCCGCCCACCACGGCGGTGCAAGCCACCGCGACGACGTCGCGCGACCGGGCCTCGGGCGAGAACGCCCGCACCTTGCCCGTCAGTTCGCAGACCCACAGGTCACCGTCGGGCGCGAAGTCGACATCGCCGCCGCTGGCTCTCGACACTCAAGGGCCGCAACGACGTGATCGCGTGGCCTTTCACGTCAATTACTGGGACCGCCCGGGCTGGCCCGACCGCTTTGCCACCCCGGCCACCACCGAGCGCCAGCACCTGCAGCAGCAGGCCAGCGGGTCGAGCCACGTCTACACGCCGCAGGTGGTGCTGAACGGCCGCGATTGGCGACACTGGAGCGGCACGTCACCGGCGCGCTTGGCGGCGAGCACGGTGGCGCTGACCCTGAAGCGCGACGGCAATTCGGTGAGCGCCAGCATCGGCCCCGGCGTCGATCGCCTGGCCGGCTATTGGGCCGTGCTCGAAGACGGCCACTCGAGCCGTGTGCGTGCCGGCGAGAACGCCGGCGAAACTTTGAAGCACGACCATGTGGTGACCCTGTACCAGCCGGTCGAGGCCTGGGTGTCGCGCGGCGCGCCGAAAACTCTGGCGCTCGCGTTGCCGCCGGCCGGCGGCGGCGCGGCACGGCGCGTGGTGTTCGTGGTCACCGACGCCGCGAGCCAACGGCCGGTGCAGGCGCTGGCGCTCGGCTGCTGAACGGCCCGCTTTAGCGCGGCAGAATGGTTGGCCTCAGATGGCTGAGTTGCCTATCCGTAGTCAGAAGGATCAACTATCTTTCGCCCTAAGTGCGGCAGCGCACAAAGCATCGGCTGCAATCGGCGCATAAACACCCTTACGACAAATGGTCTGAGAAGCGGTTGATTTTTTTGATCGAAGCCCGACTTCTGCCATCGTCGTGGGGCATGAACCTCAACACCAGAATCCTGATCCAGCCAATCACGATGCATGGCCGAACGGGTTTGTTTTATTTCGTAGAAAACTGACTATAGGAGTTTCGTCATGAAGCACCGTCAAAAGTACCTGTATGCATGTTTGTTTGGGATCGCCACGCTGGCTGGCGGCACCGCCCCGGCATGGGCCCAGGTGTCACTGGGCAGCGCGGCCGATTTCGCGATCCTAGGTAGCACGCTTGGTGGCACGAATGTAAGCTGTACCGACGGCGTGGTCACCGGAGACATAGGCGTCTCCCCCCGCATCGGCGCCGTTGTTCCGTTCGCAAATACCCGCTGCCTGATTGCGGGTGGGACGCCCCCTGCGACCAACGCG
>JANMSR010000012.1:0-9855 GCA_031389565.1 Burkholderiales bacterium
CGCGCGCGCCTGGTGGTCGAAGGCGAGATGGCCAACGACCGCATGACCCTGCATGCCGAGCTGGATCAAGCCGCCGCCCCCGAAGGCCTGGCCGAACGCGTGGCGCAAAGCCTGCGCGACATCACCAAGCTGCGCGGCGAAGTCGCGTGGAAGCACCCCGGCCAATTGCCCAACGACGGCAAGGTGATCGAAGACGCGCGCAGCTACAAGTAGCGGTTCACAATCTCCGCCTCAGCCCACGCGAGGCCCAGACCATGACGCTGCCCCACATCGCCCAGAAAGCACCCTTCCCCGTCACGGTGGAAGCCGGCAAGGACTACTGGTGGTGCGCCTGCGGCAACAGCAAGAACCAACCCTTCTGCGACGGCTCGCACAAGAGCGGGCCGTTCACGCCGATCAAGTACAGCGCCACGCAGAGCCAGACGGTCTACTTCTGCGGCTGCAAACAGAGCGGCAACAAGCCGCTGTGCGACGGCACGCACAAGACCCTATAGACCCTGCGACCCTGAGGCTCTCGGGCTAGGGCGAATCGAGGCCGTCGAGTGGCGCGAGCTGCCGCTCTTCAACGGCGTGCTGATCGCCACGCCCGCATACAACGTCAGCATTCCCGGCGGCCTGAAGAACGCCATCGACTGGATCAGCCGCGGCGGCGACCTGCCCTTCGCGCACAAGCCGGTGGCCACCCTCAGCGCCTCGCACGGCCCGGTCGGCGGCGCACGTGCAGTACGACCTGCGCAAGGCGATGCCGTTCCTGAACGCGATGGTGCTGATCAAGCCCGAGATCTTCATCGGCGGCGCCGGCGCCAAGTTCGATCCCCAGGGCCATGGCAGCGACGAGACGACGCGCAAGCTCGTCACGGCGCAGATCGCGGCCTTCGAGAAGTGGATCGCCGCGGTGAAGCGCATGAACGCGGCATCCTGATGCCGGTTGCTGCGCGCCAGCGTATGCCCGTGAGCGCTCGCAGGTGCGCTACGGGCACACGCCGGTGCTGCCGGCCTTGTCGAACACCAGCGCGCCGGCGCTGACGCCACTGACGCAAAAGTTCACCGTCAGCGTGCCGCTGGCACTGGCCGTGGTCTTGAGCGTGGTCTTGCCGGTGGCGTCGGTCAGGCCCGACACGTTCGTCTGCACCAGGGTGCCCGAGAAGTTTCCGGTCACGGTGGCGCCGGCAACCGGCGCATTGTTGTTGTCGAGCACGGTGACGGTGGCGGTAGCGACTTTCTTGCCGCCACCGGCCGCCGCGGTGCCGGTGCTCACCGCCGAGACATGCGTGCTGGTCGCCGCCGCCGTCGCCACGGCGTAGATCGACAGGTTGTCGAGGTAGTAGGTGTTGCCGGTCAGCGAGTTCGGCGCGAGCAACAGCACGATCTGGTTGACGGCCGCATCGGACGTGGCGTCATCGATGCGGTCTTGCAGCAGGAACTTCAGGCGCTGCCAAGCGTTGCGCACGCTGGTGGTCGCGATGTATTTGGAATGCCGCCCGGCGGGAAAGTTCGACGGCGTGGCCACGCTGCCGTTCTCGAGCTGCACCAGAAACGTCGTGCCGACCGGCGCATCGGTGTAGACGTCCATGTAAAACGCTCGCGTGCCCTTGAGCCAGCTCGAGGCGTCGGGGATCGCCGCGGTCGCGGCGCTGATCACGTCATAGACCTGTGTCGCATTGCGCACATAGCTGGCGACGACGGCGCTGCCGTTGACGATGTTGGGCGCCGGGTTGGCGGCGGCCTGGATGAGCGTGCCCGACACCGTCGTGTAGGTCAGCGAGCGCTTGAGCTCGAAGTCGTCCAGCGTCGCGGCGTTGGCCAGCACCGGTGCGACCGCGACGTTGAGCGTGCGCGTGTAGGTGCCGCAACTGTCGGACACGGTCACGACCACCGGGCCGCCCGTCGTGCCCCAGTTCACTGTCAAGCTGTTCGAGTTGGAGGTCTGGCCGGTAGGCGAGATCCAGGCGTAGCTGGCGCCGCTGCCGGCCGGGTTGGCCAGGGCATAGGTGGCCGCGGCGTTGGGCTGGGCGATCAGGCTGCCGGTGAATGAGGGTTGCGGCGTGCCGTACACGCGCACGTAATCGACCTGCAGCGATTGCGGCAGCGCCGTGGCATCGACCGTGCCGCCGAGGTTGCCGCCGACCGCCAGATTGAGGATCAGGTAGTAGGCGTAGTTCTCGAAAGTCCAGTCCGCCGGGTTGGCCATGTCGGCCGGCGTGCGCGTGGCGTAGAGCACGTTGTCGATGAACCAGCTGATGCGATTGCTCGTCCACTCCACCGCATAGACGTGGAAGTCGTCGGCCAGCGTTCCGGGCTGGGTGTAGACGGGCGTGCTGAGCTGCTGGTGCGCGCTGTTCGACGGCCCGTAGTGGATCGTTCCGTAGTTGAACATCGCGCGCTGGCCGGTCGACTCCTGGATGTCGATCTCGCCGCTGATCGGCCAGGCGACCGTGGTGTTGGGCAGCATCCAGAACGCCGGCCACAAGCCGCGGCCGGTGACGGTCTTGATGCGTGCCTCGAAACGCCCGTGCTGCCACTGCCCGCCCAGGTTGAGCGTGCGCAGCCGCGCCGAGGTGAAGTTCTTCGAACCGATGCGCTCCTTCTTCGCGGTGATCGTCAACAGGCCGTTGGCGACCGTGGCGTTGGCCGCCTGGTAGGACTGCAATTCGTTGTTGCCCCAGCCGCACAGGCCGTAGCTGCAGCCGTCGCCGACCATGACCTCCCATTTGGCGAGGTCGAGCGCCGTGCCGTTGAACTCGTCGGCGAACACCGGCACATTGGCCGGGCATTGCTGCGCGCTCGCGGCGCCGGACAGCAGCAACAGGGCGATCAGTCGCAGGATACGAAGCAACATTGGAGTCTCCTGTGGGGTGTCATGTCAGGGCTGGCGCGGCTGGTAGACGCGCACGTGCTCGACTTCCATCGACACCGGGAACACGCCGTCATCGACTGCGCCGCCGAGGTCGCCGCCGACGGCGATGTTGAGGATCAGGAACTGCGGCGCGTCGAACGGCCAGCGCTCGGATCCCTGGCGCGGGTTCCTGTATTCGAAGTGCGGCACGCCGTCGATGCCGAAGCGGATCGTCTCCGCGGTCCAGTGCATCTGGTAGTCGTGGAAGGCGGTGCAGGCGTCGCTCACCTGCCTGGCCGCGCCCGAGCCCTTGCCGCCGTGGCCGGCTGCGGTGTGCACGGTGCTGAACACGCGCCCCGGCTCGCGGCCGATGTGCTCCATGATGTCGAGCTCGCCGCCGGCCGGCCAGACGACGTCGCGGTTGAGCATCCAGATCGCCGGCCAGGTGCCTTGGCCGCAGGGCAGCTTGGCGCGGATCTCGAAGAAGCCGTAGGTCCAGTCGCGCTTGCCTTGGGTGATGAGGCGCGTCGAGGTGTAGCGCTGGCCGCCCCAGTCGCGCGCGGAGGACAGCGACTCCTTGCGTGCGCTGATGACCAGACGCCCGGCCTTGACGGCGGCGTTCTCCAAGCGGGGGCCGGCGTAGTACTGCAGCTCGCGGTTGTGCCAGCCGGCCTTGTTCATGCCGGTGTCGTAGGCCCACTTGGCCGGGTCGGGCAGGCCGTCGGTGTCGAACTCGTCGGACCACACGAGCCGGTAGCCGCCGGGCACGGCGAGCGTTGCGGCGTGGGCCACCGGGGCCGCTGCCGCCATCGACAGCGCCCCGGCGGCAAACGCCGTGCGGCAGCCGAAGGCGATCAGTCGTTTCGTGTTCAGGGATCGCATGCTCGGTCTCCTTCAGTTCAGTCGGTGGCCGGCGCTGTCGAAGCGCAGCGTCCACGCCGCGTCGGGCCGCAGTCCCACGGCCTGGCCGCTGGCCAGGTCGCTATGGCCCGGGCCGGCCTTGGCGTGCAGCAGCTCGGACAGGCCCTCGACGCGCAGGTGCAGGATCGACGTGTCGCCCAGGTGCTCGGCCAGTTCGAGCGTGGCCGCGACGGCGTCGCCGGCCGCGCCCACCTGCAGGTGCTCGGCACGCAGGCCCAGGCGATGCACCTCGGCGCCTGCCGACGGCGCGAGGCGATCCCACAGCGCGCGGTGCGCGGCCGAGGCGGCGCCGGCCGGCCGATCGATCAGGTTGATGCGCGGCGCACCCAGAAAGCCGGCGACGAATTCGTTGGCCGGGGCGTTGTACAAGTCCAGCGGCGCGCCGAGCTGCTCGATGCGGCCCTGGTTGAAGACGGCGATGCGGTCGCCCATCGTCATCGCTTCGACCTGGTCGTGCGTGACATAGACCATCGTCGTGCCCAGCTCCTGGTGCAGGCGCGAGAGTTCGATGCGCATGTTCACGCGCAGCGCGGCGTCGAGGTTCGACAGCGGCTCGTCGAACAGGAAGACCTTGGGTTTGCGCACGATGGCGCGGCCGATCGCCACGCGCTGGCGCTGGCCGCCGGAGAGTTCCTTGGGCAAGCGCTCAAGCAGTTCGGTGATGCGCAACACCTCGGCCGCGCGCCGCACCTGCGCGTCGCGTTCGCCCCGTGGCACGCCGGCCATGCGCAGCGCAAAGCCCATGTTCTCGGCCACCGTCATGTGCGGGTACAAGGCGTAGCTCTGGAACACCATCGCCGCGCCGCGCTCGGCCGGCCGCACGTCGTTGACGCGCTGGCCGTCGATCAGCAAGTCGCCGGCTGTTATGTCCTCGAGCCCCGCGATCATGCGCAGCATCGTCGATTTGCCGCAGCCCGAGGGGCCGACGAAGACGAGGAACTCACCGTCGCGCACGTCGAGGTCGATGCCTTTGATGACTTCGACCGCGCCGTAGCGCTTGTGGATACCTTGCAGGCTGACTTGGCCCATGTCAGCTACCGTGCGCGTGGCACAAGCGAAGGAAGTCGCGGTACCACAGCGCGCTGTCCTTCAGGGTCCGCCGCTGCGTCGCGTAGTCGACATGCACGATGCCGAAGCGCTTGGCGTAGCCGCTGGACCATTCGAAGTTGTCCATCAGGCTCCAGACCATGTAGCCGGCCATCGGCACGCCCTGCTGCATGGCCTCGGCCACCGCAGCGATGTGGGTCTGTAGGTACTCGGTGCGGTCGGCGTCGTGCACGCGGCCGCCGGTCATCGGGTCCTTGAAGGCGCCGCCGTTCTCGGTGATGAAGACCGGCGGCAACTTGTAGTCGCGGTGCAGCGTCAGCAGCAACTCGGTCAGGCCGCGCGGGTAGATCTCCCAGCCCATCTCGGTCAGCGCCAGGCCGCTCGCCGTCTTGTCGAAGGCCCCGTCCGCGCTCGACACGACGCGCGAGTAGTAGTTGACGCCCAGGTAGTCCATCGGCGTGGCGATGTGGGCCATGTCGCCGGCCATCACCTCGGGCGCGTCGGCGCCGAGTTCGGCCCACACTTCCTGCGGATAGCGACCCTTGAACAGCGGGTCGGTATACCAGCAGCGGCCGCGCAGGTCGTCCCTGCGCGCGCACTCGCGGTCGGCGGCACTGTCGGTGGCCGGCTCGGTGTGGCCGAGGTTGAGGACGATGCCGAGCCGAGCGCGCGCGCCGTCGGCACGCAGCGCCTGCACGGCCAGGCCGTGGCTCAGCAACAGGTGGTGCGCAACCTGGTTCGAGGTCTTGCGGCTCTTCAGGCCCGGCGCGAACTCGCCCTTCTCGTGGCCGAGCACCGCGATGACCCAGGGCTCGTTGTGCGTCGTGATCGCTGCCAGGCGGTCGCCGAGCCGGCGCTGCACGCCGCGCGCGTAGTCGACGAAGCGGTGCACCGTGTCGCGCGCGGCCCAGCCGCCCCGCTCCTGCAGCGCCTGCGGCAAGTCCCAGTGGTTGAGTGTCAGGTAAGGCTGCACGCCTCTCGCGCGCAGGCCATCGACCAGGCGCTCGTAGAACGCCAGCCCCTTGTCGTTCCACGCCCCGCTGCCCAGCGGCTGCACCCGCGGCCACGAGACCGAGAAGCGGTACGCGTCGACGCCGAGCGAAGCGATCAGGTCGAGGTCGCTGTCCAGCCGGTGGTAGTGATCGCAGGCGATGTCGCCGTTGCTGGCATCGGCGATCGCGCCCGGCACGCGGCAGAAGCGATCCCAGATCGATTCGCCCTTGCCGTCTTCGCGCGAGGCACCTTCGATCTGGAACGCGCTGGTGGCCACGCCCCAGACGAAGTCGGCGGGGAAGCGGCGGTGGATGTCGGTGGTGGAGGTCATGGGGTCGGTGCGGCGCTACTTCACGGCACCGGCGGTCAGGCCGGCGATGAGTTGGCGTGACGAGAGGGCAAACAGGATCAGAAGCGGGATCGTGGCGATGGCCGAGCCGGTCATCAGCGCGCCCCACTCGGTGTTGACGGGGCTTTGCAGGGTGCGCAGCGCCAGCGGCAGCGTGTAGTGGTCGAGGCTGCGCATGACGATCAGCGGCCCGATGAAGTTGTTCCACGAGGCGATGAAGCTGATGAGGCCGAGCGTGCCCAGCGCGGGCTTGAGCAGCGGCAGCACCACATGCCAGTAGATGCCGAGCTCGCCGCAGCCGTCCATGCGCGCGGCTTCGACCAGCTCGCGCGGCACCGCGCTGGCGGCGAACTGGCGCATCAGGAAGATGCCGAAGGCGCTCGCCGCGCCGGGGATGTAGAGCGCGCGGTGCTGGTCGATCCAGCCCAGCGCGTCCATGATCAGGAAGGTTGGGATCATGCTCATGAAGCTGGGCAGCAGCATGGTCGCCATCACCAGCGCGAACAGCGCGTTCTTGAAGCGGAACTCGAAGAGCGCAAAGGCGTAGCCGGCCATCGAGCAGAACAGCAGCGTCAGCGCGGTGGAAGCCAGGGCCACGTACAGGCTCCAGCCCAGGTTGCGCCAGAACGGCAGGCGCTCGGTGAGGATCTTCAGGTTGGCCAGCAGGTCGTCGCCGAACCACAGCGGCGGCGGCAGGTTGAAGATCTCGGTGCGCGATTGCGTGGCGAACACGAACATGAAGTAGAACGGCGCCAGCATGATGAGCATGCCGACGGCGACGACGGCGTGGGCGGCCCAGGGCGCGAGTCGGTCACGGCTCATGCGGCGCCCCTTCTCGTGCGGAAAGCGCGGTTCGTCAGCCAGGTCAGCAGCGCGACGACGACGAACAGCAGCCACGACATCGCGCTGGCGCCGCCGAAATCGTTGAAGTCGAAGGCCATGCGGTACAGGTACACCGCCGAGGTCATCGCCGCCTGGTCGGGCCCACCCTTGCCGCCAGTCAGGATGAAGGGCTCCTCGAACAGTTGCAGCCCGCCGATCACGCTCAGCGTGACGCCGAAGTAGATCATCGGCTTCAGGCTCGGCAGCGTGATGCACCAGAACTGCTGCCAGCGCCCGGCACCGTCCATCGTCGCGGCTTCGTAGAGATCCTTCGGGATCGTCTGCAGCGCGGCCAGGTAGAGCACGACGTTGAAGCCGATGTAGCGCCAGAAGACGATGAAGGCGATCGCCGGCTTGATGTGCTCGGCCTTGCCGAGCCAGTCGATGTTGTCGCCGCCGAACATCGCGTGCAGGCCGGCGTTGATGAGCCCGAAGTCGGTGGAGAACAGCGAGCTGAACATGATGGCGATGGCCACCGTGGAGGTGATGTAGGGCAGGAAGTAGGCGCCGATGACGCCGTCGCGCAGCCGCTTGAACGCGGTGTGGATGAACACCGCCAGCGGGATCGCGACGAGGTGCTGCGGCACGCCCGAAGCCAAGGCCAGCCACAGCGTGTTCTTGAGCGACTTCCAGAACCATTCGTCTTCGAGCGCGAAGGCGAAGTTGGCCAGGCCCACCCACTCCATCGCGCCCAGGCCACTCGTCGGCTCCCAGGACTGGAACGCGAGGTAGAGCGAGAAGCCGAGCGGGAAGATGCCGAAGACCGCGAACAGCACGAGGAAGGGGCTGATGAGCACGTAGGGCGCCCAGCGCGGCGACAAGCGGAGTTGGGAAGGCATGCGCATGGCGATCAGCGGTGCGCGCGGCGCTCGAGCAGGCGCTGGGCGTCGGCCAGCGCGCGGCCGATGTCCTTGCCGTGGTCGAGCACGTTGTCGAGTTCGGTGCCGATCACTTCGTCGGCGAAGTTGGTCTGCTTGTGGACCTGCGTGGCGGTGATGCGGCGCGCCGCATCGCGCCACAGCGCGCGCGCCGGCTGGCCGCCGAGGAAGGGCAGCGGCTGCTCGAAGAACGGGTCATCGTGCGTGGCCAGCAGCGCGGGGAAGGCGTCCTGCGACTTGAAGGCCGCGAACTGCATCGCCGCATCGAGCGTGAGCAGCTGGATCAGCGCCCACGCCAGCGCCTTGTTCTCGGGCGCCGCGCGGCGCGGGATCGCGTAGTAGGAGCCGCCATAGCCGACGAAGGTGCGCTCGGGCAATTGCGCGGCGCGCCACAGGCCCTTGGTGTTGGGCGCGACCCAGTTGGCCATCTGGCCCACCATCCAGGCGCCCGACAGCTCGGTGGCCAGGGTGCCGCGCTTGAAGCCCTCGGCCCATTCGTTGGACCAGGCGTTGACGCGGGCGTCGAGCTTGTGGCGGCGCACGCTGCGCGCGAGCTCGAAGGCACGCACGAAGCGCGGGGAGTTCACCAGCACGCGCGAGTCGCGGTCGAAGTACAGGCCCTCGCCGGGCTTCAAACCGCTGCGGATCACGATGTCCTTGACGATCTGCGCGTTGGAGATCAGGTAGGCGCCGGTGGCGGCCTTGATCTTCACGCCGGCATTCACGTACGCCTCCCACGACGGCGTCAGGTCCGCTTCGGCCAGCCCCGCCTTGGCCAGCAGGTCGGCACGGTAGAGCAGCGTGCCGGGCCCGATGTCGGTCGGCAGTGCGACGAGTTCGCCGCGCTGATTGACAGCCTGGTCCCAGGCGTAGGGCACGAAGCGCGGGCGGAATTGCGCGGCCTGGTATGGCGGCTGCAGCAGGTCGTCCAGGCCGCGGCCCTGCGAGAAGCGGCCGACATAGCTGGCTTCGAGCGTCATCACGTCGGGCAGATAGACCGAGGTGGACAGCGCGGTGGTCATCGCCGTATGGTGGTCGGCGTACTGGCGGCTCACGACCTGGATCTCCACGTCCGGGTGCAGGCGCTGCCATTGCGGGATCGCGGCCTTGACGATCTCATCGACGAGCGGGAATGCGGCGACGGTGAGGGTGCGACCTGCGGCGGCGCGTACCGGCCACGAGGGCAGCGCGGCCGCGAGGCCGGCGGCAATGACGTCGCGGCGACGGCTCATCAGGCAACCTCCGCGCTGCGCGCTACGGTATTCGCCTCGGGAGCGGCCCATCGGCTCATGCCGCGACCGACGCCGCGCTGCAATGCGCCGCGATGAACTCGGCCTGTGTCGGCATCACCTTGACGCACTTGGCGATGACCTGCGCCACGTTGGCGACATAGGCCTCGACCTCGGCCTCGGGCCGCAGGTCGGCGAACGGGTGGTAGGCCTTGGGCACGATGCGCTGGCCCACCATCACCTGCAACCAGCTCGGCTCGGCGAACAGCTCCTGCAGATCCCGGAAGACGCGCCCGTTGCTGCGGAAGAGGTCGATCTTGCGCTGCAGCGTGTCGGGGATCGGCATCGTGCGGCAGTAGTTCCAGAACGGCGAGTCGTCGCGCTCGGTGGCCTTGTAGTGCAGCACCAGGAAATCGCGGATGCGTTCGTACTCCCAGTGCGTCATCGCGTTGTATTCGGCGATGTCGGCGGCGTCGAAGCCGGTGTGCGGGAAAAAGCTGATCAGGCGCGAGATCGCGGTGTGGATCAGGTGGATGCTGGTGGACTCCAACGGTTCGAGAAAGCCGCTCGACAGGCCGATCGCGACGCAGTTGCGGCTCCAGAAGGTCTTGCGCCGGCCGGTGGTGAATTTCAGCGGGCGCGGATCGGCCAGCGGCTTGCCGTCGAGGTGTTTCAGCAGGATCGCAGTGGCCTCGTCCTGCTCCATGAAGCTGCTGCAGT
>JANMSR010000024.1:0-3116 GCA_031389565.1 Burkholderiales bacterium
GCGCTGGCGCACGATGCCATGGACGTAAGCCGCGTTCACCGTATCCGCGAGGACATGGAGCGTGCCGATGCCCGCCGCCTGCAGCCTCACTACATCGAGTCGTTCTTTCACGAAGCCTTCCGGCGTCTGGGCGGCACCGCCAAGCAACGCGAGCCGCGGCGCTTTGAGGTCACCCACGTGCCGGCCCCCGTGCGCAACCGGGATCGCCTGATCGGCACCGGCGAGCCGGTGCTGCCACGCTACGAGCGCATCGCCTTCGAGAAGGCACTGCTCACGCCGCAGGGCCAGCCGTTGGCCGCGTTTGTCTGCCCGGGTCATCCGCTGCTCGACTCGGTGATCGACCTCACCCTCGAGCGCCACCGCGATCTGCTCAGGCGCGGCACGGTCCTGGTGGACGAGCGCGACTCCGCCATGCAGCCGCGCGTGCTGTTCTTTCTGGAGCATTCCATCCAGGACGCGAGCCTCACCCGTTCGGGCGAGCGTCGCATCGTCTCGAAGCGGATGCTGTATGTGGAACTTGCGGCCGACGGTGCCATGCGCCACGTCCAGTACGCGCCCTATCTCGACTACCGGCCGCTGGCCGACGGCGAGCCAGGCGCGGAAGTGATCCTCGAGCGGCCCGAGTGCGTGTGGATCAGCCGCGAGGTTGAGCAGAAGGCGTTGGGCCACGCCATCGCGCACGTCGTTCCAGAGCACCTGGCGGAGGTCCGCGGCAGCAAGCTCGTGCTCATCGCCAAGACCGAAGCTGCCGTGAAGGACAGGCTAACCAAGGAGATCACCTACTGGGACCACCGCGCCGAGCAACTGAAGCTGCAGGAGCAGGCCGGCAAGCCCAATGCCCGCCTCAACTCGGGCGAGGCCCGCAAGCGGGCCGATCTGCTGCAAGGCCGATTGGAAAAGCGGCTGCAGGACTTGAAGCTCGAAGCGCAAATATCGCCGCTGCCGCCGGTGGTCCTGGGCGGGCTGCTGGTGGTGCCCATCGGCTTGCTTGCGGCGATGACCGGGCGGCCCTTCGCTACCCTGACCACCTCCTCAGACACCCAGGCCAGTGCCGCAAGGGCGCGCGCCGTCGTTATGGCCATCGAGCGCAGCCTCGGCTTCGATCCGACGGACCGTGAGTTCGAGAAGCTCGGCTACGACATCGAAAGCCGGGTGCCCGGCACGGGCAAGCTGCGCTTCATCGAGGTGAAGGGGCGGATCACTGGGGCGGAAACGATCACGGTCACGAAGAACGAGATTCTGTATTCGCTCAACAAGCCCGAAGACTTCATCCTCGCCATCGTCGAGTTCACAGGTGAATCGAGCCACCGCGCGCATTACGTGCGCCAGCCCTTCCAGCGCGAGCCCGACTTCGGCGTCACCAGCGTGAACTACGACTTCGCAGAACTGCTGGCGCGAGCACAGGCGCCGCAATGAGCACGACTCTTCGGCTCTTCGTCAGTTCGGTGCAGAAGGAACTCGAGGACGAGCGCCTCATCGTCCAGAACCTGGTGAACACCGATCCGTTCCTGTCTGCGCACTGTACGCCGGTGCTCTACGAATTCGAGCCCGCATCGCCCGCCAAAGCCCTGGAGGGCTGTCTTGCATCGCTCGACGGCTGCCAAGCCTATCTGCTGATCGTCGGCGCCCAATACGGCTCGCTCGTGGGCGACCTGTCCATCACCCATGCCGAGTACCGTCGGGCGAAGGAGAACAAGCTCCCCGTTCTCGGCTTCATCAAGGGCGAGCGGCACACGCAGCGCGAGCCGGGGACGCTCGCCCTGCTCGCCGAACTCGATGCGGACGGCCCCAAATACAAGCGCTTTGGCAACGTCATCGAATTGCAGAAGGAAGTCCGTGCGGCGCTGTTGAAGCTGCTGAATGACTGCTTCGGCATCGCACCGACCAGCGACGAGAACGCCATCGCGCAGCACACCATCGAGGCCACATCCACCTTCGAGTCGCGCCCGCTCGACCGTGTGCGCTGGCAAGAACTCGACCTGGGCTTGGCGCGCCGCCTGATCGCCGCCGCCGACCGGCGCAAGATGGACGATCTCACCGATCACGATCTGCTGGCCAGCGCCGCCCTGCGCGGCCTGGTCTGGCATGACGCTGCCACCGGCGAGCACTACGCCACCGCTGCCGGTATCGTCATCCTGGCCAAAGACCCGTCGGCAGTTTTCCCCCAGTGCCGCATCCTGGCCGATGCCTACCGCGGCACCGAGGCCGACGGCGATCCGCGCGACCACGAAGATATCCGCGGGCCGATGCCGCTGGCCATCGAGCGTGCTATCGAGTTCATCGATCGCAACACGCGGCACCCGATGCGCATCGTCGGCCTCGATCGCGTTCGTCTCGACGAGTACCCCGTCGACGGCTTGCGCGAAGCGCTGGTGAATGCAGTGGCACACCGCCAGTACGAAGATGCGGGCCGCAAGATCATTCTGGAGGTGTTCGCAGATCGCGTGAACGTCCTTAGCCCTGGCCTGCCGCCTGCGCCGCTCACGCTGCCCAGTCTGCGCCGGGGCAAGTACCGGCCGTGTTCGCGCAATCCCGTCCTGGCCCAATGCCTCTCGTCCTTTCACCGCATCGAGGAACGCGGCAGCGGCTTTCGCCGGATGCGCGACCAGATGCTCGATCACGGACTGGAGCCGCCCACGATCGGCACCGACACGGGATATTTCCAGGTCACCTTCCCTGGGCCCGGCGAGAACGTCGAGCGGTTGCAGGTGTCGCCGGGCCGCCGCCGGGTGACGCCTGCCGTGGAGGCGCAGTTGAACGAGAGGCAGCGCAAGATCATGGCGCAGGCGCTAAAGAGCGGGTCGGTGACGACCGGGTGGTGCATCGAGGCGCTGGGCGTCGTCAGGGACACGGCGCACCGCGACCTGGTGGCCCTCGTCGAGCTGGGCCTGCTGGCCCGCGCAGGCTCCGGCCGAGCGGCAAAGTACGTGCCCAAGGAGGTCGGCGCGCGATGATGGAATCATCCGGCAATCATCCGAGAGCGGGCCAAAATCATCCGATCTGTGCGGTTGCCCGGCGCACGAAAAAACATCCGAGATTCATCCGCCGGTCCGCGGCAAGCATCCGACCTGGCCAGGGAGCCGCATGAACCAGAAGAAGAAGCTCATCGAAGTCGC
>JANMSR010000036.1:0-2272 GCA_031389565.1 Burkholderiales bacterium
CGGCGGCAGCTCGTGCACCACCAGTTGCCACTGGCCGCGCGCCAGGTCTTCGATGCTCCAGCGCGCGCGCACCTTCAGGCTGCCGCGGCCCGTGCGGTAGGCCTCGCGGATGTCGGCCGCGGCACTGATGATCTGGCCGCCGCCCGGGTAGTCGGGGCCGGGCAGCAGCGCGAACAGCTCGTCATCCGTGAGCTTGTCGTTCTTCAGCAGCGCTACGGCCGCCGCCGCAACTTCGCGCAGGTTGTGGCTCGGCACTTCGGTGGCCAGGCCCACGGCGATGCCCGAAGCGCCGTTGAGCAGCACGAAGGGCAGCCGCGCCGGCAACAGCTTCGGCTCCTCGGTGCTGCCGTCGTAGTTGGGGATGAAGTCGACCGTGCCCTCGTCGATCTCGTCGAGCAGCAGGCGCGCGATCGGCGAGAGCCGGGCCTCGGTGTAGCGCATCGCCGCGGCGCCATCGCCGTCGCGCGAGCCGAAATTGCCCTGGCCGTCGACCAGCGGGTAGCGCAGCGCGAAGTCCTGCGCCATGCGCACCATCGCGTCGTAGGCCGCCTGGTCGCTGTGCGGGTGGTAGCGGCCGAGCACGTCGCCGACCACCCGCGCACTCTTCACCGCCCTGGGCCCGCCCGGCGCGGTGAACGCCAGGCCCATGCGCTGCATCGCGTACAGGAT
This sequence comes from Burkholderiales bacterium, assembly GCA_031389565.1. Taxonomy (GTDB): domain Bacteria; phylum Pseudomonadota; class Gammaproteobacteria; order Burkholderiales; family Burkholderiaceae_C; genus CADEEN01. The sequence continues at coordinate 670 of JANMSR010000036.1, forward strand.
GCGGCGTTGCACGGGCTTCTGCCCATCGCAGACATCGGGCAGCGCCCGGCCCTTGACGACCGACAGCGCGTATTCGAGGTAGGCCCGCTCGGCGTAGTGCGCCAGGGTGACGGCGTCGTCGTTGGGAGGCGGGGGCGGCGGCGGTTCGGGGGCGAAGAGATCGAGGGTCATGTCGGCGCGAGCGGCCCGGTTCGGCGGGGAGGCGCGGAGTTTAGCCAGGGTGCCTCTGCGTCAGCCGCGTGCCACACAACGCAACTCAGCGCAGTTCTCAACGACGCTGTTGTGTCAAAGTTCACCCGGCCTGACGCCGCGCTGGCTGCTCATGGCATGGAACGTGCCGGTCTTCGGTTCGTCTTTCGGGTTGCGAATGATCGTAAACGTCGAGCCGCAGTAGGACGCGTGGCGACCCCCTCTGAACACAGCCAACGTGTGCCGCAACGCGACGGATTCGGCGCATTCGCGTCACGCAACCACTTCGAGGCCCCGCTGCTGCACCAGATGCAGCAGCTTGAGAGCGGTGCCCGTGGGCTTCTTCTGGCCGATCTCCCATTTCTGCACCGTCGAAAGGCTGGTGTTCAGCAGGCGCGCAAAGACCGCCTGGCTGACGCGCGACGATTCGCGGATGTGCTTGATTTTCTCAGGCTCCAAGGGCTCGACCGGCGGCAGGCACAGGCGGTCGAATTCGCGCAGCGTGACCTGATCCATCACGCCGGGCTTGTGCAGCCCCTTGGCCGTCGCGTGGACCGCTTCAAGGATTGGGGATCTCGTCTTGCGCATCGCAATCTACCTCCATCAATTCGCCGGCCCGCTGTGCCATGCCGAGCGCCTGCGCCGTCAGCGACAGCAGGTGAGCAGCCAACTTCTTCAAAGCCTCTTCTTCATCCCTGTCGATATTGCTGCGCTCGTTTTTCGGGAAGCCGAACACGAGTACCCAGCGGCTTGCCTTGTTGGTGGCGACCAGGGTTCGAAAGCCGCCACTCTTGCCTCGTCCGGGCCGCGCAATCCGCTTCTTGAACAAGCCCCCGCCGAGGTCAGCGTCATACAGCCCCTTTTTCATCTCGCTGACTGCGTCGCAAAGGCTCGGCGTCGTCAACCCGCACTTGCATTTCACACCGGCTCCAACCCGATCACCAGCCGCTGCCCCAGCATGCCGATCGCCTCTGCAATGCGCGGCAACTTCGAGCCGTAATGCGGGTCGAGCAGCCGGCGCACTTCCTTCTCATCGACGCCGAGCTGCTTGGCCAATTGCATCTTGCTGATGCCCGCCTCGCGCATCGCCACGAACAGCGCCGCCTTGGCCACGGTCTCGGCCGGTGGGGCCACGAGCCGCTCGCGGCGGCGCGCCTTGGTGGGCTCGGGGAAGTCGATGCCTTCGATCATGTAGGTGGCGAACACCTCATCCATCGCATCGATCGCCTGCGCAGTCGCGTCGTCTTCGTCTTCACCCTGTGTGATCAGGGGCGGCAAATCGCGGCAGGTGACAACAAAGCCGCCCTCTTCGGCCGGGGCCAGCAACACGGGATACTGGAAGCGCTTCATGGTTTGGGCTCTCAAAGATCGCCCGGCTTGATGCCGAGCTGGCTGCACATGGCGTGAAAGGTAC
>JANMSR010000093.1:0-2070 GCA_031389565.1 Burkholderiales bacterium
AACAGCGACTCGATGCGCGCCCATTCGAGGTTGCCGTTCACCGGTTCCGCGAACAGCGCTTCGAGCGCTTTCCGTTGCTTGCTGTTCACGCGAAAACGATAGCACAAAAGTCAGAAGATGCAATCATCTGACTTCCCGACATAAACCACTGTCATCACATACCGCGCTATGGCGCAAGGTGGCGACGCTGACCCGGAACTCGTTGATCATCAATTCGGCTGCTGTTGCTGCTGCTTCCGGCGCAGGCGTCTATGCACTTCTGTTGATCAACGTGGCGTATCTGGCCGGGCTTGTGCTGCTCGCGTGGGCCCGAGGCAAGCTCATCGGCAAGGCCTGGCTGGTCGGCTTGCCGATCGCGGCAACCCTGTTCGACATCGTTCCAGGCCTCAGCCTGATTCCGTTGGCTCCCACCGTTCTTCATCTTGCCGCGATCATCGTCGGGGTCAAGGATGGCAGGAAGTCGGTTGGCACTTGATGTCATCGGTAGGTCCGGGAGAGTCAAATGCCCCGCTTTTGCACCCACTGTGGACAGTCGAACGCAGATGACGCGTCCTTTTGCGAAGCCTGCGGACGGCCTGTCACCGACCGGATATACCCACCCCATCCGGAGCCGAAGCGCCGGCGCCGCACCGGCCCAGAAGGCGGCTTGCGCTCGTGGTGAGCGCGGTGGCAGTTCTTCTGGCCGTGATCGGTGCAGGGCTGGCTGCCGAGTTCATCTCGGATTCACGCCCGGTGACATCCTTGCTGGCGAGTTGGGGACTGGACCTGCGAGGCGCCGGGTCGAAAGGCGACACGCTCTATCTGGTCGGCAGGAACGGGAAGTGGGGGTATGTGGACCGCCGCGGAACGGAGGTGATTGCGTTCCAGTACCAAGAAAAGACCGACTGGGGTACCGGGGCAAAAACCCACACCAACTTCGCGATTCGCAACCTCGCTCCGTACCCCGTGTATCAGGCTGGCGCGTGGGCGCTCGTGGATGGACGCGGCAGGCCGATCGGCAAGGTTCGATTCGAAGACCTTGTCGACAACCCGCCCGACGCGCCCTTCGTCTGCAGGCCGTGCAGCAGATTCGTCAGGAGCGAGAGGATTTTCATCGCGATCAGGTCAGTGTCACGTAGTCAGACGCCGGATCGACGAACATCGAGTCCGCACTGAGCGCGTAGCCCATGTACTGCACCTTGTCCCCCGACGTGGCGGGCTGCGTCTGGGTCAGCGCGCCTGCGGTGCCGGACAGATAGATTCGGCCGCCGATCGTCCAGATCCAGGCGTCGTTGCGGGCCACGCCGCGCACCAGAATGGTCGCCGCGTTGGTGTTGACGTAGGCCGCAGTCGCTATGCCCTGCGCCGGGTAGGTGTTCGTGCCGTTCGCATCAGCCAACAGCCAGGTGCCGGCGCTGCCCAGGTACACCGCTTCCCACTGCGCGATCGTCGCTCCAGCGTTGTTGCCGATGATCGCCATGCCTTCGTAGGTGTCGTCGATGCCGTGGCACGACGGCACCACGCACCTGGTGATGTCGCCGCTGGAGTTCATGCAGCGGCTGGCCGCGCTGGTGCCACGGCCACGGCTGCATCTGATCCGCTTCCACGGCGTGCTGGCACCGAACGCCAAGCTGCGCGGTGCATGGCGGCACCACCATCGGCCGCGTGCGAAGCGAACTGTGCGCACCACCGGCCAGTGCGGCTGAGTTGGGCCCGGCTGCTCGAGCGCGTCTTCGAGATCGACCTGGAGCACTGCCCGAACTGCGGCGGCGAGTTGAAGATCATCGCCGCTATCCTGGAGGCGCCGGTCATCGAGCGCATCCTCACCCACCTCGGACTGCAGGCCCGCGCGCCGCCGCGGGCGCCGGCACGTGGGCAGACGCTGCTGCGCGCGGCTTGATCGAGGCTCAAAAGCTCTGCGTTCGGGCGGCCCGGCGCCGAGGGGGTCGGCTGCGTCTGGGGCACTCCGGGACGGGCCGAAGCGGCCTGATCACCCGGGTTGACCCGTAGACGACCCCACCGACAGCCCTTTGCAGCCAGGTTCACCGTCGCTCACCAGGCCGCTGTCGACTCCAGTGGCCGCGCCGAGAG
>JANMSR010000110.1:0-7019 GCA_031389565.1 Burkholderiales bacterium
TCCGGCCGCACTTGGAAGAGGTAGCGCTCGATCCAGCGGCAGGCGCGCTCGCCGATGGGCACGACCCGATCCTTGGCACCTTTGCCCTGGCGCACGAAGACCGTGCCACGGTTGAATTCCACGTCATCGGCGCGCAGGTTCGTCAGCTCGCTCCTGCGCATGCCCGTGCTGTACAGCGCTTCGAGCATCGCCCGGTCGCGCAGACCCAGCGGCTCGCTCGTGTCGCAGGCGTTGAGCACCTGCTCGACCTCGGCCACGCTCAGGATGTGCCGCGGCAGGCGTTGTTGCTGCCTGGGCAGTTCGAGTTCGCTGGCGGGGTTGTAGAGCAGGTGATGCTGGCGTGCGAGCCACTGGAAGAACGCACGCACCGAGATCAGCCGCTTGGCTTGCGTCTGATGCGACAGCGGCGCGCCATCGGTCTTGCGGTGGTACTGGAAGATGTGTTGCCGGTAGCGCTCCAGGATGCCGCGCGTCACCTCGTCGGGTTTTCTGATGCCGCGTTCCTCGCACCAGTCGATGAAGTAGCCCATCTCAATGCGCCTGGCCTTGACCGTCATCGCCGAGTACTGACGTGCTGCCGTCCAGTCGATGAACTCGATCAGGTAGCCGCGGAAGCCACCCGCGATCTCTGGGTCGCCGGCCACGCGCAGCGCGCCGGGCTTCTTGCCAGGGCGGCCGGTCACTGGCGGACCTCGGCGGCTAAGGTAGGAGTGACTACGTACGACGGGTGTTTGCCGTTGGGCCGTAGGACGCGCATTTGCGCGTCCTCGTCGGGCTCTTCGGCTGCAGGCCGCGCCGATGCTTGCTTATCGGCCGATGGCAGCGTCTGCACCACCCCCGACCGCAGGCCGACCGCGCCCCGACCAGGGGCCGACCGCTCGACCTTTGACCCCGACCGCTGCGCGTCGTAGTCATGGAGCCCGGCGGTGTCGATGAGCCCGGACAGGTGCACGGCCGTGCTCACGTCGCCGTCGAAGACCAGTTCGTAGGCGAAGCCCTGACCGCGTTCGGCACGGTGCGTCAGCAGGTATTCGAGCTCGACCAGGCGCGCCAGGTGCACCTTGAGCTGGGTGTCGCCCCAACCGGTGGCCTCGCGCACATCTTTGCGCGTGAAGCGCACTTCGGCCTGCGGGATCGCCTGCACGCGCGCCTGGGAGCGCACGTGCTTGACAACGCTGGCCAGCAGGCGGCGGGTCTGCGGCGGCAGCTCGTCCAGGCTGCGGCCCAGCACCTCGTGCGTGATGTCATTCGCGTGGCCGATGTCCGCGGCCGTCACCTCGACGTACTCGACGACCTGGCTGGCATCGAGCATGGTCCGCACCGGCCGCTGGTGTTGGTGCAGCAGCGCAATGGTGTCGATGAGGGTGAGATATTTCTCGTGGTCGCGCCGCGTGCGCGTCTTGTCGCTGAGGAAGGTGAGGCGGTCGGCATACGGGTTCACGACGGCCAGCGGGCGCAGCAGGCGCTGGGCGTTCTGATGCAGCTTGATCAGATGCGCCTTGCCCCGCTTGGCCTTGAGGCCAGCGAGCGTGCGGCGTTCACGCTGCAGCCGGTGGATGGCCTCGGTCTGCTCGCGGCCTTCATCGACGCTGAGCACCAGGCAGCGGTTCAACAGCTCTTCGTCGATCTCGATGGCCGTCGTCGTCAGGAAGATCATCACCGGCCCCTCGACGCGGTATTGCTGTGTGACCAGGTTGCCGGTCGTCGCGTCCTTGCCGGTGCTGGCGATGGTGAGTTCACCCTCGGACTGCAAGAGCTTCAAGGCATAGCTCGCACGGCTGGCGCCTTCCTCCTCGGCGATGGCCAGGATCTTGTGTTTGAGGTTCGTCTCGCCCATGTAGAACAGGCTCTGCCCGGTCATCGCGCTGTACTTGATGCGCTCCTCCTCGGGCATGAAGGCCAGCACGGCATCCATGAGGCTGGACTTGCCGGCCGCACTCGACGACTGCACGACGATGGCCAGCGGGCCACCCAGCTTGCGGCTGGTGGCGGCCAGGTAGCCGACGAGTTTGTTGGTGGCCTCGCCGACCAGGCCGCAGGCGTCGAAGTCGGCGACGATGCGCGTGAGCAAGTCCGGCGCGCGCAGCATTGCCAGGGCCTCGGCTTCTTCGGCCTCGGTCATCTTTGGCGCCGCGGGCTCGACCTTCATCGCGGCCTTGATGCGCTCGGCCTGCAGCGTCTCCAGCTTGAGCAGGATGCGGCCGAGATCGAGCTTGATCACGTCCTCGTGGCAGGCCAGTTCCTTGGCCGCCTGGGTGATGTAGTGCGCCCGGGCTCGCGCCGCGTACAGGTCGAAGCTGTCGACGTGGTACGCCTCGCCACGGCTGACAAGCACATTGACCTTGAGCACCTCGGCACTCAGGTTCTTGGCCAGGCCGCGCACGCGGTAGCGGCGCTCACCGAAGCTCATGATGACTTCGTCTTCGCTGACCTGGGTATCAACGTCGGTGGCCCGCGCTGCGCCAGGCTCAACGGCAGGGACAGCGGCTAAGGAAGAGGCTTCAACGGGTGGCGTCGGCTCGGCCGGCAACGCCACGTCCTCGACATGCTGGCCAGGAGCCTCGGCCGGCGGCGCTCCTTTGCCCAGCCACACGGCCTTGCGGATCAGCAGGCCCAGGCTCTTGTCGGCCGGCGTGACCTTGCACGCGTACTCGTTGGCGTCCATGCCCTTGGGGAACTGCACGCGGTAGCACTCCAAGCCCTCACTCATCAGCCGCTCGGCGGCCTTCTCCGCGCCGCGCTCGCCGGCGTCGTCGCGGTCGAAGGCGATCAGCAAGCGCTTCACGCCGCAGCGTTTGAACGCGACCAGGTGGTCGTCGGTCAGACCCTCAACGCCATAGGTGGCGGTGACGTTGCGATACCCCGCACACCAGAACGTCATCGCGTCGATCAGCGCCTCGGTGAGGATGACCTCGACCTGGCCAACGAGTCCACGCTCGTTCCATACCCCCCGGTGCGGCCCCGGCAGGTACAGGTGCAGCGGCGTGGCCGCGCGCAAATGATCCAGCAGCTTGCGCCCGTACGCCTCCACCACATGGCCAGCCGCGTCGAAGATGGGAACGACGAGCGAGCCGTTGAAGTGCTCGTGGCCGCTGTCGCGCAGGATGCCTACCTTCTGCAGACGGCCGCGTACCTCGGCGCCAGCCTTCAACTGCGTGGCCGGCAGCCGCAGGCCCAAGGTCCGGTTGGCGAAGCCCAGCCGGTGCTGCTCGATGAGTTCGCGGCTGGCGATGCCGCGACGCTCGAGATACGCCAGCGCCTCAGGGCTCGCGAGCAAGGTCTCGTGGTAGTAGCCGATGACCTGATCGAGCAGTTCCTGTTCGCCGGCATCGAGCGCCACGGGCGCCGGCAGCTTCGCGCGCCTGGGCGTGCCCAGCTCGGCCAGGCCGGTATTTGCCTGGCATCCATCGGCCCGCAGCAGCTCGACCGCGTGCCGGAAGCTCACTCCCTGGCGCTTCATCACCCAGTCAATCGGCCCACCACCCACCCCGCAGCCGAAGCAGTGCCACAGGTTCTTGCCCGGCGTCACCACCAGGCTGGCAGTGTCGTCCTCGTGGAACGGGCAGCGGCCCAGCATGTCCTTGCCGCCCTTCTTGAGCTCGATGCCCGAGGCCTGCACCAGGCGCGCCACCTCGACCTCGTTCTTCAGCCGCTCGATCTCTGCCTCGGGGATGCGCGCCATGGGTTGGCCTCCTTCGCTCTAAAACCCGTCAAGACCCGTTTGATGTCTTTTAATGGTACCTTATACGAGTCTTTTGACCAACCGTTTCAGAGACCAGGGGGTACCTTATGGGCTGCGTCACCTTTGAAGACCGCCGGCCCACCATGCCTACCGCACCGAAGAAGCTCCCCACCAAAGCCACCGCCTCGCCCCCGTCGCCAGCTCCCGCGCCGCTGCCGGCGGCGAACTTTCCGGCTCGGCTGATCCAGACCCGCCGCCAGGCGTCGATGACGCAGCAGGCGCTGGCCGATGCCGCCGGGGTCCATGTGAACCAGATCAAGCGCTACGAGGCCGGCGCCGCGCAGCCCACGCTGGAGGCTTTGGTCGGCCTGGCGCGGGCTCTGCATGTGAGCCTGGATCAGTTGGTGTTCGACGAGGGCGAGCGTGGGCCGTCCGACGATCTGCGTTTGCAGTTCGAGGCGGTGAGCCACATGTCCGACGAAGACCGGCGCGTCATCAAGGCGCTGCTCGACGGGATGATCGTCAAGCACCAGACCAAGCAGATGGTCGGCAACCTCAGCAGCTAAAGGCAGAACTCAAGGAACACACGATGACGACGGTGCAAATCAACCTGCCCGACGAATTGGCGCAGAAGGCGGCCAGCGCGGGGCTGCTTTCGGCCGAGGCGATGGAGGCGATGCTGCGCGAGCAGCTGCGCCGCCGCGCCGGCGAGGCGCTGCAGGCGATGTGGCAGCGCGGGCCGCAGGAGGAACTCACGCCCGAGATCGAGCAGGAGATCGTCGAAGAAGTGCGCAAGGTGCGCGCCGAGCGGCGGCTGCGCGGGGCGAGTTGATGGCGAGTTCAGCGCACCAGCCGCTGCGGCTGGTGCTCGATACGAACATCGTCGTGGCCGGGCTGCTGTGGAACGGGCCGCCTCGGCGTTTGATCGAGTTGGCCATCGAGGGCGAGGCAGTCGAACTCTTCAGCAGCGCGGTGCTGCTCGATGAGCTGGCGCACACGCTGGGCTACTCGAAGTTCGCCGCTCGCATCGAGAGCTTCGGCACCAGCATCGCGACGCTGGTGGCGCAGTACACGGCGCTCGTCAGCCTGATGGCGCCGGCCAGCGTGCCGCGCATCGTCGCCAACGATGCCGATGACGATCACGTCATCGCCGCGGCCGTGGCTGCCAGGGCCGAGCTGATCGTCACCGGGGATCGCAAGCATCTACTGCCCATCGGCACCCATCAGGGCATCGCCATCGTCACGGCGCGTGAGGTCGTCGACAGGCTTGACGCAAGAAGCAAGACCTGACCACGACTTGACCGGGTCCGTTACGTCGGCGGGGTGACCACGGCTGTGGCCCTGTCCCGGAGAGCATGGCTAACCCGGCTGGAGTTTCTGCTTCAAGCGCGGAAGGAGGACAGGTAGATCGTCATCCAAGAAGCGCTTGGCTTCCACATGCCCGTCGCTGGCTGCCCGCCTGAACAACTCAAGTGCCTGTTCAACCATGCTCCACGAGCCAACTCGCTTCGCGCGTGCAAACAACACCGTGGCCAAAGCGTATTGATCGTCGGCGTCCGCAAGATCAAGCCCATCGCAGAACGCCGCGAAGTTGTCGTCGCTGATCTGCTCGAAGAGGTTGGCGTACTCCCCGAAGCCTAGCCCGCCTTCAGTCATGCGATCCAGCGAATGAAGAAGGAGCTGTCCCAACGTCTGTTCAACGGTGCCTGTTTCGGAATCCGTTCGACCATTCAATCGATAGGTCAGCAGAGTTCTCTCGTCAGAACCGCTTTGCTCGACTACAGCGAGCATTTGTGTCGACCTGTCGAAGGTGACGAAGACGCCCGGCTTCTGGATTTTCATGGACATGTCTTGTTGCAATCCTTGTAGCACGCAGCCCATTTGTCCCGAGCGATTTGCAAGCACGCCCTGTAGCCATCTTTGTCTTGGCGCCCACCCATCTTGTAGCGCCACTCGCAGTCCGCATCGTCGGTGACGTTCTTCGAATCACAGACGTCCTTGCACTCCTCATTCGCCGACTTGTTGAAGAGGCGACTCCACCACGGCGCGGGACTTTGATTGGGCCCGACTCCAGGGGGGAAATCAGGATCACGCAGGCCACCCGGCGGACGGCCAGGAATCGGGATCCCAGGAATGCCAGGCCTTGGCCTGATCGCCTGCAACCCATCGGGGTCCGTGTAGCTGATCGGGTTCCCACCCACGTAGGCATACGTATTGACCCCTCCGGCCAGCCCGATGGGATCGGACTGGGTGTAGAGCCGCCCTGACGCAAGTCCACCGTAGATCACGGTGGGCGCCAGGCGCGAGTTCACGAGGGCGGCGGCGTGGAAGAAGACGCTTCTCCTGGGCGGCTAAGGGATCGGATCGAGGGGCATTCTCGCGCGCTGGCGCGCACGCGGGAAGCCTCTTTCTTAGCCGCTGGCTGTTGGCTGTTCTGGGCCGTGGGCGTGCTCAGGTGGTGATCGGGTCAAGGCCGCGGCTTTGGCCGCGCCGCGAAGGCGGCTTGGCCTTGATGCGCTCGGAGTTCAATACGCTGCTGCTATGCGGTGCAAGGCGACTTTGGCGGCTTGCACCGCATGGCAAGCCTTGGCGGTTTTCGTGTGCAGCGGCCGCAGGAAGCAGTACAGCAGCACCGGCCGTGCTGGTGCTGGCGGCGCAGCCGCCAGCACCGCGCAGCATGTTCAACGCGGCGCGTAGCCCACTTCTGCGAGAGCATCGCGCACGCGTTCGGTGGCTTCGATCATTAGCTGCGTTTGCGCTTGGTCTTCGGCCAGGCTGCGGCAATCGGCCCAGCCGATGCGCTTGACGAGCTGCGCCAGCGCCCAAGCCTGCTCGGGCGCAAGTTCGACGCGGACGGTGACGGGTTCTTCCATGCTGAGTGCTCCGGTGTGCCCGGCATTCGGCGAACGCCACTGGCCTGGTCCACGGAGTGCCGCGCGCAGCCGTGTCAAGGCCGCGGCTTGCCGCGCCCGCAAGGGCTTGGCCTTGACGCGGCGAGCACGGCGCTACGCTGGCCAGGACAGTGGAGAGAGCCAGGGAGCCCCCTGGGGGGCGGATGGTGGGCGGGCGGGGGCCAACTCCATGACTGCGCCGCTTGCGGCGCCTGACCTCGTGACTTGCAGACCGGTACTCCGGGCTGCACGAACATCGGTATTGCAGGCGCGCAGTGGGCGCAAGACATAACGGGGGTTGCGCGCGGTGGGGACACCGAGCCACCTCTGGTGGCGAATGGCCCCACCGCGTGCAACAGCCCGTTATGTGAAGTGCGAAGCACTTCCCCCGCAGCGCCTGCCAGGCAGCAGCCGGCTCGATGCCGGCTGTTGCCTGTGGGTGGAGT
>JANMSR010000199.1:0-1714 GCA_031389565.1 Burkholderiales bacterium
CTGCTGCCGGCCGGTGCGCAGTGGCAGGGCTTCGGCATTGGGCGCAACCAGTTCGCGATGGCGGTCCAGTCGTGCCTGCTGGGTGGCCATGTTCGCGTGGGCATGGAAGACAACGCCTACATCAGCCGGGGCCAGTTCGCCGAGAGCAACGCGCAGCAGGTCAGCAAGATCAAGGCACTGGTAGAGGGAATCGGCCCCATGATCGCCACGCCGGCGCGGGCACGCCGAATCCTTGAACTCGGCGACAGCCTGGAGCGCTCAGCACTCCTGCAATAAGAGAGGGGGTTGCGCGTGGGACCCTGCACCGCAGCGCACGCACCTTCGCGGTCACAGCCTGGAGGATTGGTCTCCTGCATGTATCGACACCGCGACCAGTCAGCGAAGGCAACGTCACGCGTCAACGCTGAGGCATGTCCTTCGCCGAGTAACCCAGGCTGACCGTCGCGTCCTCCGGGATCGGCGGCATCGTGGCGTTCCAGTGCAGCCAGTCGTCCCGCATGCGATCCAGGCGATCGCCTTCGACGGCAGCACGATTGGCGCGCTCTCGCTCGTCGGCATCGATGTCGAACAGATACTCGTGGCCATCGACCTGCAGATACTTCCAGCGGCCCAGGCGCATTGCGCGCTGCCCGCGGTGTTTCATGCGCCAGTACATCGGCCGCTCGAAATCGGGCTCGCCGCGCAGCACCTCGAGCAACGACAGTCCGTCGAGTGGATGGTTGGCCCCGGGTGCGACACCGGCGGCGTCGAGCACGGTCGCCGACCAGTCCATCGTCATGCAGTGCTGCCGGCTGACCCGGCCCGGCGCGATGACACCGGGCCACTGGGCGATCCAGGGCACCCGGATGCCGCCATCGGTCAAGTCCATCTTGCCACCCACCAGCGGCCAGTTGTCCGAGAAGCGCTCGCCGCCGTTGTCGCTGGTGAAGATCAGCAGCGTGTCTTCGAGCACTCCGCGCGCGGCCAGGGCTTCCAGCACGCGGCCGATGCCTTCGTCCATGTGGTGGATCATGCGGGCGTAGGTGTGCACGTTGCCGCCGTGCAGGTGGAACAGCTTGTCGCGCAGTTCGGCTGAAAGGCTGGCGTCGTCGCGTGTCTCCCATGGCCAATGCGGTGCGGTGTAGTGCAGGCTCAGCAGGAAGGGCGCGTCGCCATCGGCCGTGCGGTGGATGTAGTCGACGGCCCGCTGCGTGAGCAGGTCGGTCAGGTAGCCGATGTCGCTGGCTTCCTCCTCGCCTTCCCACAGGTCGTGCATGCCGTTGTTGCTGCAATGGCTGAAGTAGTCGACCCCGCCGGACATCGGCCCGTAGAACTCTTCGTAGCCGGAACGCAGCGGACCGAAGTGCGGCGGGTAGCCGAGATGCCATTTGCCGACCAGCGCCGTGCGGTAGCCGCTGTCGCGCAGCAGCGAGGGCAAGGTCGGATGCTCTGGCGGCAGGCCCAGCGTGGTGCTGCCGCGCGAGCGGCTGTTGATCGGCTCCTCGGCGGCGCCGCGCAGGCGGTACTGGTAGCGCCCGGTCATCAGCGCAAAGCGGGTCGGCGAACACACCGGCGAGTTGGCATAGCCTTGTGTGAAGCGAATGCCCTGCGCGGCGATGCTGTCGAGCACGGGCGAGACCGCACCGAAGGCGGCCGGCCGCCCGCCGTAGCAGCCGAGGTCCGCATAGCCGAGATCGTCGGCGACGATGAACACCACGTTGGGCCGGCGGGCGGC
>JANMSR010000264.1:0-5914 GCA_031389565.1 Burkholderiales bacterium
GTCGAGTTGAAGGCGATGGCCAACTACATCGGCTCGTTGCCGGGTGACCTGCGCACGGTGCCGCAGGAGAAGTTTCGCTGAGCCGGAGCAGCATCGCGAGAGGCCGCCTTCGGGCGGCTTTTTGTTGGCTGCACGTCTATGCCGTACCGGCCAGGTCGTCGAGGATCGGGCAATCCGGCCGCTGGTCACCGCAGGGTGTGTACCGCGGCTTCATCGAACTGGCGGTAGCCGGCCTCACTGCGCCCCACGGCCGGCAGCAGGCCGAGTGCCTCGCAGGGGCGAGTCATCTTGGCCGACACGCCACTGCGTTGCGAGGCCTGGCTGATGTTCACGGCGCAACTTCGGCCGGCCGCGCGACGGGCGCAACGTCGGTGCGGGCGCTTGTCGTCACAGCCTGCGGCGGCCGCCAGCGCCGCAGCAGCAGCGCATTGCCGACCACGCTGACGCTGGACAGCGCCATCGCCGCGCCGGCCACCACCGGGCTCAGTGCGCCCAGCGCCGCGAGCGGGATACCGACCACGTTGTAGAAGAAGGCCCAGAACAGGTTCTGCCGGATCTTGGCCGTCACCGCGCGCGACAGCGCCAGCGCTTCGGCCACCAGCGCCAGGTCGCCACGCATCAGGGTCATGCCGGCGGTTTCCATGGCCACGTCGGTGCCGGTGGCCATCGCCAGGCCGACGTCGGCGGCGGCCAGCGCCGGGGCGTCGTTGATGCCGTCGCCGACCATTGCCACCTTGGCGCCGGCCGGCAAGCCCAGACGCAGCGCGGCCACCACCTGGGCCTTGTCGCCGGGCAGCACCTCGGCGCGCACGTCGGTGATGCCCAGCTTGCGCGCCACCGCCTCGGCGGCGCCGCGGTTGTCGCCGCTGACCAGCACGGTGCGCACGCCGAGCGCGTGCAAGGTGGCGATTGCCGCGGCGGCGCCGGCTTTGGGCGCGTCGCCGAAGGCCAGCAGCCCGAGCAGCGCGGGTGCGGTAGCGCTGCGCATTGCACCTGCCGCCAGCCACGACACGCTGTTGCCGTCGGCCTGCAGCGTGGCGGCGCGCGCGGCCAAGGCCGGCGCTAGCGCCACCCCGAGCTCGTTCATCCAGCGCGTGCTGCCCAGGTGCAGCGTGCGTTCGCCGACCCGGCCCTCGACACCGCGGCCGGCGACCGCGCGCACGCCCTGCGCAACGGCCGCGGCGATGCCGGCCGCGGCGGCGGCCTGCGTCACCGCGCGCGCCAGCGGGTGTTCGCTGCCGGCTTGCAGCGCCGAGGCGTCGCGCAGCAGGGCCTCGCGGTCGCTGCCGGTCGCCGCTTCGAAGGCCACCAGCCGCGGCCGGCCTTCGGTCAGCGTGCCGGTCTTGTCGAAGGCCACCACACGCACCTGGCGCATCAGCTCGAGCGCCTGCGCGTCGCGCACCAGGATGCCGCGTTGCGCGGCCAGCCCAGTGCCAACCATCAGGGTCGCAGGCGTCGCCAGCCCGAGCGCGCAGGGGCAGGCGATGACCAGCACTGACACGGCGTGCACCACGGCCATCGACCAGTTGCCATCCGCCAGCCCCCAGCCGAGCAGGGTGACGGCCGCCACCGCCACCACCACCGGCACGAACACCGCACTGACGCGGTCCACCGTCTGCTGGATCGGTGCCTTCTTGGCTTGTGCCGACTCGACCATGCGCACGATGCGCGCCAGCGTGGTTTCGGCACCGATGGCCAGCGTGCGCAAGACCACGCGGCCCTCGCCGTTGACCGCGCCGCCGGTCACGCGCTCGCCGGCTTCGCGCGCCACCGGCAGGCTCTCGCCGGTGAGCAGCGATTCGTCGAAATGGCTGCGCCCCTCGATCAGCAGGCCGTCGACGGGGACGCGCTCGCCGGGGCGCACGATGACCTCGTCGCCGACCCGCACCTCGGCCAGCGCCACGCTCGCTTCGACGCCGCCACGGCGCACGGTGGCACTGTCGGGCCGCAGCGCGCGCAGTGCTTCGAGCGCGGCCAGTGTGCCGCGCTTGGCCCGGGCCTCGAGCCATTTGCCGAACAGCACCAGTGTGATCACCGCCGCCGCGCTTTCGAAGTACAGGTGCGGCATGCCCTGCGGTTCGCGCCACCACAGGACCAGGCTCAGACCGTAGGCCGCACTGGTGCCCAGCGCGACCAGCAGATCCATGTTGCCGCTGCCGGCGGCAAGCGCCTTCCAGCCGGCGCGGTAGAAGCGCGCACCGAGCCAGAACTGCACCGGGGTGGCCAGCGCGAACTGCCACCACGCCGGCAGCATCCAGTGCAGGCCGAAAAGCTCACCCAGCATCGGCAACGCCAGCGGTGCGCTGAGCAACGCGGCGAGTGAGACGCGCCAGCCGGCATCGTGACGCTGGCGCGGTGCCGTGGCGCCCTCGCCCTCGCCGGACCGGGGGCGGGCCTCGTAGCCGGCGCGCTGCACGGCGGTCACCAATGGCGGCAGCAGGTCGGTGGCCGTTCCCGCTGCGTGCACCACATGAGCCTGCGAGGTGGCCAGGTTGACGCTGGCCGCCAGCACGCCGGGCACGGCCAGCAGTGCGCGCTCGACGCGGCCGACGCACGACGCGCAGGTCATGCCGTCGATCGCCAGTTCGATGGCTGCATGCGGCACGGCAAAGCCGGCTTTGTCGACCGCGGCGATCAGCGCATCGACATCGACTTCGGGCTGCACGGCCACGCTGGCCTGCTCGGTGGCCAGGTTGACGCTGGCCGACGCCACGCCAGGCACGGCGGCCAGCGCGCGTTCGACCCGCCCGCTGCAACTGGCACAGGTCATGCCTTCGATCGGGAAACTGAGTTGGCGCAAGGCATTCATGGCAACACTGTAGACCTTGCCATCATGTCAAGGTCTACAGTGAGGGCGTTGTTGCTGCCCAAACGGGAGAAGCCCCCAGGACCCTTTCGATCCGGGCCTGCCCGACATGACCTGCGGCCCCGCGTTAACCCGCAACGGGGCGCGCCAACGGCTGCCTAAACTGCCGTCCTTTCCAGTCCAAGTCACGGAGTACTGCACATGACGACGATGAAACGCCTTTTCTTCGCAGGCCTGGTGGCTGCGGCCGTCGGCCTCGGCGGCGCGGCCCAGGCCCAGACCCTGCGATTCGCCAGCCAGGGCGACCCGCAGACGATGGACCCGCATTCGCAGAACGAGTCCTTCACCAACTCGGTGAATCAGCAGGTCTACGAATACCTCGTCGACCGCGACCGGCAGCTCAATTTCGTGCCCGGGCTGGCACTGTCCTGGGAGCAGGTCTCGGCGCTGAAATGGCGCTTCAAGCTGCGCCAGGGCGTGAAATTCCACGACGGAACGCCGTTCACCGCCGACGATGTGGTGTTCTCGATCATCCGCGCGCAGCAACCCACATCGCAGATCGCGGTCTATGCCAACGCGGTGGGCACGCCGAAAAAGATCGACGACCACACGGTCGAATTCGAGATGACCAAGGTCAACCCGATTTTCATGGAGCATGTGCAGCCGCTGTTCATCATGAGCAAGGCCTGGTGCGAGAAGAACAAGGCCACCAAGCCGCAGGACTTCAAGAACAAGGAAGAGGCCTACACCGCGCTCAACGCCAACGGCACCGGCCCCTACGTCCTGGTCAAGCGCGAGCCCGGCATCAAGACCACCTGGAAGCGCAACCCCAGCTACTGGGCCAAGGCCGAAGGCAATGTGCAGGAGGTCGTGTTCACGCCGATCGGCAACGACGCCACGCGCACCGCCGCGCTGGTCTCGGGCGAGCTCGACTTCATCCTCGACCCGCCGCCACGCGACGTGGCCAAGCTGCGCAGCACGGCCGGCGTGAAGATCATCGACGGCCCGGAGAACCGCATCGTCTTCATCGGCATGGACCAGTTCCGCGACGAGCTGCAGAACAGCAACATCAAGGGCAAGAACCCGTTCAAGGATGTTCGTGTGCGCAAGGCGCTGTACCACGCGGTCGACATCGAGACCATGAAGACCAAGCTGATGAACGGGCAGAGCTTTCCCACCGGCGGCAACACGCCGTCGCCCAAGGCGGCGTTCGGCGACTCGAAGATCGAGTCCCGCTTTGCGTTCGACCTGGCCCTGGCCAGGAAGCTGATGACCGAGGCCGGTTACCCGACCGGCTTCGAGGTGCAACTCGACTGCCCGAACAACCGCTACATCAACGACGAGGAAATCTGCATCGCGCTGGCCGGCATGTGGGCGCAGATCGGCGTCAAGGTCAAGGTGGTGGCGATCCCGCGCGTGACCTACTTCCCCCAGCTCGAGAAGTTCGACACCAGCATGTACATGCTCGGCTGGGGCGGCGCGGTGACCGACGCCGAGACGACGCTGACGCCGGTGATGCGCAACCTGGGTGCCGGCGGCATCGGCTCCTACAACTACGGCCGCTCGACCAACGCCAAGTTCGACGACCTGGCGGCGCGCTCGAGCGTCGAGGCCGACCCGGTGAAGCGCAAGGAGCTGATCCTGGCCGCGCTCACCGAGTGGAAGGAGCAGGTGCACACGATCCCGCTGCACCGGCAGGTGATTCCTTGGGCGGCACGCTCGAATGTCTCCGCGGTGCACCGGGCGGACAACTACCTGATCTGGGACTGGGTGACGATTTCCAAGTAGTCGTGCTTTCTTCCGCCGGCCGACTCGGCGGGCGGAAGAACCTACTGGAAGTGCGACAGCATCCGCTCCAAAGCCATCGTGAACGGCCCTTGCATCATCGGCAAGGTCAGCAAGATGCCCAGCAGGCCCACGCCCAGCGTGACAGGAAACCCGATCGCAAACACATTCATCTGCGGCGCCACGCGCGAGATCACGCGGAGCACCAGGTTCACGAACAACAGCATCCCGACCAAGGGCAGCGCGATCCACAACTCGAGGCCGAACACATCGGCCCCCCACACCTGAGGCTGCAAGGCGCGCAAGAAACCAAACGGCTCCGGCGCGACCGGGAATGTGCGAAAGCTCTGCACCACCGCGGCGACCACCAGCAGGTGGCCGTTGATGACGATGAACAGCAGGCCGACGATGGTGCCGAAGAAACGGCTCGTCGCGGTGGCCTGGCCGCCGCTGGCGGGGTCGAAGAAGCCGGCGTAGTTCAGGCCCATCTGCAAGCCGATCAGCTCGCCGGCGAACTCGACCGCGGCAAAGACGATCCGCACGGCGAGGCCGAGCGTCAGGCCGATCAGCACGTTTTGCAGCACCAGCATGAAGGCCAGCGGCGAATCCAGCGCCACCTGTGGCATCGCCGGCAGCGAGGCCTGCGCGGCGACGACGATCAGCGCTGCCGGCCCGACGCGCACGCGCACCGGCACCATGCGCTGGCCCAGCACCGGCAGCGCGGAAAACAGCGCGAGCACGCGAACAAAGGGCCAGAACAGGGGCGACAGCCAGGCAAGCAGCTCGGCTTCGGTGAAGGTCACCACGATGCTGCCCTCGGCCCATTGCGGCTGTTCGCGACCATCCGCTCTTTCATGCTGGCATCGGCGCGAGCAAGGCGCCGGGCGGGGCCTGGGCGGGGCTCAGACGGCTTGCCCTTCGCTACGCTACGGGTGCCCTGCGGTGCTCGGCCTTCTGGCCCGTCGCATAACTCGCTACGTTCGCTGCGCTCACTGCGCTCGAACAGATGCGACGAATCAGATGACGAAGCGCGCCAAATGCGCGCGCTGCCAGAAGACTGTGCTCCTCGGCGACGCCAATTCGCCCCGCCCAGGCCCCACCTGTCGCCTTGCGGGCAACAGTGTCGGTGTGCGAGGCCACGCATGCCACCACCGGCTCTGCAACGAGGCACCCGGGCAGGGTACAGCGCGCATGTGAGGCGCCGAGCAGGCGAGCATGGACACAAACGGTCCGGGGGACCGTTTGTGCCTTGCGAGCGGCCGGGCCTCCTGGCCCGGCGCGGCCTGCAAGGCCAGGGTTCGGGGCCCGCGCGCGCAGCGCGCT
>JANMSR010000277.1:0-6462 GCA_031389565.1 Burkholderiales bacterium
CGCCGACATGGTCGGTGAATTCCAGCGGCGCGGCGCCGGTGCCGCCCTCGCCGCCGTCGACGACGATGAAGTCGGGCAGCAGATTCGTTTCCTGCATCGCCTTGGCCAGTGCGAACCACTCCCAAGGGTGGCCGATGCACAGCTTGAAGCCGGTCGGCTTGCCGCCCGAGAGCTGGCGCAGGCGTTCGATGAACTGCAGCATCTCGACCGGGGTCGCGAACGCGCTGTGCCGGGCCGGACTGATGCAGTCCACGCCCACCGGCACGCCGCGCGCGGTGGCGATTTCGGGCGTGACCTTGGCGCCCGGCAGCACGCCGCCGTGGCCGGGCTTGGCGCCCTGGCTCAGCTTCAGCTCGATCATCTTCACCTGCGGGTCGGCGGCCGCAGCGGCGAAGCGCTCGGGGCTGAACGTGCCGTCGTCGTTGCGGCAGCCGAAGTAGGCCGAGCCGATCTCCCAGACCAGGTCGCCGCCGTGCACACGGTGGTGCTGGCTGATCGAGCCTTCGCCGGTGTCGTGCGCGAAGCCACCGCGCCGGGCGCCCTGGTTGAGCGCCAGGATGGCGTTGGCCGACAGCGCGCCGAAGCTCATCGCCGAGATGTTGAACACGCTGGCGCTGTAGGCTTGGGTGCAGGTGCTGCCGGTGTCGCCGATCGTGACGCGGAAATCGTGGCTGGCCAGTTCGGTGGGCGCCAGCGAATGGTTGTTCCACTCGTAGCCCTGGGCCTGCACGTCGAGCTGGGTGCCGAAAGGGCGTTTGTCCTGCGCACCCTTGGAGCGCTGGTAGACCAGCGAGCGCTGCTGGCGCGAGAACGGCGCGGCCTCACGGTCGTTCTCGATGAAGTACTGGCGAATTTCCGGGCGCACGTATTCGAGCAGGAAGCGGATGTGCCCGATCACCGGGTAGTTGCGCAGCACCGAATGCCGGCTCTGCCGCGAATCGCGCAGGCCCAGGCCGAGCCCGAACAGGAACACCAGGGCCCACCAGCCGCCGACACCGAAGCCGACCCACACGAACGCGCTGAGCAGGAAGCCCACCGCGCACAGCAACCACGCGCTGTAGCGCACCGGGAAGTGGTGGTCGAGGTGGGTCAGCCAATCGTGCATAAGAGCTCCTGCCGCGGCAGGCAATGACACCGGGCGCTCTGATGGTAGGAGCAACGCTGCGCGGTCAAGCAAGGAAATGCAGCCGCTTCTGCGGCCATCTCGAAACCAGTGGCTACACTCGCGCGTCTTTCGTAGCCATCGATGCAAGGCCAACTCTTCACTCAGGATTTTCTGCTCCGAGGCATCCAGGAGACGCCACCGTGGCAAGCCCTGGCCGACGCGGAATTTGATGCCTTCGAGTCCGCCTTGCGCAGCATCTTTGCCGGGCTCGACGCCGGCTCGACGCTCAACGAAGCGCAGACCGAGCAGCTCGTCATAGAGCGCGTGCTGCGCGAGCTGGGTTGGGCCGGCGACTACCCGCTGCTCGGCGGCGGCGACGTCAACCTCTATAGCCTGTTCGTCGAGCGCGCTCAGGCCTTGGCCGACCCGGCAGGGCTGGTCGCGCTGCTCACGCCCAGCGGCATCGCCGCCGACAAGGGCGCGGCGGCGTTCTTCAACAGCATCGCGACGACGCAGCGGCTGGGGGCATTGTTCGACTTCGAGAACCGCAACAACCCCGGCGGCAGCTACTTTCCCGATGTCGATTCACGCTTCAAGTTTTGCACGCTGGTGTTCGGCGGTGAGCAGCGCAAGTTCGACAAGACGCGCTGCGCTTTCTACCTGCACGACCTCGGCGAGCTCGACAGCGTCGGTCGCGTACTCGAACTCGGCGCCGACGACTTCGCGCTGGTCAATCCCAACACCGGCGCGGCGCCGATCTTTCGCAGCCGGCGCGACGCCGACATCGTTACGCGGCTGTACCGCACGCACCCGGTATTGGTGAAGCACGGCGAGCAAAGCGAATCGCTCGGCCTGCAGCCCGACCGCAAGGTCTGGCCGGTGAAATACCTGCGCATGTTCGACATGACCAACGACTCGGCGCTGTTCATGACCCGAATCGAACTCGCCAAGCAGGGCTTCGAGCCGGCGGCGTTGAACCGCTGGCGCAAGGCTGACGCTAAGGCGGTGCCACTGCATGTCGGCCGCATGGTTCACCAATTCGATCACCGGCACGCCAGCGTGACGGTCAACGAAGAGAACCTGCACAACGCCGCACAGGGCTCGCCGCTCGACTCAGCGCAGAAAGCCGATCCGATCGTCTTTCCGGCGCCGCAGTACTGGGTCCGCGCCGATGCCGTGCCTGAGGTGCAGCGTCGCGATTGGGCCCTTGGGTTTCGCGACATCGCACGCGCGAATGACGTGCGCACGATGATTGCTTCCATCGTCCCGACCACGGCCGCGGGCAACACGTTGCCACTGCTGGTCGGCAACGATGCGCCGCTGCCGGCTGCAACCGCCTGCCTGCTGCTTGCCAACCTGAACTCGCTGGCCCTGGACTACGTTGCCCGGCAGAAGGCGCAATCGACGCACCTGAACTGGTACATCGTCGAGCAGCTCCCCGTCATCGCGCCCGAACGCTTCGAGACATCGATCGGCGGCGTGAAGATCGCCGACTTCATCCGCGAGCAGGTGCTGCGCCTGAGCTACACCGCGAACGATCTCACCCCGTTCGCGCGTGACCTCGGCTACGCGCATGCCGACGGCAGCGTCAAGCCGCCCTTCGTCTGGAACGATGAAGACCGCCGCACTCGCCTGGCCGCGCTCGACGGCCTGTTCATGCACCTGTACGGCCTCGACGAAGACGATGCGGCCTACATCCTCGACACCTTCCCGATCGTTCGCGAGCAGGACGAAGCCGCTTTCGGGCGCTTTCGCACCAAGGACGATGTGCTGGAGCAGTTGCGCGCCGTCCGCAGCGGTGTTTTGCGAGTTACGGCGTCTGTGGCGGCGGTGTCGACGGACCTATAATTTTTAGGGGTTGACGTGGTAACCTCGGTGTTCCGGCTCTCGATCGTGCAACTGCAACACTTGATCCGCACGCGCTCGGTCGACACCGTGCGGGTCGTATTCAGCAGGCATGTGGAACTGCGCATGAAGCAGCGGCAAATCTTGCGGCCCGAGGTGCTCGAAGTGCTGCGCCGGGGCAGGCTTCAGCGTATGCCTGAACCCAACCCGGCACGCGCTTCGCTCGAATGCCGCATGCAGCGCTTTGTGGCCGGGCGCGAGATCGGCGTCGTCGTTGCGCTGAACGACGACGATTCCACCGTGTTGGTGGTGACGGCCTTGGTCATCGGAGGGTAACCGTGCTGAAGTTCGACGATGGCGGTCTGCGCGACGTGTGGCTGGCAAACGGCTACACGCTGCATCGAACCGCCTACGGCAAGGCCTACTCGTACCACGACCTTGACGGCCTGGTACATGCCATCTGCCAGGCCCTGACGCGCAAAGCAGGGCGGCTGACGGGCGCGGAGTTCCGCTACCTGCGGCTGAACCTGGGTCTGTCGCAGGCCTCGCTGGGAAAACTGCTCGGCGTGACGGAGCAAAGCGTGGCCCTGTGGGAAAAGCGCGGTCGACTGCCCTTGCTGGCCGACAAGCATCTGCGCCTGCTGTGGATCGAGAAGCACAACGGCAACGAGCCGATTGTTCGTGCAATGGAGCGTTTGATCGAAGTCGAGCGAATCGTGCATCAGAGGATCGTGGCTCGCGACTCACCCCGAAAGGGCTGGATCGCCACCGCCGAGACGACAGAGGCCTGACGCGACGTGGCTTCGATCGGCACCGTCACTTCGCAGCAGATGCATTTCAGCCAACCGCTGGCGCTCACCAGCGGCGCGGCACTGGCCGACTACACGCTGGTCTACGAAACCTACGGCACGCTCAACGCCGACAAGAACAACGCCGTGCTGGTGTGCCACGCGCTCAATGCCAGCCACCATGTGGCCGGCACCGACGCGCAGGGCCAGCTTGGCTGGTGGGACAACCTGATCGGGCCCGGCAAGCCGCTCGACACCGAGCGCTTCTTCGTCATCGGCATCAACAACCCGGGCTCGTGCTTCGGCTCGACCGGGCCCACCCACAACAACCCGGCCACCGGCAAGCCCTACGGTGCCGATTTTCCGGTGGTCACAGTGGAAGACTGGGTTGACGCCCAGGCCCGGCTGATCGACCGCCTCGGCATCACCCAACTCGCCGCCGTGATCGGCGGCAGCCTGGGCGGCATGCAGGCGCTGGCCTGGACCCTGCGCTACCCCGATCGCATCCGCCACTGCATAGGGGTGGCCACGGCGCCCAACCTGTCGGCCGAGAACATCGCCTTCAACGAGATCGCGCGCCGCGCCATCATCACCGACCCCGAGTTCCACGGCGGCCACTACTACGAGCACGGCGTGGTGCCCCGGCGCGGCCTGCGCATCGCCCGCATGATCGGCCACGTCACGTACCTGAGCGACGACGTGATGGGCAGCAAATTCGGCCGCAAGCTGCGCGCCGGCGTGGCGTCGTTCGGCTATGACGCCGAGTTCGAAATCGAGAGCTACCTGCGCCACCAGGGCGACAAGTTCAGCGATTACTTCGACGCCAACACCTACCTGCTGATCACCCGCGCGCTCGACTACTTCGACCCGGCGGCGGCCCACGGCGGCGACCTGGCCAAGACCTTCGCCGCGGTGCGCGCCAAGTTCCTGCTGGTGAGCTTCACCACCGACTGGCGCTTCTCGCCGGCCCGCTCGCGCGAGCTCGTCAAGGCCCTGGTCGACGGCAGACACCGCGTCAGCTACGCCGAGATCGACGCCCAGCACGGCCACGACGCTTTCCTGCTCGACGATGCGCGCTACTTTGCCGTGATGCGCACCTACTTCGAGCGCATCGCCGCCGAATTCAGCCAGGCCGCCGCGCCGGGCCGCCCCAAGCAAGGCCCGACCTCGGGCCACGAAGTGGCCCCTTCATGGCCACGGGAGGGTCGATCGCCGCACTCGGCGAGCGGGGGGCCCACGTGAGCGAGCGCAAGGACCTCGAGCTGATCGCCGAGCTGGTGCCGCGCGGCGCCCGCGTGCTCGACCTGGGCTGCGGCAGCGGGGAGTTGCTGGCGCACCTGATCGAACACCGCGGCTGCAGCGGCTATGGCATCGAACTGGCCGACGCCAACGTCCACGCCAGCCTGGCGCGCGGCATCGACGTGATCCAGTTCAACCTCGAAGACGGCCTGGCCCTGTTCGAGGACCGCAGCTTCGACGTGGTGCTGCAGTTGGACACCCTGCAACACCTGCGCAACACCGAGAGGATGCTGCGCGAGACGGCGCGCGTCGGCCGCATCGGCATCGTCAGCTTCCCGAATTTCGCGCATTGGCCGAACCGCCTGCGCGTGGCCGGCGGGCGCATGCCGGTAACCAAAACGCTGCCCTACCAGTGGTACGACACGCCCAACATCCGCGTCGGCACCTATGCCGATTTCGAGGTGCTGGCGCGCAAGAACGGCCTGGCCATCCTCGACAGCTTCGGCCTGCGGGAAGGCCGGCCGGTGCGGCGCTGGCCCAATTTGCGCGCCAGCGTGGCGGTGTTCAAATTCGAGCGTCAAACCTGACCTGAAGGAGATTGCGATGATTGGCTACGTCACTCTGGGCACCAACGACCTGCCTCGCGCCAAGGCGTACTACGACGCGCTGCTCGGCGAGATCGGCATCCAGCGCCTGATGGAGTTCGGCGGCCGCGGCTACGCATGGGGCGCGGCGATGGACAAGCCGATGCTCTGCATCATGAAACCCTTCGACGGCCAGGCGGCCACAGTGGGCAATGGCGTGATGGCCGGCATCGCCGTCGACAGTCGCGACGAGGTCGACCGCGTCTACAAAAAGGCGCTCGAACTCGGTGGCACCGACGAAGGCCCCGCCGGCCCGCGCGGCGAAGGCTTCTACGCCGGCTACTTCCGCGACTTGGACGGCAACAAGCTCAACGCCTTCTGCGTCGGCTAGAGATGACCTGAGGGCGGCCTCACTGCGGACGCGGCGAGGCGGGCATCAGGCGCTGCAGCTTGGCGGCATAGAGCGACTGCTCGCGCCGCGTGGTGCTGTTTTTCATCGCCACGGTCAGGTGCGCGCGGGCTTGCTCGGCCTCACCCAGGCCGTACAGCGCCACCGCGAGCCAGAAGTGAAACTCGTGGTAGTCCGGATCACGCCGCATCTCGCGCAGGATGTGCTCACGTGCGGCGCGAAAGTCGCCGGCCTGCGCTGCGGCGCGGCCGAGGTCGAAATGGTGGAATGGCGGCTCGGCCTCCAGCCTGGCCAGCTTTGCGCGCCACGGCGCCGCTTCGGCGCCGCGGCCCTGGCCATCGAGCAGCCGCGCCAGGTTGAGCATTGCGGCGCGGTGGGCGTCGTCGCGGTCGAGCGCGTGGCGGTAGGCGCGCTCGGCCGCATCGGCCAGGCCACGGCGCTGGTAGACCACGCCCAGCGTGTTGTAGGCCGCGGGGAAGCCGGGCTCCTGCA
>JANMSR010000280.1:0-20854 GCA_031389565.1 Burkholderiales bacterium
CGACGCGGTGCAGAACACCATCGGCGGCATGAACACCATGCGTGACCAGATCCAGGAAACGTCCAAGCGCATCAAGCGGCTGGGCGAATCGTCGCAGGAGATCGGCGAAATCACCGAGCTGATTTCCGACATTACCGAGCAGACCAACGTGCTGGCCTTGAACGCCGCCATCCAGGCCGCGTCGGCAGGGGAAGCCGGCCGCGGCTTCTCGGTGGTGGCCGAGGAAGTGCAGCGGCTGGCCGAACGCTCGGGCGACGCCACGCGCCAGATTGCGGCGCTGGTGAAGGCCATTCAGACCGACACCCAGGATGCGGTGGCTGCCATGGAGCGCTCGACGCAGGGCGTGGTCGAGAGCACCAAGCTGTCCGACGCGGCCGGTAGCGCGCTGGGCGACATCGACCGCGTGACGCGCCAACTGGCCGAGCTGATCGAGCAGATCTCGAGCAACGCGCTCGAAGAAGCCCGCTCGGCCAACGTCGTGGCGACCAACATCCAGCACATCTTCGCCGTCACCGAGCAGACCGGCGAAGGTACCCGCTCGACCGCGCAGATGGTGCGCGAGCTGTCGCGCACCGCCGAAGAACTCAAGCAGTCGGTCGCGCGATTCAAGATCGCCTGATCTCCGAGCGCCACCGCCCCCGACCCAGACCGAGGCAGCCCCTGATGGATGCGCCGCACGACACCGAGACGATCGACGACCTGAGTGCGCTGGCCTGGGTGCAGGACGAGTTGCGCCGCTCGATGGAGGCCGCGCACAAGGCCATGCGCCGCTACTTGAAGGAAGCCGACGCGATGGCCGGCTCGGATGTCGACGCGGTCGATCCCGGCGTGCTGCGCACCGCGCGGGCGCAATTGCACCAGGGTGTCGGTGCGCTCGAACTGGTCGGCCTGCCTGCGGCGGCGCAACTGCTGCGGGCCAACGAGGCCGCCCTGCAAAAGCTCAGTGGCCGGCCGGTGACGCTCAATGCCGCCGCCGCCGACACCATCGAGCAGGCCTCGTTCGCGCTGCTCGACTACCTGGCCCGCCTGCTGGCCAACAAGCCGGTGTCGGCGCTGGCGCTGTTCCCGCAGTACCGTGCGGTGCAGGAACTCGCCGGCGCCGACCGCATCCACCCGGCCGACCTGTGGCAGCACGACTGGCAATGGCACGCGGTCGAGGTCGATGGCAACGTCGTGCCGCGCGCCGCCGATGCTGCGATGCGCAACGAGATCGAGACCCAGACCCTGGCCTTGATGCGCCAGCCCGACGGGCCCGCTGCGGCCGCGCTGAGCGAGCTGTTCGCCGGCCTGGCGGCAGGCGCGCCCGCCGCCGACAGCGGCGCGCAGCGCTGGCTGCCCACGCTGTGGCAGATGGCCAGCGCCTTGTTCGAAGCCCAGGCCCAAGGGCTGCTGCGGCTGGATGTCTACAGCAAGCGTGTCGCTTCGCGGCTGCTGGCCCAACTGCGCATGAGCGAGCGTGTCGACGGCACGCAACCCGGCGAAGTCTCGGAGCGGCTGGCGCAGGACCTGCTCTTTTTCTGTGCCCAGGCCGCCTCGCCCGGCGATGGCCGCCGCGCCCCGCGCCTGGCCGCCGTTCGCCTGGCCTGGAACCTGGCGCGCCGCGCACCGGTGGACTACCTGGCGATGCAGCTCGGCCGCTTCGACCCGGCCTGGATCGCGCAGGCCAAGAAGCGTGTGGGCGCGGCCAAGGAGAGCTGGGCCGCGGTGGCCGGCAGCGAGTTGCACCGGCTGTCCACGCTCAACGAACAGTTCCATCTGGTCGGTGAATCGCTGAAGAAGCTCTACCCCGCTGGCGACAAGCTGGCCCAGTCACTGGCCGCCGTGGCCGCGCAGGCCGTTTCGGCGGGCACCGCACCGCCGCCGGCGCTGGCCATGGAAGTGGCCACCGCGATGTTGTACCTCGAGGCCTCGCTCGACGATGCCGAGTTCGACCACCCGTCCCAGGCCGAACGCGTGCGCCGACTGGCACAGCGCGTGGTGCAGGTGCAGGGCGGCGCCACGCCCGAGCCGCTCGAAGCCTGGATGGAGGAGCTCTACCGCCGAGTCTCTGACCGGCAGACCATGGGCAGCGTGGTGCAGGAGTTGCGCAGTGCCCTGACCGAGGCCGAAAAGGCAATCGACGGATTTTTCCGCAAGCCCGCGGCGCGCGAACAGTTGCACCCGGTGCCGGGCCAACTCAATGCCATGCGCGGCGTGTTCTCGGTGCTCGGCCTGGACCAGGCTTCGCACGCGGTGGTGCGCATGCGCGACGATGTCGACGCGCTCGCGTCGGCCACCGCCGACACCCCCGATGGCGCCGCCGTCGAACGCCTGGCCAGCAACCTGGGCTCGCTCGGTTTCCTGATCGACATGGTCAGCGTGCAGCCGGCGATGGCCAAGTCGCTGTTCGCATTCGACGCCGCCAGCGGGCTGCTGCGGTCGGTGGCCGGCGGTGGCAGCCACCGCGCCTCGGAACTTGGCACGCTCGCCGAGCCGGCCGCGCACGCGCCGGTCCCGGTCGAGCCGCGGTTGATCGAACAGGCGCAGTCGCTGGCGATGGCCGCGGCGCACCCCGAGGTGCCGCTGGCCGAAGTGTCGCGTGAGCTCGAACGCCTTTCGCAGGAAGCGATGGTTGCCGACCAGCCCGTGCTGGCCGAAACCATGCATGCGGTGAAGACGGCGTTTGCCGATGCGCAGAACGACGACGAACGCCAGGCCGTGCGCGACGATCTGGCGCAGGCCATGGCCGACTTCGTGCACACCTCGTCGGAAGCCGCGGCGCTCGACGCGCTGGCCTCGACGCGACCGCTGCCGTTGCTGCCGGCCACGCCCACGCCGGCCGGCAAGACCGGGCTCGAAGAAGACGACGAGATGCGCGAGATCTTCCTCGAGGAAGCGCGCGAGGTCATTGCCAACGCCGAGCAGGCCATGGCGGCACTGGTGTCGGCGCCCGGCGACCTGGGCGAGATGACCACCGCGCGCCGCGCCTTCCACACCTTGAAGGGCAGCGCGCGCATGGTCGGCCTGGCCGCCTTCGGCGACGCCGCCTGGTCCTGCGAACAGCTCTACAACCGGCGCCTGGCCGACAGTCAGCCCGCCGACGGCGAACTGCTCGCGCTGACCACCGACGTGCTGGCCTACCTGGGCGACTGGGTCGAGGCCATCGGCGAGCGCCGCGACGGCGGCCACCGCGCGCTCGACATCGAAGGAGCGGTTGACGAGTTCAGCCTGCGCGGCCAGCACGGCACGCTGGCCTTGCCCGGCGCACCGATGGTGCTGCAGGCGCGTGACCTGCCCGCCGCCGCCATCCGGGCGGCGCCCGCGGTCGCCGCTGGCCCAGGGCCGACGATGCCGCAGGTCTCGGCGCCGATGCCGCTGTTCGACCTGTTGCCCGACCTGCCCAGCGCGCAGGATCTCGAGTTGCGGCCGGCCGCCTCGGCGATCAAGTCGATCGACGAGTTGCTGGGCCCGGACGACGAAGTGGCATTCGAGTTCGACCTCGGCGAGGCCGCCGCGTTACCCGTCGCCGGCGCCGCGGCACTGCAAAGCCTGGCCGCGCCCGAGCCCGCCAGTGATGCGCCGAGCCCCGATCCGGTGTCGTCGTTGATGTCGCTCAACATCGCCGAGACGCTGCCGGCCCCCGTCGCGCCGACGGGCCCCGTCACGCTGCTGCCGCCCGAGCCGCCGACTGAGGAGCCGCCGCAGGTCGAAGCCGAGCCGCACAAGATGATCGGCCCGCTGCGCGTGGGCATCCCGCTGTTCAACATCTTCCTCAACGAAGCCGACGAACAATCGCGCCGCTTGTGCACCGAGCTGGCCGAATGGACGCACGAATTGCACCGGCCGGTCGACGATCACGCCATCGCGCTGGCGCATTCGCTGGCCGGCAATTCGGCCACCGTCGGCTTTGCTGACCTGTCCCACCTGGCGCGCTTGCTAGAACATGCGCTGGCGCGATCGCAGGCGCTGCAACATGGCGACGCCGTCGAGGCCGCACTGTTCAACGACAGTGCCGACGAAATCCGCCGGCTGCTGCACCAGTTCGCGGCCGGGCTCCTGCAAGCACCTCCCGCCGCGCTGGTGGCGCGCCTGGTCGATCACGAACGGCACTGCGCCGAGCGACTGTACGCGCAGGTGCAACAGCCTGAAGCGCAAGACAGTACTGCCGACGCGCATGAGCTCGCGTTCGAGGAACCGCCGCCGATGCCTGCGACTGCTCCCGCGGCGCCGCCCGAGCCTGTCGCGTTGCCCGCGGCAAGAGCCCAAGCGGCACCTGAATGGCGACCGGTCGAGGCGCAGGACAGTGCGAGCGCGCCGCTGGCGCTCGGCCAGACCGAGTTCCATGCCCTCAGGGAGCTGGCACCGCTTGCCGCCGCCCGGCGCATCGCGGCGCCGCTGAGCGAAGTCATCGCGGACGACGACGAGATCGATGCGGTCGACGCGATCGACGCCGAGCTGTTCCCGATCTTCGAAGAAGAAGCCGCCGAGCTGCTGCCGCAACTGGGCTCGCGCATGCGCGACTGGGCGGCGCAGCCGGGCGATGCGGCCGGCCCTGCCGCCTGCATGCGAACGCTGCACACGCTCAAGGGCGGTGCCCGGCTGGCCGGCGCGATGCGCCTGGGCGAGAGGGCGCACCGTCTCGAAACCGCGATCGATCGGCTGGCCGCCAGCGAGTCCGCGAGCACGGCCGATGTCGAGTCGCTGTTGACAAGCGTCGACGCCATCGGCACGACCTTCGACGCGCTGCGCGGTCGCGCCACCCCCGCGGCACCGGTGGCCGCAGCCGCTGCGGCGATGGTGGCACCGGCAGCCGCGCAGACCGCAGCACCGATGGCTGCACCCACGCCGGTCGCGCCGCCGGTCGAGCTGCCGGTCGAAGCGATCGTGCCGCCGCCGGCGATGGTGCCGCACGGTGAGCTGCCCGCCATCGACTGGAAGCGCTTCGCGGCCAGCGTCCCGTCGGCCACCGTGCTGGCCGAGTTCGCCCCCGACCGACTCGGCGGCCAGGCCAGCCTGGGCGCGGGCAGCGGCACGGTGCGCGTGCGCGCACCGCTGCTCGATCGCTTGGTCAACCATGCCGGCGAGGTCAGCATCGCGCGCTCGCGCATCGATGCCGACGTGGCGCAGATGCAGATCTCGCTGACCGACCTGACCGAAAACCTGGAGCGACTGCGCCACCAGTTGCGCGAGATCGAGCTGCAGGCCGAAACCCAGATCGGCTCGCGGCTTGAAGCCGCCAAGGCCGAGGGCCATGCCTTCGATCCGCTCGAGATGGATCGCTTCACGCGCTTCCAGGAACTGACGCGGATGATGGCCGAGTCGGTCAACGACGTGGCCACCGTGCAGCGCAGCCTGCAGCGCACGTTGCAGTCGGCCGAAGACGATCTGGCGGCACAGGCGCGCCTCACGCGCGACCTGCAGGACGACCTGTTGCGCACGCGCATGGTCGAGTTCGAGAGTCTGTCGGACCGCCTCTACCGCGTCTTGCGCCAGACTGCCAAGGAACTGCACAAACAGGTGCGGCTGGACCTTGTCGGCGGGTCGATCGAAGTCGACCGCGGCGTGCTGGAACGCATGGGCGGCGCCTTCGAGCACCTGCTGCGCAACTGCGTCACGCATGGCATTGAACTGCCCGCCCTGCGCGAAGCCGCCGGCAAGGACCCGGCCGGCCTGATCACAGTGGCGGTGGCCCATGAAGGCAACGAAGTCGCGGTCGAGTTCCGCGACGACGGCAGCGGCCTCGACCTGGCGCGCATCCGCGAGCGCGGCGTCGCGCTCGGCCTGCTCGGCGCAAACGCCCAGGCCAGCGAAGGCGAACTGGCCCAGTTGATCTTTACGCCCGGGTTTACGACCGCCGAGTCGGTGACCGAGCTGTCGGGCCGCGGCGTCGGCATGGACGTGGTCCGCTCCGAGGTCAATGCGCTCGGCGGGCGCATCGAGACCGCCAGCGCCGCCGGCCAGGGCACGAGCTTTCGCCTGCTGTTGCCGCTGACCACCGCGGTGACCCAGGTGGTGATGCTGCGCGCCGGCGCGGTCACGGTGGCGGTGCCGGTCACGCTGATCGAAATCGTGCGCCGTGCCACCGCGACCGAGATCGCCCAGGCCTATGCGAGCGGCAGTTACCTGCTCGCCGACAAGGCGCTGCCATTCTTCTGGCTCGGTGCCCTGCTGCAGGCCGCTGGCCGCAGCAATGAAACCGCAACGCGCTCGGCACACGTGGTGGTGGTCAAGAGTGCGCAGCAGCGCATCGCGCTGCACGTCGACGAAGTCGTCGGCAACCAGGAAGTGGTGGTCAAGAACCTCGGCGCGCAACTGGCGCGCGTGCCCGGGCTGGCGGGCATCACGCTGCTGCCTTCCGGCGCGCCGGCGCTGATCTACAACCCGGTCGCGCTGGCCACGCTGTACGGCGACGGGGCCCGCGCCGCGATGCGCGCCAGCGCGGTGCTGCCGCAACAGCCTGAAAGCGTCGACGCGACGGCGCAGCGCAGGGCCCCGCTGGTGCTGGTGGTCGACGACTCGCTGACGGTGCGCCGCGTCACGCAGCGCCTGCTGGTGCGCGAGGGCTACCGCGTCGCGCTGGCCAAGGACGGCCTCGATGCGATCGAGAAGCTGGCCGAGGAAGTACCGGCCATCGTGTTGTCGGACATCGAGATGCCGCGCATGGACGGATTCGACCTCGTGCGCAACATGCGCGCCGATGTGCGCCTGCGCGACCTGCCAGTGATCATGATCACCTCGCGCATCGCGCAGAAGCACCGCGACCACGCCGCCGAACTCGGCGTCGACCACTACCTCGGCAAGCCCTACTCCGAGGAAGACCTGTTGTCGCTGGTGGCGCGCTACACAGTCATTCACACCGTGGCGTGAGATGAACATGCGAACCGAGTACCGGGCCGCTGCCGAGCCGGCCTGCATCCCATGGGCCACGCAGGCGCGCGTGCCGGGCCCTGGGCATCAGCTAGCGCACCCGACGGGCGAAGGGCTCCCATGACGGACCTCGTCGATCGCCTGGCCGACCTCACCGCGCACCGCGGCCGCGACGTCCTCGACACCTCATCTGTCGCTCACAATCAAGCAAGCGCTTGATTTGTTCTGCTAGCATGCGCAGTCATGCCTGCCGACGCGCCAGCCCTCCTCGCTGTAGAACCTGTTCCTGACCGAGGAGAGCGAGCGCGTACTCGCCTGATTGCCGAGGCCGAACGTATCTTCTCCGAAAAGGGCTACGCAACCGCCTCGACGCGCGAGATCTGCGCCGCCGCCGGCCTCAACGTGGCCGCAATCCACTACCACTTCGGCGGCAAGGACGGCTTGTATCGCGAGGTGCTGCTCGGCCCGATCCGCGAAATCGCCGGCCGGTTCGACGGCTTCGACGACCCTGGCCTGCCCTTGGTGGATGCCCTTCGGCGCATGCTCGGCGCCTTCGTCGGTGTCGCGGCCGAAGCCGGCGCCGACGGCGCCTGCTGCGGCGCCGGCGATGCGCGCGCCGTCCAGGGCCTGCGCCTGCACCTGCGCGAAATGGTCGAGCCGAGCCCCGTCTACGCCGCCACCGTGGCCCAGCACATCGTGCCGCACCACCAGGCCATGGCGCGGATGCTGGCGCGGCACATCGGCCTGGTCGAGCCCGACGACGATGTGCACCGCCTGGGCTTCGCGCTGGTGGCGATGGCGCACGACTACTGCATGTCGCGCCAGTTCATGAACCTGCTGGCACCGGGCCTGCTCGACCGACCCGATGCATTGACGCTGGCGCTCGAACGGCTGGTCGACTGGGGCCTGGCCCTGGTGGCCCACGAACGAGCGCGGCGCACGACTCGAGCCGCCCCACCATGACCAGGTCGCCTGCTTCCTGCGCCGCCGCCGCTCTAGCCGCCCTGCTGGCGCTGGGTGCGTGCAGCACGCCACGCCTGCCCAGCCGGCCCGACACCGCGCTGCCCGAGCGCTGGCAGGCCAGCCTGCCCACGCTGCCCCATGGCGGTGACGTGACGACCCTCACCGATTGGTGGCGCCGCTTCGACGACCCGTTGCTGTCCGAACTGATCGGCCAGGCGCAGGCTGACAACCCGACGCTGGCGCAGGCGCTGGCGCGCATCGGTCAGGCCCGCGCCGGCCTGCAAAGCGCGCGCGCGCAGCGCTGGCCGGGCGTCATCTTGAACGCGCAGGCCACGCGCGGCGCCAGTGCCGCGAGCAACTTCATTGCCACCCGCCAGGCCAGTGCCGCCGCCGATGCGCAGTGGGAAGTCGACCTGTTCGGTGGCACCCGCGCGGCGGTGGCCGCGGCCGAAGCCCGCAGTGAGCAAGCCACGCTGGGCTGGCATGCCGCGCGCATCAGCCTGGCCGCCGACGTGGCGCAAACCTACGTCGGCCTGCGCTCCTGCGAAGCGCAGCGCAGCGTGTTCGAACAGGACACCGCCTCGCAACGGCAGACGGCCACACTGACGCGCGAAAAGGTGCGCGTGGGCTTCGAGGCACCGGCCAATGGCGCGCTCGCCGATGGCGCCGCGGCAGAGGCCAGCAACCGTGCCATCGCCCAGCGCGCCGATTGCGAGGTGCTGCTGCAAACGCTGGTCGTGCTCAGCGGTCAGCCGACCACGGCACTGCGCACCCGGCTGGCCGCACGCAGCGGCACGCTGCCGCAGCCGGTCGCGTTTGCGCTGGCGACACTGCCCGCGCAACTGTTGGCCCAGCGCCCCGACATCGCCGCCGCCGAGCACGAAGTGGTGGCTGCGGCGGCCGAGGTCGGCGTGGCCGACGCCGCACGCTACCCGCGCCTGACCTTCAACGGCAGCCTCGGCCTGGCGGGCCTGAGCGTGGGCGGCAGCAGCAGCGATGGCGCCACCTGGGGCTTCGGCCCGGCCCTCACGCTGCCGCTGTTCGACGCCGGCCAGCGCGCCGCCAACCAGGACGCCGCCCGCGCCCGCTATGACGAAGCCCGCGCTGCGCTCGACGGCCGCCTGCGCGATGCGGTGGCCGAGGTCGAGGAGGCGCTGCTGCGGCTGGACGCCGCCACCCGCCGCGAGGCCGACGCGCTGCGCGCTGCGCAGGGCTTTGGCGACTTCTTCGCCGCCGCCGAGCAGCGCTGGCGGGTCGGCGCCGGCAGCCTGATCGACCGCGAAGACGCGCGCCGTATCGCGCTCAACGCGCAGAGCGCCTTGCTCACGGTGCAGCGCGAGCGCGTGGCAGCGTGGATCACGCTGTACCGCGTGCTCGGCGGTGGTTGGACCGCCGCAGACGCCGCGCCACCGCACACGAAGTGAAGGAAGTGCCACCGATGTTGACCCCTGTTCAACGCAACGCCATCGCGCTGGCGGCCACCGTGCTCGGCCTGGCCGGCGCCGCCGCCCTCGTGCACGCCGCCAACGACAAGCCTGCCGCCGCGGCCTCGGCGCCGCGCGCTGCACTCACCGTCACCGTGACCACGCCGCAAGCCGCGCGCTGGCCACTCACGGTGGCCGCCAACGGCAACATCGCCGCCTGGCAGGAGGCCAGCATCGGCGCCGAAGCGCAGGGCCTGCGCCTGACCGAAGTGCGCGCGCAGGTGGGTGACCGCGTCAAGCGCGGCCAGGTGCTCGCGCTGTTGGCCGCCGACACCTTGGCCGCCGACGCCGCCGCCACGCGCGCCAGCCTGGCCGAGGCCGAAGCCACGCAGGCCGAGGCCGCTGCCAATGCCGACCGCGCCCGCCAGTTGCAGGCCAGTGGCGCCATCAGCACGCAACAGATCCAGCAGTACGTGACCGGCGAGGCCACCGCGAAAGCGCGCGCCGCGGCGCTGCGCGCACGCGTCAAGGCCGACGAAGTGCGCCTGGCGCAAACGCGCATCCTGGCGCCCGACGACGGTGTGATCTCGTCGCGCAGCGCCACGCTGGGCGCGGTGCTGCAGCCGGGCCAGGAGCTGTTCCGCCTGATCCGCCGCGAACGACTCGAGTGGCGCGCCGACGTCGCCGCCGCCGAACTGCTGCGCATCCGCCCCGGCATGACCGTCACCCTCACGGCGGCCGGCGGCGTGACAACGGCCGGCTCGGTGCGCATGGTCGCGCCGACGGTCGACACGGCCACGCGCAACGGTCTGGTCTTCGTCGACCTGCCCCAACCCGGCGCCGCCAAGGCGGGGATGTTCGCGCGCGGCGAGTTCGCCGTCGGCGAGCAAGAAAGCCTGACCCTGCCGCAGAGCGCGGTGCTGCTGCGCGACGGTTTCAGCTACGTCTTCCGCGTCGGCGCCGACAACAAGGTGCAGCAGGTCAAGGTGGCGGTCGGCCGGCGCAATGGTGATCGCATCGCGGTCACATCGGGGCTCGATGCGAAGGCCAGCGTGGTGGCGCAGGGCGCGGGTTTCCTCGCCGACGGCGACGTGGTGCGCGTCGTCGCCGCCCAGTGAGGTGATGGGCATGATGAACGTCTCCACCTGGTCGATCCGCAACCCCGTCCCGTCGATCCTGCTCTTCGTCATGCTCACGATCGTGGGCGTGATGGGATTCCGGGCGATGAAGATCCAGCAGTTCCCCGACATCGACCTGCCCACCATCAGCATCACCGCCAGCCTGCCCGGCAGCGCGCCGGCGCAGATGGAAACCGAGGTCGCCCGCAAGATCGAGAACTCGCTGGCCACGGTCCAGGGCTTGAAGCACCTCTACACCAAGGTGCAGGACGGCGTGGCCACCATCACGGCCGAGTTCCGCTTGGAGAAGCCGACCCAGGAAGCGCTCGACGACGTGCGCGACGCGGTGGCGCGGGTGCGCTCCGACCTGCCCGGCGATCTGCGTGATCCGGTCATCACCAAGGTCGATCTCGCGGGCCTGCCGATCCTGACCTACACCGTCTCGTCGCCGCGCATGGACGACGAGGCGCTGTCCTGGTTCGTCGACAACGAAGTCACCAAGCGCATGCTCGCGGTGCGCGGCGTCGGCGCGATCGGCCGTGTCGGCGGCGTGACGCGCGAAGTGCGCGTCGAACTCGACCCGGCGCGGCTGATGGCGCTCAACGTCACCGCGGCCGAGATTTCGCGCCGCCTGCGCGAGGTGCAGCAGGAAGCGCCGGGTGGCCGCACCGACCTCGGCGGCGCCGAACAATCGGTGCGCACGATCGCGACGGTGCAGACCGCGCAGGCCCTGGGTGCGATCGAGCTCGGGCTGGCCGACGGCCGTCGCGTGCGCCTGGACCAGGTGGCCAGCGTCACCGATGGCGTGGCCGAGCGGCGCTCGGCGGCGCTGCTCAACGGCCAGCCGGTGGTCGGCTTCGAGATCACGCGCGCGCGCGGCGCCGGCGAGGTCGATGTGGCACTGGGCGTGGTCAAGGCGCTGGCCGAACTGCGCGCCGCGCACCCTGATGCGACCCTCACCGAAGCCTTCAACTTCGTCGACCCGGTGATCGAGAACTACGAAGGCTCGATGACCCTGCTGATCGAGGGCGCCATCCTGGCCATCATCGTCGTCTGGTTCTTTCTGCGCGAGTGGCGCGCGACGCTGGTGTCGGCGGTGGCACTGCCGCTGTCGGCGATCCCTACCTTCGCGGTGATGCACTGGATGGGCTTCAGCGTCAACGTGGTGACGCTGCTGTCGTTGTCGCTGGTGGTCGGCATCCTGGTCGACGACGCCATCGTCGAGATCGAGAACATCATGCGCCACCTGGCGATGGGCAAGCGCCCGCTCGAGGCCGCGCGTGAGGCCGCCGACGAGATCGGGTTGGCCGTGATCGCGACCTCGTTCACGTTGATCGCGGTCTTCCTGCCCACCGCCTTCATGGGCGGCGTGGCGGGCAAGTTCTTCGTCCAGTTCGGCTGGACCGCCGCCATCGCGGTCTTCTTCTCGCTGGTAGTGGCGCGCATGTTGACGCCGATGATGGCGGCCTACCTGCTGCATGCGCCCAAGCAGCCGCATGGCGAGCCGAAGTGGATGCCGGGCTACATGAAACTCGCCACCTGGTGCCTGAAGCACCGCGTGAAAACACTGCTCGCCACCACCGTGTTCGTGCTCGGCTCATGCGCCCCGGTGTTCACCGGCCACATCGCCGGCGCGTTCATCCCGCCCGACGACCTGTCGCAAACCCAGGTCTACATCTCGCTGCCGCCGGGCAGCACCCTCAGCCAGACCTTCGCGGTGGCCGAGCAGGCCCGCGTCATCGTGCAGAAGAACCCGCAGGTGAAGCGGGTCTACACCGCGGTTGGCGGCGGCAAGGCCGGTGGTGACCCGTTCGCGCCGCAGGGTGCGGCCGAGGCGCGCAAGGCCACGCTGACGATCAACCTCACGCCGCGCGACGAGCGGCGCGGTACCTCCAAGCAGGCCATCGAGGGCGACTTGCGGCGCACGCTCGAGGTGCTGCCCGGGGCGCGCTTCAACGTCGGCTTCGGCGGCTCGTCGGAGAAGTACATCCTGGTGCTGGCCGGAGAAGACGGCGACACGCTCGCTGCGCATGCGCGCGTGGTCGAGCAGGAATTGCGCGCCATCCCCGGCATCGGCCAGGTGACCTCGACTTCGAGCCTGCAGCGCCCCGAACTCGTGGTCCGCCCGGACGCCGCGCGCGCGGCCGACCTCGGCGTGACCTCGGCAGCGATTGCCGACACCCTGCGCATCGCCACCGCCGGCGACTACGACCAGGCATTGCCCAAGCTCAACCTGTCGCAGCGCCAGGTCCCCGTGGTGGTGAAGCTGCCCGACGCCGCGCGGCAGGACCTGGCCCTGATCGAGCGCCTGGGCGTGCCCGGCGCGAAGGGCCCCGTGCCGCTGGGCAACGTGGCCAGCCTGGAGATCGCCAGCGGGCCGGCGCAGATCGACCGCTATGACCGCCTGCGCAACGTCAACTTCGAGATCGAGTTGAACGGCATGGCGCTCGGGCGCGTGCAGGAGCTTTCCGACGCGCTGCCCAGCCTGCAGAAGCTGCCGCCGGGCGTGATCAAGACGACGGTCGGCGACGCCGAAGCCTTCACCGAGCTGTTCGACAGTTTCCTGCTGGCCATGCTCACCGGCGTGGCCTGCATCTACATCGTGCTGGTGCTGCTGTTCCACGCCTGGGTCCAGCCGGCGACGATTTTGGCGGCGCTGGTGCTGTCGATCCCGGGTGCGGTGCTGGCGCTGTTCATCACCCGCACCGACCTGTCGATGCCGGCCATGATCGGCATGATCATGCTGATGGGCATCGCGACCAAGAACTCGATCCTGCTCGTCGAGTACGCCATCATGGCCCGGCGCGACCGCGGCCTGCCCCGCTGGGACGCGCTGCTCGACGCCTGCCACAAGCGCGCGCGGCCGATCGTCATGACCACCCTGGCGATGGGCGCCGGCATGCTGCCGATCGCGCTCGGGTTCGGCACCGACCCGAGCTTTCGCGCGCCGATGGCCATCGTCGTCATCGGCGGCCTGATCACCTCCACGTTCCTCAGCCTGCTGGTGGTGCCGGTCGTCTTCACCTACGTCGACGACATGGTGCAGTGGTTCGCGCGGCGCTGGCGCGCGCGGTTCCCGGCTGCCGCGGTGCCTGCCGAGGAGGCCGCGCGATGACGCCGCCCGGCGTCCCCCGGCGCGAGGTGTGCCGCGTGATCGTCGATGGTCATAGTGTTTGCCTTGCACAGATTCAGGCCGGGATGGCGTGGCAATTCATACGCTACGCGAAGTAGCAACCACGACTGCACCGCGAGCACGCACAATGGAGTTCAAGGATTACTACAAGGTGCTCGGCGTCGAGCGCACCGCAGGCGACGACGAGATCAAGAAGGCCTTTCGTCGCCTCGCACGCAAGCACCACCCCGACATCAGCAAGGCAAGCGACGCGCAAGCGCGCATGCAGGAACTCAACGAGGCCCACGAAGTGCTGCGCGACAAGGAAAAGCGCGCCGCCTACGACCGCGTGGGCCAGGGTGCACAGGGCGGACAGGCATTCCACCCGCCACCGGGCTGGGACAGCGGCTTCGAGTTCAGCGGCGGGCCCGGCGACTTCGGCAACGGGGCCGACCACAGCGCCTTCTTCGAAGCCCTGTTCGGCGCCGCACGGCACGGCGGCGCGCGCGGTCGGCCGGGCCACGCTTCCGATGGGGTCCGCGCCCGACGCGGGCAGGACCACCACGCCAAGATCGTCGTGCCGCTGGAAGACAGCTTCCAAGGCACGACGCGCGAGTTCACCCTGCACAGCCCCGAGATGGACGCCGCCGGCAACGTGGCGCTGCACGAGCGCACGCTGCAGGTCAGCCTCCCCAAGGGCATACACGCCGGGCAGCAGATTCGCTTGGCCGGCCAGGGTTCACCGGGCTTGGGCGACGGGCCGCGCGGCGACCTGTACCTCGAGGTCGAGTTCGCGCCGCACGCGCGCTGGCGTGTCGATGGGCGTGACCTGTACTTCACGCTGCGGGTTGCACCGTGGGAAGCCGCACTCGGCGCCACTGTCAACGTGGCCACACCCGACGGCACGGTCGAGATGAACGTGCCCGCCGGCTCGCAGACCGGCCGCAAGCTGCGCCTTCGGGGGCGCGGCATCCCCGGCAGCACGGCGGGCGATTTCTACGTGATGCTGGAGCTGGTGCTGCCGCCGGCGAGCGACGACAAGGCACGCGCCGTGTACCGCCAGATGGCTCTTGACCTGGCCTTCGACCCGCGCGCCACCCTGGGAGCCGACACATGAACACATCCTCGATCGCCATCGGCGTGTGCCTGACCGGCGAACACGCGCTCGAACTCGAGACCTTCGCCGCGGCCTGCGGCACCGATGCCGAATTTGTCCGCATGCTGGTCGATGAAGGACTGGTGCAGCCTGTCGCCCTCCAACCCGCGTGGCGCTTCGGCGGCGAAGAGCTGGCGCGCGTGCGGCGCATCTGCCGCCTGCAGCGTGACTTCGAGGCCAATCTGCAGAGTGTGGCCGTGATGCTGAACCTGATCGACGAGATCGAGCGCCTGCGTGCGCAACTGCAGCGCGCCGGCATCGCCGCGCCCTGAGCGGCGCACCCATGGACCCACGGCAAGGCCGCAAAGTTGGCTTCTGGACGCCGTGCCCATGTTTCAGTAGCCGTCACTCGCTCGCTGGAATGCTTGCACGGGCGCGGCCGGCAAGTCCAGCACATGGGTCAGGCCGGGCCGCCGCGGCCGTCCGCACCACCGCGTCGAAGGCAGTCGCCGCCGTCCGCGCATTGCCCACTTCCAGGTAGCCGACCGTGAAGACCCGCTCGCTTTCTATGCCCAGCCAGCGCGGTACGCCGATGTCGCGACGAACGTGCCCATTGCCCGCAAGCAGGACCACGCCGCGGCCGGGATGCTGGCGCAGCATGGTGGCCATGACGGCGTCGCGCGCGAACTGCGCGCGCGCCATCTGGGGCCACACGGCCTGTGGCAGCGCATGGCAGTGGCCGGCATCGATCTCGCGCTCCTGGGCCCGCTGCCAGTCAGCCGCAATCGGCTGACCCAGCCCCAGCATCCCGATGCTCGCTTCATCAAAGACCGCCGAGTAGCCCGCGCGCACGATTTTGGTCGCATCGGCGTTCGACAGGTTGGCCGCGATCAAGGGCACGTTGTATTGGAGTGCGAGGGCAACGACAGGACGATAGAAGTCCCAGTTCCAGCCGCCACCGGCCCGGGGACTCGGCGTAGCGGCCGAATCGATCAGGTGCTGGGCATCGTTGGGCGCTTCTTGGCGGGCCCGGTCGATCTCTTGCTGATGCTCGCGATCGAACTGTTCCATCGCAATGACGGGTCGCCAGCCCGAGGCGAATGCGCGGCGCAGCACTTCCAGCCTGAGCCGATGCTGCTCGGCGTTGTCGTGCACCTCGCCAAGCATGACCACGGCGCTGCCCTGCAGACGGTGCTCCCAGTCGTTACGAGGCGCGACAGTCGAGCAGGCTACGCAGGCCACTGTCAGCCAGGGTGCGGCGAAGCGCCAGCTCTTGCCGAGTACAGGTTTGACAGGTTCGAACAAGCGATCTCTTCCCAGGGCTCCGCGCGATCCTCGCACGGATGCGATCGTGGGGCTTCTGGAGCACGGAGCGGATGGGCGAGCACCCGCTGGCGACCCCATCCGCAAGTTCCAGCCCACCAACTCGAGGGCCAAAAGCCGACTGAACCGCTCCGAGTTTCTCGCAGGCGCGTTGGCCGAGAGCCACCCCACCGGGCGCACATCGCATCGGCGCACGCGCGAGTTGCGCCTTGGCTCCAACCCGCCCAATGCGGCTCAGGCTTGCCGGCATGCAGTTCGTCGCATGCCACTGGCCGGCGCGGCTGGGCGCCGTTATCGTGACTCCGCGAATTCGCGCCACTTGCGCTCCACCCATGCACCGGAGGTCGGGATGCTGAAGATGTCGAAGGCCTGGTACCTCTTCTTGACGGCAGCGTTCTTGCTGGTGGCGCAGCCGTCTGTCGCTGCCGAGGGCACGCAGGGCGTGCAAGGCCGCCTGGCCAGCGTCGACTGGCTCAAGGAGAACCTGGCGCGCACCGACGTGCTGATCCTCGATGCCTCACCCGCGCAGTTGTACAAACAGCGGCACATTCCTGGCGCGGTCAATGCCGACATGTTCCTCTTCGGCCCGCAGGATGTACCGCTGGCGGAGATCGAGAGGCGTCTGCGCTCCTGGGGCGTCAGCCCTGGCCTGCAGATCGTCATTTACGACCAGGGTGGCACCTACATGGCCGCCCGGCTGTTCTGGGACCTTCTGCACCATGGCTTGCCTGCCGAGAGCCTGTTGATCCTGGACGGCGGCATGGCCAAGTGGCACTCGGTCGGCGGCGCGGTGACGACGGAGCCGACCCCGGCGCCACGGCCAGGCACGGTGCGCATCACCACGCTGAACCACGACGTGAGGGTCAAGCTGCCCGAGTTCCTGGCGGCCACCGGCGACCCGCGCAACAACGTCTTGCTGGAGGCGCTGGAGCCGAGCTATTTCTTCGGGGCCGCGGCCTTCTTCAACCGGGCCGGCCATGTGCCCCACGCCACCCTGATGCCGAGCGAAGACTTCTACAACCCGGACAAGACCTTCAAGTCGCCGCAAGAGATCGCGCGGATGTTGAACCACCTGGGCGTCAAGCCCGAGCAGCAGATCCACACCTACTGCGGCGGCGGCGGGGCGGCCGCCGTGCCGTTCTTCGCCCTGAAGTACCTGCTGAACTACCCCAAGGTCAAGCTCTTCCAGGAGTCGCAACTGGGCTGGCTGCAGGACGAGCGCGAACTGCCCTTCTGGACCTACAGCGCACCGTACCTGGCCCGCGACACCCCGTGGTTGAAGGCCTGGGGCAGCCCGATGCTGAAGGCGTTTGGCCTGTCTCGGGTGAGCATCGTCGACGTGCGCCCTGCCGAGGTCTTCAAGCTGGGCCATGTGCCCCTGGCGGTGAACATGCCCGCGCAGGCATTCAAGAGCCAT
Source organism: Burkholderiales bacterium (assembly GCA_031389565.1). Classification (GTDB taxonomy): domain Bacteria; phylum Pseudomonadota; class Gammaproteobacteria; order Burkholderiales; family Burkholderiaceae_C; genus CADEEN01. The sequence goes on from JANMSR010000280.1 coordinate 17,300, forward strand.
CAGCACAGCCCTGAAAAGCTGGCGGCCATGCTGGGCCAGGCCGGCGTGGAGCGGTCGCACGAAGCGGTGGTGGTCTCTGAGGGCGGGCTGAACGAGAGCTCGGCGCTGGCCTTTTTGCTGCTGGAAAGCCTGGGGCAGCAGAAAGTGTCGGTCTTCATGGACAGCACCGAACGCTGGGCCGAGCTCGGTCTCGAGGTGGCCAGGCCGGCTGCCGCGGCGGGTCCGGGCAAGCCGCCTGGACAATCGTCCACGCAGGCCTTGCCCTATGCAGCGAACCTGCGCGCCGACATGCTGGTCACCAACGCGAACAGCACCCGGGGCCTGTACCCCAAGGTCCATGTCGCCTCGGGGCAGCGACTTCCGGCCAGGATGCCACCCGCGTCGCAAGGCCGGGTGGTCCACCTGCCCTATGCCCAGTTCCTGAGTGCCGACGGCACGCCCAAGGCCGCCAAGGACATCTGGAACACGCTGGCCCAGGCTGGCGTTCCCCGCTACGCCGAGATCGTTCTCGTCGCCGATTCGCTGGGCGAGGCGGCGGTGAACTACGTCATCTTCAGGTTGATGGGTTTTCCAGACGTGAAGGTCTGGGCTCCGTAGCGCGGCGATGCAGTCCCGCCACTGCGCCGTGGTGTGCAGGTACGCCGCTACCCGCGCCCGTGGCCGCGCCAGCGGTTGAGCCGGGCACGGCGAGGTCAGCCGCGTCTCCTAATAGCTGACCCGGGCAAAGTAGGTCTGCTGCGCCGCCTCGCGCGCCTGGCCGAGCGTGTGAATGCCGCGCTCGGCCAGCAGCGGAATCAACTTGAGGAAGATCTCGGCGGTGACCATCGCGTCGCCGAGCGCGGTGTGGCGGCCGAGCACGGCCACACCCAGGCGCTCGGCGATCGCTTCCAGTCCGTGCAATGCCTGCTGCGGGTGGACCACGGCCGACAGCAGCAGGGTGTCGAGCACCGGCTGGTCGAAGGCCACGCCGGTCCGCGCTTGCTTCAATTGCAGGAAGCGCATGTCGAACGCGGCGTTGTGGGCCACCAGCACGGTGTCTTGCGCGAACGCGTGGAAGGCCGGCAGCACGGCGTCGATCGCCGGCGCGCTGGCCACCATCTCGGGCCGGATGCCGTGGATCGGGATCGAGGCGGCGGGGATGTCGCGCTGGGGGTTGACGAGCTGCTCGAAGCAATCTTCGCGGCGCAGCTTGCCGGCCACGATGCGCGTGGCGCCGATCTGGATGATCTCGTCGCCGGCCGACGGCTCGAGCCCGGTGGTCTCGGTGTCGAACACGGTGTAGGTCAGGTCCGCCAGGTGCCGGTCGGCCAGTTCGCGGGCCTGCTCGCTGGTGGCAAAGAGGTCGAAGTCATAGACCTCGGGGCGGCTCTGGCCGCGCACGAACTGCGCGGCGTCGAGCTGCTCGCCGGCGTCGGCCAGCGGCAGCAGCAGGCAAAACAGCGACTCGTGGCGCACCCGCTCGCGCTCGAACCAGAACGCGCCGTCGTGGCGCTCGACCACGTCGCGCAGGCTCAGTGCCAGGCTCTCGGCGCCGACGCGCATCGGGTCGGCTTCCCAGCCACTGACCGTCTCGCTGCTCAGCGTGTGGCCGCTCCACACCAGGGCCAGCCGCGCGCGGCCGTCGCTGCGCGCCAGGCGCAGTTGCACCAGCTTGACGCCGACCTCCTCCACCAGCCGGCCGGCCAGGTACAACAGGGCCTGCAGCAGCGAGTAGCTGTCGACCCTGAGCCACAGCGCCGGGTCGACGGCGTCGGCCGTGGTGCGGCAACCGTGCTCGGCCTCGATGCGCCGGCAGGCGGCGGCCAGCAGGTCGGCGCCGAGCATGTCTTCCAGCGGCCAGCGCGTTTTGAGCGTTTGCGTGGTCTGGCGGGCCACCTCGGTGATGCGCAGGCTCATCGTGCGCACCTCGTCGCGGATCACGCCATGAAAGCGCTCGCGCGTGGCGGCGTCGACATCGTCCAAGTCGAGCATCTCCACCGCGGCCTGCAGGTTGCCGAGCGAGGCGCGGCTGCCTTCGGTGAGGGCGTGCAGCAACCGGTCGCGCTCGGACTCGTCGGCGAAGTCGCGCGTGATGTTCTCCAGCATCAGCACGAAGCCGTTCAGCGCCGCGGCGTCGTTGTCGCCACCGATCGCTCGCACGGGAGCCATCTGCACCCGCAGCAACTGCCCCGCGCGGGTGCCGGTGACGAACTGCGCCGACGGATGCGCCGCGCCGCGCTGCAGCCGCTGCTGCACCGACTCCAGCGCGTGCGCCACCAGCGCGCGGTCGAGCACGGCGTAGATCGAGCGGCCCAGGCCGATCAGCTCGGCGCCGCCGGCCAGCGCGGGGGCACTCGACAGCGAGCGGAACTGCGTGCGCGCGCGGCTGTTGTAGAGCAGGATGCGGCCGTCGAGGTTGCACACCACCACACTCTGCGTCAGCTCGGCCATGAGCGCGGCCAGGCGGTTGCGCTCCTGCTCGATGCCGCGGCTGGCTTGCCGGACTTGCGCCGCGATGTCGGCGCGCAGGGCGCTGCGCTGGCGCGCGAGCTGGTTGATCACCGCCGCCAGCGCGCGCGTCTCGGCGCTGCCCTGCGCCACCAGATCGCGCTGCACATCGGTGGCCAGCAGCACGCCGGCCTCTTCGGCCAGGCGCGCCGGCGCAGCGACCCAGCGCAGGTAAGCGCTGCGCGTCAGCGCGCCGAGCGCGCCCGACAGCAGCAGCCAGGCCAGCAGCAGCAGCGCGGCACGCGGTTCGAGCATCGCAGCCAGCGCGGCGCGCTCGCCCGTCTCGAGCGTGGCGGCGAACAGGCCGCCACCAACAAGCGCGGCCAGCGCCAGCACCGCGCCCGGCGCCAGCGTGGCCGCGAGCTCGCGCTTGTCGAACTTCATATCAGATGCTCAACCGCGCTTCGCGCGACCCACGACGCATGAAACCCGGGCCCGACGCAGTGTCTGCATTCGGCCCCTTGCCGCTGTTCACCGGCGTGCGCTTTCCCATGCGTGTATCGGCGCGAGCAAGGCCCCGGGCGGGGCCTGGGCGGGGCTCAGACGGCTTGCCCTTCGCTTCGCTACGGGTTCCCTGCGATGCTCGGTTTCCTGGCCTGTGGCCGAACTCACTTCGCTCGCTGCGCTCGCTGCGTTCAAACAGGCGGCCACAAGTCAGAGCACGAAGCGCGCTGCGCGCGCGGCCAGGAACCCTGCGCTTCTCGGCGGCGCCAATTCGCCCCACCCAGGCCCCGCCCGGCGCCTTGCCGGCAATGGGCTCGGTATTCGATGCCCCGCACGCCACCACCGGTTCCGCAACGGGGCATCCGGGCAGGGCACAGCGCGCATGTGAGGCGCCGAGCAGCGCAGGGTTCGAGGCCCACGCGCGCAGCGCGCTTCGTGATCTGATCCGTTGCGCCTGTTCGACCACAGCGACCGCAGCGAGCGGAGGAAGTTGCGCAACGGGGCCCCGGGCCCGAGCAGCGCAGGTAAGTCGTAGCGGAGCGGAGACCGACTCACCTGAGCGCCGGGCCCTGTCCGGGTGCCTCGTTGCCGCGCCACTGCTCACAAGGCAAAGGGACAACGGCA
>JANMSR010000282.1:0-3272 GCA_031389565.1 Burkholderiales bacterium
CCAGCCGCTGCTGCTGCAAGGCGACGCCGGCTTCAGCCGCAAGGGGCCCGACCCCGCGCAGGCCAGTCGCTACTACAGCCAGCCGCAACTGGCCGTCAGCGGCGAGCTGCATGCCAACGGTCTTGGCGGCAAGGCCCGCGCCGTGCGCGGCAGGGCCTGGCTCGACCATGAATGGAGCGAGTCGCTGCTGCCCGACGGCGCGGTCGGATGGGACTGGATCGGCATCAATCTGGCCGATGGCAGCGCCCTCACCGCCTTTGTCCTGCGCCGTGCCGACGGCAGCGCCGTGTGGGCCGGCGGCAGCCACCGGCCGCGCGATGGTGCGGTGCGCGCCTTTGCTGCCGACCAGGTGCGCTTCGAGCCGCTCGCGCACTGGCGCAGCGCCTCCACCGGCGCCCGCTACCCGGTGCGCTGGCGCGTGCACACGCCGGCGGGCAGCTTCGAGCTGCGCGCTTTGCTCGATGCGCAGGAACTCGACAGCCGCGCGAGCACCGGCACCGTCTATTGGGAAGGCCTGGCCGAACTGCTCGACGCCGGTGGCCGCCAGCGCCTCGGCCTGGGCTACCTCGAAATGACCGGCTACGCACTGCCGCTGCGGCTGTAGCGGCCAGGCCTGCGTCGGCGGCAAGCTCTGAGCGCAGGTCAGCGCGATGCCACCGTTGTCGTCGCGCCGTTCTCTCGGGCCTGCGGCGGCACGGTGCGCACGCAATTGCGCCCGGCATCCTTGGCGGCGTAGAGCGCCTGGTCGGCGTCCTGGAGCAACGCGGCGAGCGAATCGTGCGACGCATCCAGCGCCGCGACGCCGACGCTGACGGTGGCGCGCACGGCCTGGCCTTTCCATTCGAGGCTCAACTGCGCCACACGCGCACGGATGCGCTCCGCCGCATCGAGCGCGCCGAGCGGGTCGGCGTGCGGCAGGAAGACCACGAACTCCTCGCCGCCGAAGCGGCCGAACAGGTCGGGCTGGCGCAACGTGTCGCCGGCTGCACGGGCAATCTCTCGCAGCATCAGGTCGCCGGCCAGGTGGCCATGCACGTCATTGACGCGCTTAAACAGGTCGACATCGATCATCAACATCGCGGCCGCCATGTCGTAGCGCCGGCAGCGCGACCATTCGCGCTCGGCGAGCACCAGGAACTGGCGGCGGTTGTGCACGCCGGTGAGCTCGTCGCGCGTGGCCAGCACGTCGAGCTGGGCGCGGGCCGCTTCGAGCTCGAGCAACAAGCGCAGCAGTGGCCAGGCGACCAGCGGCGTCAGGGTCAGAGCGCACAGCAGCGCCACGGCCAAGGTGGGCGCAGCCTGTGCTTCTTCGGCCAGCAACAACACGCCGACGGCGAACACCAGTGCCAGCATCGCAGCCATCCCGGTCAAGGCCAGGGTGGTGCGCAGGGGGCCCCGCGCCAAGGCAAACCGCCGCAAGCGGAGCTGGCGGGCGGTACGGGCGGAGTCGGCGGGCATGTCGGGCGGCGGTGAGAACGGCGGGGTGCCCGCTATTCGACCACAGCAGGCGCCATCGCGGCGTACGAAAGGCACTCGGAGCCGCCCCGTTTGCGCAGCGAATCGCGCGAACGGGGGGGTGCAATGCGGCGCATAGACTTGCCGCCATGGCCCAAGACACCTCACGCGGCGTCGCTGCGACGCCTCGCTCACTGAGCGGCCTGCTGCCGTTCCTGCGCCCGTACCGCACGCGCCTCGCGCTCGCCCTGCTGTTCCTGGTGCTGTCGGCGGCCAGCACGCTGGTGCTGCCGGTGGCGCTGAAGTCGCTGATCGACAGCGGCTTGGTCGCCGCCGAGCCGGGCCAGCGCGTGATGGCCCTGCGCGGACACTTCGCGGCCTTGTTCGCCGTTGGCGCTGCGCTCGGCCTGTTTTCGGCGGCGCGTTTTTACATGGTCAGTTGGCTCGGCGAACGGGTCACGGCCGACTTGCGCAACGCCGTCTACGCCCACGTCGTCGAGCAGAGCCCCGAGTTCTTCGAGACCACGCAGACCGGCGAGGTGCTGTCGCGGCTGACCACCGACACCACCCTGGTGCAAACCGTGGTCGGCTCGAGCCTGAGCATGGGTCTGCGCAACACGGTGATGGGCATCGGCGCGCTGGGCATGCTGGTCATCACCAACCCGTTGGTGATGACCCAGGTGCTCGGCATCCTGGTGCTCGTCGTGCTGCCGAGTGCCTACTTCGGCCGCCGCGTGCGCAAGCTCTCGCGCGCCAGCCAGGACCGCGTGGCCGATTCGAGTGCGATCGCGGCCGAGGTGTTGAACGCGATTCCGGTGGTGCAGAGCTATACCCAGGAGCAGCGCGAGGCGGCGCGCTTTGCCGTGGCCACCGAGAACGCTTTCGACACGGCGAGAAAGCGCACCCGCGTGCGCGCCATGCTGGTGGCCTTCATCATCACCGCCACCTTCGGCGCGCTGCTGTGGGGCCTGTACCAGGGCACGCAGGCGGTGCTGGCCGGGCAGATCAGCGCCGGGCATCTGGGGCAGACCGTCGTCTATGTGCTGATTCTGGTGTCCAGCGTGGCTGTGCTGTCGGAGGTGTACGGTGATTTGCTGCGTGCGGCCGGTGCCACCGAGCGCTTGATGGAGTTGCTGGCCACGCGCTCACCGGTGATCGAGCCCGCACAGCCGCGTTCATTGCCCGCAGTGCAAGGCGGCTCGTCGGTGCAACTGACGGGCGTCAGCTTCAACTATCCGTCGCGGCCGCTGCAGGCCGCGCTGCGTGAGGTGAACATCGACGTGCGCCCCGGCGAAACCGTGGCCCTGGTCGGGCCCAGCGGCGCCGGCAAGAGCACGGTGCTGCAACTGCTGCTGCGCTTTTACGACGCGCAGCACGGCACGGTGGCCATCGACGGCGTGCCGGTGCGCGATCTGGCGCTGGCCACGCTGCGCCAGCGCGTGGGCATCGTGCCGCAGGACAGCGTGGTGTTCTCGACCAGCGCGCTGGAGAACATCCGATACGGCCGCCCCGATGCCAGTGACGACGACGTGGTCACTGCCGCCAAGGCGGCCTTCGCGCACGACTTCATCACCGCGCTGCCGGAGGGCTACGCCACCTACCTCGGCGAGCGGGGCGTGCGCCTGTCGGGCGGTCAGCGCCAGCGCATCGCGATCGCGCGCGCGATGCTGAAAAACCCGCCGCTGCTGCTGCTCGACGAAGCCACCAGCGCCCTGGACGCGGAGAGCGAGCGCATGGTGCAGGCCGCGCTCGAATCGGCGATGCAAGGGCGCACCACCCTGGTCATCGCCCACCGCCTGGCCACCGTGCAGCGCGCC
>JANMSR010000283.1:0-2763 GCA_031389565.1 Burkholderiales bacterium
CTCTCGCTGCTCGACATGCTCAATCCCATGCACCGGCTGTGGTCCGACGGGCGCTGGAACAAGCTTACCGTGGCCCACGGCTGCTACTGGAAGAAGTGCAGCTTCTGCGACGTGAGCCTGGACTACATCTCGCGCTACGACGCGGCCACGGCCGAGACGCTGGTGAACCGTATCGAAGCCATCGTCAAAGAGACCGGCCAGACCGGTTTTCATTTCGTCGACGAGGCCGCGCCGCCCAAGTCGCTGAAGGCGCTGGCCGCCGAGTTGCAGAAGCGCCGGCTGTCGATCTCGTGGTGGGGCAACATCCGCTTCGAAAAAGCCTTCACGCCCCCGCTTTGCCAGCAACTCGCCGACAGCGGCTGCATCGCCATCTCCGGCGGTCTGGAGGTGGCCTCCGACCGCCTGCTCGCCCTGATGAAAAAAGGCGTCTCGGTCGACCAGGTGGCGCGCGTGACGCGCGGTTTTTCCGACGCCGGCATCCTGGTGCACGCCTACCTGATGTATGGATTCCCGACCCAGACGGTGCAGGACACGGTGGACGCGCTCGAAACCGTGCGCCAGTTGTTCGCGGCCGGCTGCATCCAGTCGGGCTTCTGGCACCGCTTCGCCTGCACCGTCCATTCGCCGGTGGGCCAGGATCCGGCGGCCTACGGCGTGACCCTGCAGCCGCTGCCGCCGGTGAGCTTTGCCAAGAACGATATCGGCTTCACCGACCCCACCGGCACCGACCACGATGCCCTGGGCGTGGCGCTGAAGAAGGCGCTGTACAACTACATGCATGGCATCGGCCTGGAGGCCGACGTGCGCAGTTGGTTCGCCAGGCCGGTGCCGAAGACGCGGGTCGCGCGCCGGCGCATCGAACGCGCGCTGGCGGAGCGCCACTGAATGACCGACGACCTGCGCCGCAACAGCCCGCCCGCAGAGCGCAACCGCGGCCCGATCCTGGCCGAGTTGCTGCGCCTGCTGCCGCCGCAAGGCACGATGCTCGAGATCGCCAGCGGCACCGGCCAGCACGCGGCGCATTTCGCCGCAGCCCTGCCCGGCTGGCGCTGGCTGCCGACCGATGGCGACGCGCGCTCGCTGGCCTCGATCGCCGCCTGGTGCGAGGGCCTGGCCAACGTGCTGCCGCCGTTGCACCTGGACGTGCTGGCCACGCCGTGGCCTGGTGTGGCGGCGCAAGTGGATGCCATGTTCTGCGCCAACCTGCTGCACATCTCGCCCTGGGCCACCACGCCCGCGCTGATGCAGGGCGCCGCGCGGCACCTGTCGGCTCGAGGCGTGCTGCTGCTGTATGGCCCCTATGTCGTCGACGGCGAGCCCACCACGCCAAGCAACGGGGCCTTCGATGCCGACCTGCGCGCGCGCAACCCCGCGTGGGGCCTGCGCCGCCTGGCCGATGTCGTGAAGCAAGCGGCAGCCGCCGGCCTGCGCCTGCGCGAGCGCGTGACGATGCCGGCGAACAACCTGCTGCTGGTCTTCGCGCGCGCATGACGAACTACCTGGCCGGCTACGCACCGCAGTTGCTGGCCCAGGTTCAGCCGCTGATCGACACCGGCCGCCTCGGCGCCACGCTGCGCCAGCGCTACCCCGACGCTCACGATGTGCGCAGCGACCGTGCGCTGGTCGACTACGTGGCCGCGTTGAAGAGCCGCTACCTGCGCAGTTCACCGCCACTGGCCAAGGTGGCCTATGACGCCAGGCTGCACATCCTGCGCAACGCCCTGGGCACGCACACCACGGTGTCGCGCGTGCAGGGCACGCAGTTGAAGGCCAAGCGCGAGATCCGCATCGCCAGCCTGTTCAAGCAGGCGCCGGCGCCGTTCCTGCGGATGATCGTGGTGCACGAGCTGGCGCACCAGAAAGCGCGCGAGCACGACAAGGCCTTCTATGCGCTGTGCACCCACATGGAGCCGGCGTACCACCAGCTCGAGTTCGATCTGAGGCTGTGGTTGACGGCGCTGGAAGCCCAGGGGGTGAGTCAGCCCGGCTTGCGGTAGCCCGCGTCGATCCAGGCCGCGGCGCTCGCGGCGTTGAGCTTGAAACCCACCGCCACACGCACCTGCGCCAGCGCGACGCCGTCGCCATCGTGGGCCGCCAGCAGCGCATGCGGGTCGTCGTCGTCGGCGACGATGTCGAGCGTGACGCGGATGCGCCCGGCCGCTGCCCGCACGAGCACTTGCCTGTGCAGCACCGCCTGCAGATGCTGCTCGTGCCGGCGCACGACTTCGGCGGCGGTCTTGACCAGGGTGTTGAAGGCCGCGGTGTCCAGCGGCTTGGGGTTCTTCTTGTCGCGCCCCATCGTCCACGGGCCGACCAGGGCGGGCTCGGCTTGGCCGTGCTTGATCATCTCCACCGCCCAGCCTTCGTCGTCGTTGTTCTTGATCACGCGCGCGGTCCAGCCGTTGTCGCGCCACAGGCGCGGTTCCTTGATGGCGTCGGCGAGGTCGGTGTCGAGGGCGGCGTGCGGGTTCATGGTGGGGATCTTACGGGCCGCAGCGGCTGCTACGCCCGGCCATGCTCAAACCTGCGCAAGGCCTTGACGCACGACAACACGCGCAGGCACCGATCGGCGCACCATCGCCAGTGCCGCCGATCTCTACCCTGCACTGCCACCATGCCCACATCGCGCCTCGCCGCCCTGGCTGTCGGTGACCTGCTCGACATCCTGCCCGACGCGGTGATCATGGTCGACGCCGACGGCCGCATTGCCTATGTGAACCCGGCCGTGCACGCGCTGCTCGGTTACGCGCCCGACGAAATTCT
>JANMSR010000137.1:0-3598 GCA_031389565.1 Burkholderiales bacterium
CCCTGGCGGGCATCGCCTGCGCGCGCTGGGTCGAGCCTGCGGCGCTGGCCGCCGCGCTGGCCGTGGGCGGGGCGATCGCGCTGATGTTCGCGTTGCGCTGCCTGCACCCGCCCGGCGGTGCCTGTGCGCTGCTGGCAGCACTGGGTGGCGTGACGGACCCGAGCTTCGCGGTGTTTCCCGTGCTCGCCAATTCGTTGCTGCTGGTGGCGGTGGGCCTGGCCTACAACCAGGCCACGCGCCGCGCGCATGCCCCGCTGCAGCCTGCCGCGCCGGTGGCGGGCGATCAGCCCGACGAAGGGGTGGACGCCGATCTCGACGCCGTCATCGCCCGCTACAACCAGGTGCTCGACATCAGCCGCGACGACCTCAAGTCCCTGCTCGAGGACACGCAATTGCGCGCCTACCAGCGCAAGCTGGCCAACATCCGCTGCAGCGACATCATGTCGCGCCAGCTCATCACGGTGAACCATGGCACACCCGTGCCGGCGGCGTGGGCCTTGTTCCGTGAACACCGCATCAAGGCATTGCCGGTGGTCGATGCCGCCGGAGGCGTCGTGGGCATCGTGACGCCGGCCGACTTCATGCGCGGCACGCAGCCGGCGCAATCGGTGGGCCAGATCATGACCCGCAAGGTGCGCGTGGCCAGCGTCGACCGGCACCTGGTCGAACTGATCCCGCTGTTCGGCAGCACCGGCCACCACCACATTCCGATCGTCGACGCAGGCGGCCGGCTGGTCGGCATCATCACGCAGTCAGACGTCGTCGCGGCGCTGTGCCGGCCGGGGCCGACGCAGGCATAGTCCCCGGCAAGGCGATCGCGTATCGTCGTGTGTTCAGTGACCAAGCCAGGAGACCCCCATGCTTTCGATCCGCCGTTTCTCGACCCCGTTTTTGGCCGCGACCCTGCTGTGCGCTCTGGCGCCTGCACCTGCGGCTGACAAGCCGGCCGCCGCGACCGCCTCGCCGGCGACCGTGAAAGGCGTGCGCCTGGCCACGCTGTGCAAAACCTGCGCGGTGGTCAGCCAGACCCACGTCGAGAAACGCAAGGGCAAGGCCAGCGGCGTTGGTGCCGTGGGCGGCGCGGTGGCCGGGGGCGTGGTCGGCAACAAGGCCACCGACGGCGGCACGCTCGGCACGGTGGGCGGTGCAGCGGTCGGCGGCCTGCTCGGCAACGCGATCGAAAAGCAGATCAAGAAGCACAACGTCTGGGTCACGACCGTGACGCTCAAGGACGGCAGCAGAAGGAAGTTCGAGGCCGAGGCCGATCCGGGTTGGAAGGTCGGTGCGGTGCTCGAGATCGGCGCCGACAACCAGCTCAAGAAGCGCTGACGAACGTACTGCCCCAAGACGCCTGCGGCGTCGCCCCCCGGGGCGCGACGCCGCTTGGGAGCGGCCCGGCGCTGGCCAGAGACCTCTACGCCGCTGCCCCCGGCAACGCCCTGCGCCACTGCATCGCCTCGGCGATGTGCATTGAGCGGATGCGGTCGCTGCCGCTCAAGTCAGCGATCGTGCGTGCCAGCTTCTGCACGCGGTGCAGGCCGCGGCCCGACCAGCCCAGGCGCTCGGCGGCGCGGTGCAGCAGGTCGCGGCTGATGCTGTCGAGCGTGCAATGCCGTTCCAGGTCGGCGACCGGCAGCTCGGCGTTGGTGACACCCTGTCGGTCGTGCTGGCGCACCCGCGCCGCATGCACGCGCGCGGCGATCACCGCGCTGGCCTCGCCGTCGGGCGCACCCATCAACTCGCCGGGCTTGACCGAGGGCACGTCGACCTGGATGTCGATGCGGTCCATCAGCGGCCCCGACAACTTGCCCTGGTAGCGGGCCACCGCATCGGGCGTGCAGCGGCAATGGCGGCCGTTGGCGGCGAACGCGCCGAGGTAGCCGCAGGGGCAGGGGTTCATTGCTGCGACGAGCTGAAAGCGGGCCGGGAATGAGGCCTGCCGCGCCGCGCGCGAGATCGTGATGCGGCCCGTTTCGAGCGGCTCGCGCAGCGCCTCGAGCGCGGCGCGCGGCAGCTCGGGCATTTCGTCGAGGAACAGGATGCCGGCATAGGCCAGCGAGATCTCGCCCGGCCGCGGTGGCGAACCGCCGCCGACCAAGGCCGCTGCGGTGGCCGAATGGTGCGGCGCGCGGAACGGCCGCACCATCCAGCGCGCGGGGTCGAAAGCGCCGGCCAGGCTGGCGATGGCAGCACTGGCCAGCGCTTCGTTGTCGGTCATCGGCGGCAACAGTCCGGCCAGCCGCTGCGCCAGCATCGACTTGCCGGTGCCCGGCGGGCCGACCATCAACACACTGTGGTGGCCGGCGGCGGCGATTTCGAGCGCGCGTTTGGCGCCCGCCTGGCCGCGCACGTCGCGCAGGTCGAGCGGCTGCGGCACGTCACCGGCCGGCGGCGCGCGGGCCAGCGGCAGCGGGATGGCCGCAGCGCCGGGTTGCAGCGCGGCCACCACGTCGAGCAGGTGCACGGCGCTGCGCACGGCGACGCGCTCGGCCAGCGCGGCCTCGCTGGCGCTGGCCGCAGGCAGCACGAGCGTGCGCGCCACCCCTTCGTGGCGCACCGCCAGCGCCATCGCCAGCGCGCCGCGCACCGGGCGCAGCTCACCGGCCAGGCTCAGCTCGCCGGCGAACTCGTAGGCGTCGAGCAACGAGGCGTCGATCTGGCCTGCGGCGGCCAGGATGCCCAGGGCGATCGGCAAGTCGAAGCGGCCCGATTCCTTGGGCAGGTCGGCCGGCGCCAGGTTGACGGTGATGCGTTTGTTGTTCGGGAATCCCAGGCCGCTGTGCGCCAACGCCGCGCGCACGCGCTCGCGCGCTTCCTTGACCTCGGTGTCGGCCAGACCGACCAGGGTGAAGCTCGGCAGGCCGTTGGCCAGGTGCACCTCGACCTGTACCGACGGCGCATCGAGGCCGTCGATCGAGCGGGTGCGCACCACTGCCAGTGACATGTCGAGGCTTTGCCGGGTTGGAATGCGCTCGATTCTGGGGCGATGCGAGCGCCCTGTCGTTCCCTCTTAAGTGGGGGCACCGCAACAGTGCGATGGCGAGAAACTCACCGTCTTGGTGCGGCGCGGTGCGCGATGGATGGGCGTTTCGCCCATTGCCGGGGCGCCGCAGCACGCAAGGGCGCGGGCACGGAAGCTGCACACGGGTGTTTCAACCGCTTGCCCATAACCCAGAGGAGTTGGACCCGTCATGACCAATAAAGCCCTGCTCGCCGTTGCTGCCGCCCTGGCCATCGCAGTCCCCGCCGTGTCGTACGCCGACGTGGCGTTCAACGTCGGCGGCGTTACCGACTACCGCTACCGCGGCATTTCGCAAACGAACTTGAAGCCCGCCCTGCAGGGCGGCATCGACTATTCGGCCGGTGGCCTGTACGTCGGCGCCTGGGCATCGACCATCAAGTGGATCCACCACTTCAACGGCAACTCCGACGTCGAGATCGATCTGTACGGCGGCTACAAGGGCGAACTCACCAAGGGCCTGGGCTATGACGTTGGTGTACTCACCTATCAGTACCCCAACAACAACCTGAGTCCGAACGCCAACACCACCGAGATCTATGGCGCGCTGAGCTTTGGCCCGGTGACCGCCAAGTACTC
>JANMSR010000340.1:0-7091 GCA_031389565.1 Burkholderiales bacterium
GAGCGCAGCTCGGCCGCCGCGCTCTTGATCGCCGCCCGCACGCGCGGGTAGGTGCCGCAGCGGCACAGGTTGGTCATCGCCGCGTCGATGTCGGCATCGCCCGGATTGCGGTTGGCGGCCAGCAGGGCGGCGGCGGCCATCAGCATGCCGCTCTGGCAGTAGCCGCATTGCGGCACCTGGTGCAGGGCCCAGGCGCGCTGCAACGCGTGCGGCGCGTCGGCCGTGCCGAGGGCTTCGATGGTGCGCACCGCCTTGCCATCGACGGCGGCCAGCGGTGTCACGCAAGAGCGCACGGCCTGGCCATCGACCTGCACGGTGCAGGCGCCGCAGGCGGCGACGCCGCAGCCGAATTTGGTGCCCGTGAGATTGATGACATCGCGCAGCCACCACAACAGCGGCATCTGCGGGTCGGTGGCGGCATCGATTTCGTGCGCCTGGTCGTTGAGGGTGATCTTCATCGCTCGGCCAGCATAGGCGAGCCTCGGCAGGCCACCGCCCGGCGGCGCGGCCAAACAGTCACGCGACGTTTCCAGGCCGCGCAGGGCCGCGAGCGCTGCGCGCCCGCGGGCGCCCTTAATCCACCTTCGCGCCCGCCGCCTTCACCACCTTGGCCCATTTGGCCGTCTCTGCGGCGATGAAGCGCGTGAACTCGGCGCTGGTCATGCCGCTGGGGATCGCGCCTTGCGCCACCAGGCGCTCCTTCAGCGCCGGCGAGGCCAGCGCCTTGGCGGTCTCCTGCTGGATGCGGTTGACGATGTCCATTGGCGTGCCGGCCGGCGCCAGCAGGCCGAACCACGAGCTTGCCTCATAGCCCTTCAGCGCGGCGCCGCCGGCTTCCTCGATGGTCGGCAGATCGGGCAGCGCCGTCGAGCGTGCGGCGCTCGTCACGGCCAGCGCCTTCAGCTTGCCGGCCTTGATCTGCGGCAGCGCGCTGGGCAGGTTGTCGAACATCAGGTCCATGTTGCCGCCGATCAGGTCGAGCAACGCCGGGCCCGAACCACGGTACGGGAAGTGCAGCATGAAGGTTCCGGTCAGGGTCTTGAACAGTTCGCCCGACAGGTGGATCGAGGTGCCGTTGCCCGAACTGGACATGTTCAGCTTGCCCGGGTTGGCCTTGGCGTACTTGACCAGCGCGGGCACGCTGTCGATGCCGTATTTCTGCGCGTTGGCCGGGTTCATCACCAGCACATTGGGCACGCCCGCCACCAGCGTGATGGGCACGAAGTCCTTGACATGGTCATAGGGCATCTTCGGGTACACCGAGGGGTTGATCGCGTGCGTGCCGACCGTGCCCATCAGCAACGTATGGCCGTCGGGCGCGGCCTTGGCAACCTCGGCCGCACCGGTGTTGCCGCCGGCGCCGGCCTTGTTGTCGACGAGGAACGGCTGTCCGAAGGCGCGTTGGAACTCGGGCGCCAAGGCGCGCGCCAGGATATCGGTGGTGCCGCCGGCCGGAAACGGCACGACGATGCGCACCGGCTTGGTCGGCCACGTGGCCTGCGCCGACGCGAACAGCGGCAGTGCGAGCGCGGCGGTGAGCAGGGAGCGGCGTGAGGTCATCGGGCTCATGGCAATGCTTTCTTTCGTCTGGGGAAGGTGCAGTCTAGTGATCCCCCGTCTGCCGCGCCTGTCGGGGAACCCCGATGGCGCGCGCAGGCGACAGGCCGAACACTGTGCGCCCCACCCCAACCGTCGAGAACCCCCATGCAACGCCGACATTTCCTCGCTGCCGCGGCGACCACAGCCTTTGCAACAGGCGCCAACGCGCAGGCCGCCGCATGGCCCAGCCAGCCGGTCAAGCTGCTGATCGCCTTCCCGGCCGGCGGGCCGACCGACATCACGATGCGCGTGCTGGCCGAGAATGCGGCCAAGCTGATCGGCCAGCCGGTGGTGGTGGAGAACCGCGCCGGCGCGGGCGGCACCCTGCCGGCGCAGGCGCTGCAGCAGGCCAAGCCCGATGGCCACACCCTCGCGCAGATTCCGCTCGGCGTGTTCCGGCTGCCGTACACGACCAAGATCACCTGGGACCCGGTCAAGGACATCAGCTACATCCTGGGCATCACCGGCTATGCCTTCGGCATCGTGGTGCCCAGCGAGTCGCCGCTGCGAACCTGGACCCACTTCGTGGCCTGGGCCAAGGCCAATCCGGGCAAGCTGGCCTACGGCTCGACGGGTGTGCTGACCAGCCCGCATCTGACGATGGAAGACATCGCGCAGCGCCTGGGCCTCGAGCTGAACCACATTCCCTACAAAGGCAGCGCCGACCTGATGCAGGCCCTGCTCGGCGGCCAGTTGATGGCCGCGGCCGACTCGACCGGCTTCGCCCCGCATGTGGCGGCCGGCAAGTTGCGCGTGCTGTGCACCTGGGGCGAGCAGCGGCTGGCCAAGTTCCCCGACGTGCCGACCTTGAAGGAACTGGGGCTGCCGATCGTGCAGGCCTCACCGTACGGCCTGGGCGCGCCCAAGGGCATGGACGCCGCGCTGGCAGCCCGCATCCACGATGCCTTCAAGGCCGCGATGGAAATGCCCAATCACGTCGAGGCTCTCGCCCGCTACGACCAGCAGTTGCTCCCGATGAACCCGCAGCAGTACAGCCGCTTTGCCGAAGAGACCTTTCGCCGCGAGAAGGCGCTGGTCGAAAAGCTGGGCTTGGCCAAGCCCTCATGAACCCGTGACGGCAAAAAAGACGGGGAGCGGGACGTGGTTTGCGGTGGCTCGCTCTCATCGCCCCCGCAACGCCCGCTCCCCTTTGGACGTCAACCGGTCCGAAAGTAAACCAAGCCGAGGTGAGCGCGCAGTGTCGCGTGGCGCGAGCACCGCGAGCTTGGGGCTGTCACCTCGGGCTGCGCCGGGCCGCCCCAAGCGGCCCGAGCTCCCCTCGGGGGGCGCGAGCACAGCGAGCTTGGGGCTGTCATCTACCCGCGCTTGAAGAAGAAACTCAGTTGCGCCGGTGCGCGCGCCGACTGCAGTACGCGCGCGACAGTGGGCGTTGTCGGGCGCGCCGCAACCGGGCGGCTGGCGCCGCGCGAGGCAGAAGTATTGGGTGCAAGTTGGATCGACATGGTGGGTCTCCCTGGATCAGGCTCAGGCCGCGCTCGGCCACAGCCGCGTAAACCGCTGCGACGCGGCGTCGGGTGACGGCGCGGCCCTAAATGCAGAGGCCGTGTCACCGGCCAGCGCCAATCGCCCGGCCCAGTCAGTCAGCGCGGTGGCCGAGGGCCAGCGACCGGCAGAGGCCGGCGACAGCCGCAACATTGACGACGCGCCACCCCGGCAGCGTGGGGCCGCAGGACGGTGGCCAAAGGGACGAGGGGTGATCAACTGCATCTCCGCGATCAGCGCGCTGTAAACGGCGCACGCACGCGGATTCAATTGCAGCTTCCGTGCCGAGCGCGCTGTGCCGATGGCGTGTGCGCAATCTCACGGCGCCAGCAGCGCAGCGCTGGCAGGCTGCGGCGGCTCTGGAACCCGAGGTTACAAGGCCGCCCATCCCTGTCGATCGCGGCGCCCCCGGCATCAGCCGATGGGGCGCCGGCCGAGCTCAGATGCCGAGGAGCTTCTTGGCCTCGTCGAGGTTCTTGACCGATTCGTCGTGCTTGCCGGCCTTGTGGGCGGCTTCGCCGTCGGCGCGCAACTTCTTGACCTTGACCATGTCGGCCTCGGCCAACGTGGCGCCGGCGGCGATCTTGGCGTCGATGGCTTTCATTTCCTGCGGGCAGCGGCCGGCAAAGGCGAACGTGGTCGTGCAGGCCAGCAGGCAAGCGAACAATGTCTTCATGGGCAGTCTCCAGACAGAGGTTGAAAGACGGGTATACGCATCAGCGCGGCCGAATCATGCCGCGCCTGTGCAACCCAGTCCAGCGCAGGGCCGCTCCCAAGCGGCCTGGACCCCGGGGGACGACGCCGCGGGTGTCAAGGGGTCGTCATCTCTGCCGCACGGTAGCCGCGCGAGCATCAGGCGGCCGCACGGTAGCCGCGCGGGCATCAGGCGGCCGCACGGTAGCCGCGCGGAATGGCCGCCAGCAGCCGCTGGGTGTACTCCTCGCGCGGCGCGGCCAGGATCTGTTCGGTGCCGGCCTGTTCGACGACGACGCCGTCCTTCATCACCAGCACCTCGTCGCTGATGAAGCGCACCACCGCCAGGTCGTGGCTGATGAAGACGTAGGCCAGGCCGAGTTCGTCCTGCAGGTCGCGCAGTAGGTTGAGCACCTGGGCCTGCACCGACACATCGAGCGCCGACACCGCCTCGTCGAGCACCAGCACCTCGGGGTCGAGCGTGAGGGCGCGGGCGATCGCGATGCGCTGGCGCTGGCCGCCGGAGAACTCGTGCGGGTACTTGCCGAAGGCGCTGCCGTCCAGGCCCACCTTTTCCAGCAGCGTGCGGGCGCGCTGTTCGCGCTCCGTCGTCGAGGCGCCGATCTTGTGGATCGCCATCGGCTCGATCAGGGTCTGGCCGATCGTGAAGCGCGGGTTCAGGCTGGCGTAGGGATTCTGGAACACGATCTGGATGCGCCGGCGCATGAGCTGGCGCTCGCTGGCGCTGAGCCTGAGCAGATCCTGGCCGTCGAAGATCACTTCGCCATGCGTGGGCTCGTGCAGGCGCAGTAGGGTCAGTCCCATCGTCGTCTTGCCCGAGCCCGACTCGCCGACGACGCCCAGCGTGTGACCGCGGCGCAGCTTGAAGTTGACACCTTGCACGGCCTTGAATTCGCGCTTGCCGAACAGGCCCTGCTTGAGCCAGAAACTCTTGGCCAGCGCTCTGACTTCCAGCACCACGGGCGCGGCGGCGTCCTTGGGCGGCGCGGGCTGGTCGGCGACCTTGCCCGCAGAGCGGCCAGGATCGCCGCGGCTCGCGGCGATGTGGTCGTCGATCACCATCAGCCGCGCCGGCGGCTTGTCCAGGCTCGGCCGGCAAGCCAGCAGGGCCAAGGTGTAGCTGTCCTTGGGCGCCGCAAAGATGTCGGCCACGAGGCCCTGCTCGCGGATCACGCCATGGCGCATCACCAGCACCTCGTCGGCGATTTCACCGACCACGCCGAGGTCGTGGCTGATGAACAGCACGCTCATGCGGTGCTTGCGCTGGATGGCGGCGATCAGCTCCAGTATCTGGCGCTGGATGGTCACGTCCAGCGCCGTCGTCGGCTCGTCGGCGATCAGCAGCTTGGGCTCACAGGCCAGCGCCATCGCGATCATCACGCGCTGCTGCTGGCCGCCCGAGAGCTCGTGCGGGTAGGCGGCCAGGCGCCGCTTGGGTTCGGGCATCCCCACCTCGACCAGCAACTGCTCGGCCCGCTCCAGCGCGGCCCTCCTGCTCAGGCTCAGGTGCTTTGTCAGCGGTTCGGCGAGTTGGTCGCCCACCGTGAACACCGGGTTCAGCGAGGTCATCGGGTCCTGGAACACGCAGGCGATCTCGCGGCCGCGCAGCTTCTGCAGCTCGGCCATCGGCGTGTGCAGCAAGTCTTTGCCCCGCCACAGGATCTTGCCGCTGCGCTCGGCGTTGTCGGGCAGCAGGTTCAAGATCGACATCGCGGTGACGCTCTTGCCCGAGCCGGATTCACCGACCAGGGCCACGGTGCGGTTCTCGGCGATGTCGAAACTCACGCCTTTTACGGCGTCGGCGCGTTGCAACACGCCATCCACCTTGCCCATGCGGAAGGCGACGCGCAGGTCTTGAATGCTCAGCAACATCACTCGAGCCCTCTGAGTTTCGGATCCAGCGCATCGCGCAGTGCGTCGGCCATCAGCGAGAACGCGGTCACGAACACGGCCATGAACAGGGTCGCGGCGGCCAACTGCCACCAGTGGCCGAGGATCAGTTCGCTCTGCGCCTCGGCCAGCATCGTGCCCCAGGACACGTCTTCGATACCGACACCCAGGCCGAGGTACGACAGGATCACCTCGGCCTTGATGAAGCCGACCACCAAAAGTGACATGCGGACCAGGATCACATGGCTGACGTTGGGCAGGATGTGGCTGAAGATACGGCTCCAGACCGAAGCGCCGATGGCTTCGGCCGCGCGCACGTACTCGCGGTTGCGGTGCTTGATGAACTCGGCACGCACCTGGCGGTACAGCCCGGTCCAGCCCGTCAGGCCGAGGATCAGCACCACGGTGCCGATGCCGCGGCCGAACACCGCGGCGAAGGCGAAGATCAACAGGATGCCCGGGATGGCCTCGAAGACGTTGTAGAGCCACTCGAGGAAGTCGCCGACCTTGCCGCCGAAGAAGCCGGCGAAGGCGCCGAGCAGGGTGCCGATGGCGGTGGCCACCAGCGCGGCCATCACGCCGACGAAGACCGAAATCTGGCTGCCCTTGACGGCCTTGGACAGCACGTCGCGGCCGAGGCGGTCGGCACCCATCGGCAGGGTTTCGGCCTTGATCACTTCCTCGGTCTTGAACTTGGCCGCACGCTCGTCCCACTCCTTGTAGCGCGGCGCCAACGGGTCGACCGCCGACAGGTCGACGTTCGGGCCCTTCGGCACCTCGATCACGCCGATGGCCTCGGCCGGGCGCGGGCCGAGGAAGGTCGGTGGTGCGTTGGCCACGCCGACTTCCTTCTGCCAGTTCTTCGCCACGCCGCCGAGTGCGGCGACCACGATCAGGAGCAGAAAGGCGATCACGATCACCGCACACACCAGGCCGACGCGGTCGCTCTGGAAGCGCCGCCAGGCGGCGTGCCAGACGCCTTCGGAGTGTTCGACCGTGGCAGCGACCACGGGCGCATTCATGACCGCGGTCATTTGAGCACCACCCGCGGATCGACCACCTTGAACAACACATCGACGGCCAGGTTGATGATCATCGTGATCACGGCGAGGTAGACGGTGACGGCCTGGATGACGGGATAGTCGCTGCGATTGACGGCGAGAAGCACTTCGCGCCCGAGCCCGGGGATCGAGAAGAAGACCTCGATCAGGAACGAGCCGACAAACACCCCCGGCAGCGCCAGGCCGATATTGGTCAGGATCGGGATCATCGCGTTGCGCAGCACATGCTTGAACATCACGGTGTTCTCGGTCAGGCCCTTGGCGCGCGCGGTGCGCACATAGTCCTGGCCCATCTCGTCGAGAAAGAAGGTGCGGTACAGCCGG
>JANMSR010000356.1:0-6668 GCA_031389565.1 Burkholderiales bacterium
CAAACGCCGGCAGCCACCGACACATTCAGGCTCTCGACGGCGCCGGCCATCGGAATGCGCACGAGTTCGTCGCAGGTCTTGCGCGTCAACTGGCGCAGGCCGCTGCCTTCGGCACCGAGCACCAGCGCCACCGGGCCGGACAAGTCGAGGTCGTAGAGCGTGCGCTCGGCGTCGTCGCTGGTGCCGACGATGCGGATGTCGCGCTCCTTCATCTCGTTCAACGAACGCGCCAGGTTGGTGACCATCAGGTAAGGCACCGTTTCGGCTGCGCCGCTGGCCACCTTGGCCACGGTGGCGTTGAGCCCGACCGCGTGGTCCTTGGGCGCGACGACCGCGTGCGCGCCCGCGCCGTCGGCCACGCGCAGGCAGGCGCCGAGGTTGTGCGGGTCGGTCACGCCGTCGAGCACCAGCACCAGCGGCGCGCCCTGCACCGCGTCGAGCACGTCGTCGAGCGAGTGGCGCACTGCCAGGGCGTTGACACGCGCGACGACGCCCTGGTGGCGTGCAGTGCCCGCCAACTGCGTGAGTTGCGCATCGCTGCTGTCGACGAGCCTGGCGCCGACTTCGCGCGCGCGCTCGGCAAACTGGCGCATGCGCGCGTCGCGGCGCTGGCTGTCGAGGTGGACCTCGAGCACCGACTCGGCCGCGGTTTTCAAGCGCACGGTGACGGCGTGAAAGCCGAACAGGATGCGCGCGGTCATCGGGCGAACTCCGCGCTGCGCGCTGCGCTTTCGAACTTGGGGCGGCCCGGCGCGCCGCGCGTGGCGCCGTGCAGAAAGTCGACGAACACGGGCTCCCACGGCTGGCTCAATGCGCCCAGCGGGAAAGCGACCTTGAAGGTGTTGCCGAATTGGCTGAAACCGTGCAGGCGAACCATGGCCAGAGCATGGGCGGGTCAGGGATCGCCAGTATCGCGCCCCGGGCAACCCGTCGCAGGCGCGCGGCCGGCGCGTTGCGTTGCCGCCCTCAGGCGGTCAGGTTCAACACGCTGCCGACGGGCGTTGCCATGGCCGTGTCGGGTGCGAGTCGATCCGACAGCCGCTCGAGAAACGCCGCCAGGGCACTGCGCATGCTGTCTGCCGTCGGTGCGGTAGATTGTTTGCCGAGCGCCTCGCGCAGCGCGGTGTAGGCTTCGACCAGGCGCGACGAGGGCACTGGCATCAGGTGCACCGCAGCGCTGGTGGTCGTTACCGGGTTGGTGGGTGCTGGCAGTTCGGCGCTGACCGCAGGGGCTGGCGTGGCTGGCCGCCTTCACGTTGGCCGCGTTGCACTTCGCGGTCAGGCTGGACAGGATCGACCCGCGACGATGGCGCGCTGGCACGCACGGCGGACACGAAGGTGGACGAGACGGCGGTGATCGATATGGCGGCAACTCCCCGGGGTCGGGCAGGTCAGCGGCGTGACCGAGCTTCAACCCGTTGTCGCTGTTCATCGGCGCCGCGGCGCCGGACTTGAGCCGGGGCTTGTGACAAAGCGCACGGCCCGACAGCCTCCTAGGCGACAAGCCAGCGCCAGGCCAGCAGGGTGCCGATCAGCACCGGCTGGTGCAACATGTAAAAGCTGAGTGACCAGCGGCCCAGCCATGCCAGCGGCTGGGCCAGGCGCGGCACCGGGCCGGCCAACACGCGCGGCCGGTGGGCCAGCAACCACAGGCCGGTGGCCTGGCCCCACAGCATCACGCCGAGCCAGGGCAGCAGCGGCGCGAAATCTTCGGCCACCGGCTTGCGTGTCACCAGACCGACCCAGTTGGTCCAGCGCGTGTCGAACACAGGGTGCTGCAGCCATTGCGGCAGCAGCACCAACAGCAGACCCAGCGGCCACAGCCAGCCGCCAAGCGGGGCCGCGAGCCGCGCGGCGATCAGCATCAGCGCGATGCCGTGCAGGATGCCGAAGCTGATCCAGCTTTTCGGGAACATCAGTGCCGAGCCGGCGGAGACCAGCACCGCACAGGCCGCGATCTGCGCCCAGCGGCGCCAGAAACGCGGCCAGCCCTGCGCAGCCTCGAGCGCCGACGCCAGGGCCAGGCCGGCGGTGAACACGAACAGGCTGACGATGGCCGTGCGCTGCAGGGTCCAGAACGGGTCGGTGTAGAAGTTCTGCCGCGGCGCAAGCAGGCCCAAGTGATTGAGGTCGAAGAAGAAATGAAACAGCGCCATCCAGACCATGGCCGCGCCACGCAGGGTGTCGAGACGGTCGAAGCGACTGCGTACCGAATCCACGTCAATGCGCCTCAACGCTGCGAGCCATCGAGCGACCGCCGCGGATCCGGCTTTGCCGGGCCGCTGGCGTGCCTTGCAGGCCGCATGGCCGCGAGACGCGGCCATTCCTCGGCCCGTCCAAGCCGACGCAGGTCGGCTTGGAGCCGCGGGCCTCGGCCCCCTTGAGCGGCGAAGCCGCTTCGGCGGTGGTCACAATTTCTCGTAGATGTCGCCGAAGCGCTGGCCGTCCCAGGCGCAGAGCAGCACGGCCGCGGGCAGGCAGGCGCGAGCGCTGCGGGGCTTGAACAAGCCCACGCAATGCCCGCCGGCGCGGCGCACGCTGCGGTAGACCACGCCCGCGGAGCCGGCGGCATGCAGTGCACCACCGAGGGCCTGGGCCTGCGCGTAACGATCGCGGTCGAACACCGCGGCCGGCACCGCAGCCTCGGGTCGCAGGTCGTGCAGGCGGGCCTCGATCGCCACGTGGTACAGGCGCATCGGCAGGTGCATCGGCGCCTCACCGGTGGCCGCCAGAAAACGCGCGTGGTGGTGCGCCGTCTCGGCGATCGCGGAGGCCCGGTCGCGGGCGGCATAGAACACGCCGTAGCCGCCCGCCGAGAAGCGGCTGCCCAGCGGGTTGAGGTGGGTGAAGGCGGCCATGATCGGTCCGCTGCCGGGGCCGAACACACGGTCTTCGGTCGCCACCAGGTGCACCGCGCCGGCTTCGTCGCGCAGGCGCTCGTTGGTCATCGCCTCGAGCGCATAGAGTGCGTCGAAATCAGCCGCATCGGCGACGCGGTCGTAAAGGTAGACGCTGGGATGGCGCGTGGGCACGATGCGGCAGGCCGCGGGCCACTGCACGCGGCGCACGGCGAGCGCTTGGATCGGCGTGCGGCTCAAGCCCAGCCACCGCCGCGCGCGGCATCGAGCACCCTGCGCACGCGGTTGAGGTCACTGACATTGCCGGCCAGCATCTGCGCCAGCGCGCTCGCGCCGCCGAAAGCGACGTTGGGCTTGCGCACCCAACTGTCGGCCGCCGCGGCTTCGGGCAGCAGGATCTGCAGCGACTTGTAGATCCCGAGCAGGTTGGACAGCCGCTCGAGCGTGTCGCGCGGCAGGCTCGCCTTGTCGGGCTGCTTGCGCCAGGCGAAGAAGGTCGAGCGCGGTGGCACGCCGAGCAGGCGCCGCTGCTCGTCGACCGTGAGGCCCCAGTGCAGGGCGATGCGGGCAAAGGCGCGCAGGCCGGCGGCGGCCATCTGCTCGGCGGACGGGGTCCTGCTGCGGCGGCTGGGGGCGAGAACGGCGCTCACGGTCGTGATCCATGGGTGGATGATGTTTGCATGATAGTCCAGTTCAAGACAGCTCACCCGCGCCCGCTACGATCGCATCATGACCGGTCATGCCGATGCCCCGCGCCGCAGTGCCGACGAACAGGCGCGCCTGGAGGCAGCGCTGGCCGACCTGTTCCAGCGGCGCATCACGTTCAACCAGACCCTGGGCCTGGAGATCGAGTCGGCGTGCGCGCCCGCGCCACGCATCCGCTTCGCGATGCGGCCCGAACTGGTAGGCCACTACCTCTACGGGCGCCTGCACGGCGGTGTGATCTCGGCCACCCTGGACGCGATGGGCGGCTTTGCGCTGATGGTGGCGATCGGCGAGAAGCATGCCGACGAGACGACGATGCAGGTGATGCACCGCTTTGCCAAGATGGGCACGATCGACCTGCGCGTCGACTACCTGCGCCCCGGCGTCGGCGAGTGGTTCGCTGCCAGCGCCGAGGTCACGCGGCTGGGCGGGCGTATCGGCTCGACGCAGATGCGCCTGGTCAACGACCAGGGCACGCTGATCGCCACCGGCGCAGCGGCTTACGTGATCAGTTGAACCGCGGTCGGCCTACTTGGCGTCGGCGCTGCCGAACTGGGCCGCGAACCACGCGTCGAGCATGCGTTTTTCATGGTGCAGAGACTCATTGTCAGCTTTGCGGCCGATGTGCTGCAGGTAGGCCATGTCGGCCACCGTCTGCTCGACGCGGCGGGCCGGCTGCCCGGCCGACTCCAGGGTCGTGCGCAGCTTGATACGCGGCCAATCGGCGCGACCGTTGAGCACACGCAGCTCCCGGGTTGCGCGGCGGCTGAAACGAAGCTCGCCGGCCAGATCGACATCGAGCACCTCGATGGTCAGCGTCTGGCCGTCGCCGACATGGCGCGCAGCCAGCGCTTCCAGATAGCGTTTGAGCTCACGCAGGTTGACGTCGCGGTCGGGGCCGGCGTCGCGGGCGTCTGAGAATCCCTCCGGATGCACGAACGACACCCGCACGCTGCCCGCGGCCTGGGCCGCGGCAGCCGCGAGCACGAGCCCGCATGACAGAGCGATGGAGCGGGTGGCACGGCGCATGGCAACTCCTTGGGCGCATCGATCAGGAAATGATCGTAGCGCTGTTGCGACGCCGATGCAGCCCGATTACAAACTCTGCGCCAACTGCTCCAGGATGGCCGGGTTCTCCAAGGTGCTGGTGTCCTGCGTGATCGCCTCGCCCTTGGCGATCGAGCGCAGCAGGCGCCGCATGATCTTGCCGCTGCGCGTCTTGGGCAGGTTGTCGCCGAAGCGGATGTCCTTCGGTTTGGCGATCGGGCCGATCTCCTTGGCCACCCAGTTGCGCAGCTCGGTGGCGATCTTCTTGGCTTCGTCGCCGGTCGGGCGCGCGCGTTTCAAGACCACGAAGGCGCAGATCGCCTCGCCAGTGGTCTCGTCGGGCCGCCCCACCACCGCAGCTTCGGCCACCAGCTCGGTGCAGCTCACGAGGGCCGATTCGATCTCCATCGTGCCCATGCGGTGGCCCGACACGTTGAGCACGTCGTCGATGCGGCCGGTGATCGTGAAGTAGCCGGTCTGCGGATCGCGGATCGCACCATCGCCGGCCAGGTAGTAGCCCTTGAGCTCGGGCGGGTAGTAGCTCTTCTTGAACCGCTCCGGGTCGCCGTAGATCGTGCGGATCATGCTCGGCCACGGCCGCTTGACCACCAGGATGCCGCCTTGCCCATGGGGCACATCGTTGCCGGTCTCGTCGACGACGGCGGCATCGATGCCCGGGAACGGCAGCGTGCAGGAACCCGGCACCAGGGTCGTCACGCCGGGCAAGGGCGTGATCATGTGGCCGCCGGTTTCGGTTTGCCAGAAGGTGTCGACGATCGGGCAGCGGCCGCCGCCGACGTGCTTGTGGTACCACTCCCACGCCGCGGGGTTGATCGGCTCACCCACCGAGCCGAGGATGCGCAGGCTCGACAGGTCGCTGCGCGCCGGGTGCACCGCCGGGTTGGCCTCGGCCACCTTGATCAGCGAGCGGATGGCGGTCGGCGCGGTGTAGAACACCGTCACCTTGTGCTTCTCGATGGTCTTCCAGAAGCGCGCTGCATCCGGATACGTCGGCACGCCCTCGAACACGAGCTCGGTGCCGCCCAGGGCCAGCGGGCCGTAGGTGATGTAGGTGTGGCCGGTGACCCAGCCGATGTCGGCGGTGCACCAGAAGACGTCGTCGCCCTTCAGATCGAAGGTCCACTTCGTCGTCAGCGCCGCATGCAGCAGGTAGCCGCCGGTGCTGTGCTGCACGCCCTTGGGCTTGCCGGTCGAACCCGAGGTGTAGAGCAGGAACAGCGGATGCTCGGCACCGACCCATTCGGGCTCGCAGGTGGTGGGCTGATCGTAGGTTTCCTCGTGCAGCCAGCGGTCGCGCGTGGGGTTCCAGGCAATCGGGCCGCCGGTGCGGCGGTAGACGATCACGTTGGCGATGCTCTCGCAGCCGCCGAGCGCAATCGCCTCGTCGACGATGGCCTTGAGCGGCAGTTGCTTGCCGCCGCGCAGTTGCTCGTCGGCGGTGATGACCATCACCGCGCCGGCGTCTTGCACGCGGTCGCGCACCGACTGCGCCGAGAAGCCGCCGAAGACCACCGAATGGATGGCACCGATGCGCGCGCAGGCCTGCATCGCGACGACACCCTCGACCGACATCGACATGTAGATGACGACGCGGTCGCCCTTCTTCACGCCGCGCGCCTTCAGCGCATTGGCGAACTGGCAGACTCTGTCCAGCAACTGGCGGTAAGTTACCTTGGTGACGGCGCCGTCGTCAGCCTCGAAGATGATCGCCACCTTGTCGCCCAGACCACGCTCGACATTGCGGTCCAGGCAGTTGTACGAGACGTTCAGCGTGCCGTCTTCGAACCACTTGAAGAACGGCGCGTTGTCGCTGTTCAGGCCCTTGGTGAAGGGTGTCTTCCAGCTCACGAACTCGCGCGCCAGGCGCGACCAGTAGCCTTCGTAGTCGGCCGCGGCCTCGGCCACCAGCTTGGCATAGGCCGCCGGGCCGGCGACATGGGCCGCAGCCTGCAATGCGGCGGGCGGCGGGTAGAGGGTGGCTTCGCTGCTCATGCGGGTCTCCTGCGGGGGTGGGATGCTGCTGGCCGGACACGGTAG
>JANMSR010000364.1:0-7619 GCA_031389565.1 Burkholderiales bacterium
CCGCCCGATCACGACCCACGACCCGACGGCGCATGCCGAGATCGTGGCCTTGCGCCACGCCGCGCAGTTGGTGGAAAACTACCGCCTGCCCGGCTGCACGCTGTATGTCACGTTGGAGCCCTGTGCCATGTGCGCGATGGCCCTGATGCATGCGCGGCTGGACCGGGTGGTGTTTGCCGCCGCCGACCCGAAGACCGGCGCCGCCGGTTCGGTGGTCGATCTGTTTAGCGAGGCCCAGCTCAACCACCACACGGTGGTGCAGGGCGGCCTGCTGGCCGAGCCGGCCGGGCAAATGCTGCGCGAGTTCTTCGCCGGGCGCCGCGCCGCACAACGTCCCGTGCGCGAGGCGCCGGTGGAGGCCTTGCCGGTGCCCGAGGTGATCGAGTCCGACTACGGGGCGATGGGTTGAGCGACGGCGGCGGGCTCGAGCTGGTGCTGTTGTCGCCGGCCGGCGTGATCGGGCAGGTTGCTGCTGTGCGCCGCGCGGCCAAGCGATTGGCCGCGCATGGTTTTTCGGTACACATCGACGCCGCGGCACTCGCGCGCCATCAGCGTTTTGCCGGCGACGACGACACCCGCCTTGCGGCCCTGCACCGCGTGGCCCAGGCTGCGCCGTCGGTGGCGATGGCCACGCGCGGCGGCTACGGCCTGACGCGGCTGTTGGACCGCATCGACTGGAAACTGCTGGCCAAAAGCGTCGAGCGCGGAACGCGCTGGGTCGGCCACAGCGACATGACATCGCTGCAGCTTGGCCTGCTGGCTCACACCGGCGTGCGCAATGGACCGATCACCTGGGCCGGGCCCTTGGCGGCCGAGAACTTCGGCCGCGACGCCGAGCACGGCGGCGTCGACGACGTCACCGAGGGCTGCTTCCTCGAAGCCATGCGCGGCGAGCTCGAAGCGGTAGGCTTTCGCACCGAGGCCGGCTTCGACGGGCTGGACCTGCGCGGCACGCTGTGGGGCGGCAACCTGACGATGCTGATAAGCCTGTTGGGTACGCCGCATTGGCCGCGCATCAAGGGCGGCATCCTGTTCCTCGAGGACGTCAACGAGCACCCGTACCGGGTCGAGCGCAACCTGCTGCAGTTGCACCAGGCGGGGGTGCTCGATGCCCAGCGAGCCATCGTGCTCGGCCACTTCAGCCATTGGAAACCGTCGCCGCTGGACCGTGGCTACACGCTGAAGACGGCGGTCGCGCGTGTGCGCAGCGTGACGCGAACCCCTGTCCTCACCGGCCTGCCGATGGGCCATGTGCCGACCATCGTGACCCTGCCGATCGGTGCGCGGGTGACGCTGGCCACGCAGGGTCGCGAGGCCTTCATCGGCTGGTGAAGGTCCGCCCCGATGCGGGCCCGGGGCACGGCTAGAATCGCGGCCACGCCTTGCGCAACGGCCGTCACGAGCGGTGCTGACGCGGGGCGATTTGATTTTCAGCGGGGCCGGTCGTCACCACGCGAGGCCTAGCCAAGGAGCGCCGCAACATGGGTGGATCAAAGCGTTTTATTGCGCTAGCGTGGCCGGTACTGGGGCTGGGCCTTTTGCTGTCGCTGGCCGGCTGTGACAACAGCCCGTGGCACAAAGGCGCAGCGTCGGCCAATACGATTTACGCGGCGATGATCGAGAACACGCCCCGCCACCTCGACCCGACCGCGTCGTACTGGTCCAACGACACCCTGGTCACCTACCAGGTGTACGAGCCGCCCTACGGCTACCACTACCTCAAGCGCCCCTTCGAGCTGGTGCCCAAGACGGCCGAGAAGGTCGTGGCGCCGATCTACCTCGACAAGAATGGCCAGCGCCTGCCCGACGATGCCCCGGGCGCGCAGGTGGCCGAGAGCGTCTACGACGTGCCGATCAGGAAGGGCATCCTGTACCAGCCGCACGCCGCCTTCGCGCAGGACGACAAGGGCCGCCACCGCTACCACGCCCTGAAGCGGGGCGAGATCGGCGAGCGGCGCACGCCGATCGAGTTCGAGCACAGCGGCACGCGCGAGCTGGTGGCCGAAGACTTCGTCTATGCCATCAAGCGCCATGCCACCACGCGCATCACGACGCCGATCTTCGGCGTGTTCTCCGAGTACGTGCTGGGCCTTAAGGACTACGGCGAGCTCATCAAACGAGAGGACGCGCTGCTGCGCAAGGGCCTCGACCCCTCGAGCCTGGACCGGCCTTTCCTCGACTTTCGCCGCTGGCCACTGGCGGGGGCCACCGCGCCCGAAAAGCACCTGTTGCGCATCCGGCTGCAGGGCAAGTACCCGCAGTGGAAGTACTGGATGCAGATGACCTTCCTGGCGCCGGTGCCGTGGGAGGCCGACGCCTTCTATGCCCAACCCGGCATGGCCGAGCGCGGCATGACGCTCGACCAGTGGCCGGTTGGTACGGGACCCTACATGGTGACGGCATTCGAGAAGGACCGCCGCATCGTGATGACCCGAAACCCCAACTACCGGGGCGAGCCGTACCCCTGCGAGGGCATGCCCGACGATCAGAAGGCCGGCCTGCTGGCCGATTGCGGCAAGAAGACGCCCTTCGTCGACACCATCGTGTCCACTGTCGAGCGTGAAGGCACACCGCAACGCAACAAGTTCCGCGACGGCTATTACGACCTCGAGGTCTTCGAGCGCACCGACACCGGCACCAGCTACATCGTCGAGATGCTCGACTCCGACGAAGTGCGCGCCGATTACGAGAAGAAGGGTTTCAACTTCCCGAAGTACTCCGACGTCAACAGCTACATCATTGGCTTCAACATGCTCGACCCGGTGCTCGGCGGCGACACGCCCGAGTCGCGCGAGCGGGGCCGCAAGCTGCGCCAGGCCATCGCGATCGCCATCGACTGGGACGAGTATTCGAGGATCTTCCCGAAAAAAGGCGGCCCTACGGCAATGAGCCCGCTGCCCGAAGGCATCCCGGGCTCGCGTGAGGGCACGGTGCAAGGCGTGAATCCGGTGACGCACAAGGTGGTCGGGGGCAAACCGGCACGTCACTCGATAGCCGACGCTCAACGGCTGATGGTCGAGGCCGGCTACCCGAGCGGCCGCGACGCCAAGAGCGGCAAGCCCCTGGTGCTGAACTACGACTTCTACGCACCGCCGACGCCCGAGCGCAAGCCCGAGATCGACTGGGTCGTGCGCCAGTTTGCCAAGATCGACATCCAGCTCGAAGTGCGCGCCACCGACAACAACCAGTTCCAGGACAAGGTACGCAAGAACAAGCACCAGGTGTTCTGGAGCGGCTGGAACGCCGACTATCCCGATGCCGAGAACTTCCTGTTCCTGTTCTACGGCCCCAACGCCAAGAGCGTGTCCGACGGCGAGAACACCGCCAACTACCAGAACCCCGAATACGACAAGCTGTTTACGCAGTTGAAGATGCTCGACGACGGACCCGAGAAGCAGACCGTGATCGACCAGATGGTGACGATCTTGCAGCAGGACGCGCCGTGGAGCTTCGGCTTCTATCCCTGGGCCTCGACCGCGGCACAGAGTTGGGTCAAGAACTCCAAGCCGGCGATCCTGGTCCGCGACCATGGCCGCTACCTCAAGCTCGACACCGCGACGCGCGTGGCCAGCCTGGCGGCCTGGAACAAGCCGCAATGGTGGCCGGTCGTGGCCTTGCTGGCCGTGCTGGTGGCCGTGGTGTGGTTCGCCCGCCGCAGCCTGCGCAAGCGCGAGCGCATGAACGCGCGCGGCGAAGTGCTTGCGGCATGAACGACCAGTTCCTGCTCGGGCTGAGCCTCTCCAAGCCATGCTGAACTACCTTGTCCGCCGCACGCTGTACGGCGTGCTGATCCTGATCGGGGTCAACCTCGCCACCTTCTTCCTGTTTTTCACCGTCAACACGCCCGACGACATGGCGCGCCTGAACATCGGCGGCAAGCGGGTGACGCAGGAACTGATCGAGAAGTGGAAGGGCGAGCGCGGCTACGACAAGCCGCTGTACTGGAACGCACCGAAGCAGGCCAGCGAGAAGCTCACCGAAACCATCTTCTGGGAGCGATCGGTCTCGCTGTTCACGCTGCAATTCGGCCGTGCCGACAGCGAGAGCGCCGGCGACATCGGCGACGAAGTGGCCAGGCGCATGTGGGTCAGCATCCAACTGGCGCTGCCGATCTTCATCCTGCAGGTGATCGCCAGCGTGTCGTTCGCCCTGCTGCTGGTGATGTTCCGCCATACGCACCTGGATCTGGCCGGCGTGGTGCTGTGCGTGGTGATGCTGTCGATCTCGGCGCTGTTCTACATCATCGTCGGCCAGTACCTGTTTGCCCGCGTGCTCAAGCTGGTGCCGATTTCGGGCTATGCCGGCGGGCTGGATGTGCTGCGCTTTCTGGTGCTGCCGGTCATCCTGTCGGTGGTGGCCCGGCTGGGCACCGAAGCGCGCCTGTACCGCGCGATGTTCCTGGAGGAGATCGGCAAGGACTACGTGCGCACCGCGCGCGCCAAGGGCTTGTCGGAAACGGTGGTGATGTTCCGCCATGTGCTGCGCAACGCGATGATCCCGATCATCACCAGCGCCGGCGGCTACCTGCCCATCGTCTTCCTGGGCAGCCTGGTGTTCGAGAGCTTTTTCGGCATCCCGGGGCTGGGTGCCTACGTCATCGAGGCCATCGGCAAGCAGGACTTCGCGATCGTGCGCACGATGGTCTTCGTCGGCTCGGCGCTCTACATCGCCAGCTACATCCTGATCGACATCGCCTACACCTGGGTCGACCCCCGCGTGCGGCTGGCCTGATGACATGACCACCCCAAGCTCGCTTCGCTCGCGCCCCCCGAGGGAACCCCCGAGGGGAGCTCAGGCCGCTTGGGGCGGCCCTGCGCTGGCCTGAGGCCATGCCGAAAATCGTTCTGCTCTGGACCGACGCCGCCATCTGGCTGCTGGTGCTTGCGCTCGCCGGCTACATCTGGACCGTGCTGCACAAGCCCACGCTGGCGGCCTCGTGGCGCAAGGTGTTTGCCGACGGCCCGGCGCTGGCGTCGACGGTGATCCTGCTGCTGTGCCTGGTGATCACCCTGCTCGACAGCGTGCACTTCCGCGCGGCGTTGCCGCCCGCGGCGGGTGCGCCAGCCGGCAGCGTGGCCTATGAAACGCGCACACGCTCGCTGCTCGACGCGCTGCTGCGCAGCCTGTCGGAGTCGCGCGAGACGACCTACTCGCGTCCGCTGGCCTACCAGAGCTTCACCAAGGAGTCGCTCGAGGTCGGTGGGCAGGTCACGCGCGCCGCGCCGCGCCTGCTGCACGGAGGCGTGCACCTGAAGCAGCCCGAAACCCAATGGACTGGCGATATCGCGCTGCGTGGGGCGTTGGGGCTGGTGATCGGCGTGGCGGTGGCCGCGGCCGTGGCCGCGCTCACCATCGCCGGCGTGGCGCGCGGCCAGCGCGTGGCCGTGCGCGAAGGCGCGTTGCGCATCTGGCATGGCGAAACGACGATTCCGTGGAAGGTGGCCCTGTTCACCGTGCTCGGGGTGTCCCTGGTCGGCGGCGTGGTCGCGTCGCTGATGGGCGCGTACCACGTGTTCGGCACCGACATCACCGGCAACGACGTGCTGTACCAGACCTTCAAGAGCATCCGCACCGCGTTCGTGATCGGCTCGCTGGCCACCCTGGCCACGCTGCCGCTGGCGGTGGTGCTGGGCATCATGGCCGGCTACTTCAAGGGCTGGGTCGACGAAGCCATCCAGTACCTCTACACCGTGCTGTCGTCGGTGCCCAACATCCTGCTCATCGCCGCCTGCGTGCTGATGGTGCAGGTGTTCCTCGACAAGCACCCCGAACTGTTCGAGACCGGGCTGGAGCGTTCCGACCTGAAGCTGTTCCTGCTGTGCGCGGTGCTCGGCCTGACTGGCTGGGCGGGGCTGTGCCGGCTGCTGCGCGCCGAAACCCTGAAGCTGCGCGAGCTGGAATACGTGCAGGCGGCGCAGGCTTTCGGCGTCGGCCACGGCCGCATCATGCGCCGCCATGTGTTCCCCAATGTCGCCCACCTGATGCTGATCGTGACCGTGCTCGAGTTCTCCTCGCTGATCCTGTACGAGGCGGTGCTGTCGTACGTGGGCGTGGGCGTCGATCCGTCGATGAACAGTTTCGGCGGCATGATCAACTTGGCGCGCAACGAGATGAGCCGCGACCCGGTGGTGTGGTGGCCGTTCGCGGCGGCGTTCACCTTCATGGTCACCCTGGTGCTGGCGGCCAACCTGTTCGCCGACGGCGTGCGCGACGCCTTCGATCCGCGCTCGCGCGCCTTCCGGGTGCGTTTGTCGACACGCAAACCCACTGCGGCCTGACGTCATGCTCGACATCCAAGACCTCAAGGTGGCGCTCGACGGCGAGGCCGGCATCGTGCGCGCCATCGACGGCCTGCGCCTGTCGATCCAGCGCGGTGAAACCTTTGCGCTGGTGGGCGAGAGCGGCTGCGGCAAGAGCATGACCGCGCTGGCGCTGATGCGCCTGTTGCCCGAGAACGGCCGCATCACCGCCGGCCGCATCGAGCTCGAGGGCCACGACACCCTGGCGCTTCCCGAGTCGCAGATGCGTGCCGTGCGCGGTGGCCGCATCGGCATGATCTTCCAGGAGCCGGGCACCAGCCTGAACCCGGTGATGAAGGTCGGACTGCAGATCGTCGAGGCGATTGAAGCTCACACCGCGCTTCGCGGCGGCGCGGCGCGCGCCAAGGCCATCGACTGGCTCCGGCGCGTCGGGATCCCCGAGCCCGAGCGGCGCATCGACGAGTACCCGTTTCGCATGAGCGGCGGCCAGAAGCAGCGCGTGATGATCGCGATGACACTGGCGACCGAGCCCGATTTCCTGATCGCCGACGAGCCGACCACGGCCCTGGACGTGACGATCCAAAAGCAGATCCTCGACCTGCTGCGCGACCTGCAGCGCGAACAGGGCATGGGCCTGCTGCTGATCACCCACGACCTGGCCGTGGTGGCCGGCATGGCCCAACGCGTGGCGCTGATGTACGCCGGCCAGATCATCGAGGTCGCGAGCGCCGACGAATTGTTCAGCTCGCCCAAGCACCCCTATGCGCAGGCCCTGCTGCGCGCGCTGCCCGACGCCGGCCGGCGTGGCGAGCCGCTGGCCGCCATCGGGGGCACCGTGCCCGCGTTGACGCAGACCTTCACCGGCTGCCGCTTCGCGCCGCGCTGTGCCAGCGTGATGGCGCACTGCGCCACCACGCTGCCCGAGCTCACGCTGCTCGGCCCGACGCGCAGCGTGCGTTGTTGGCTGTATGTCGAAGGCGCCTCGCGAACGACCGTTCGCCCTGATATGGTCGAAGGGCCGGTGCCAACGAAGCGCGAAGTGCCACTCGGCGGGCCATTGCTCTCGGTGCAAGACCTGCGCGTGCGTTTCCCGATCCGCAAAGGCCTGCTACAGCGCGTGAGCGGCCATTTCGAAGCCGTCGGCGGCGTCTCCTTCGACATCCAGCCCGGCCAGACGCTGGCCTTGGTGGGGGAATCGGGCTGCGGCAAGACGACCCTCGGCAAGGCCATCGTGCAACTGCTGCGCGGCCAGGCCGAGATCGACGGCCGGGCGCTGCTCGGCGGCAGCAACCTGTTCGCGCTGCACGGCGATGCCCTGCAGGCGGCGCGCCGCGACATCCAGATCATCTTCCAGGACCC
>JANMSR010000393.1:0-4787 GCA_031389565.1 Burkholderiales bacterium
AGCGACCGGCTGTTCTCGCTGTTCGTCTTCGTCCACCTCGGCGTGCCGCTGCTGCTGCTGTTTGCGCTGTGGTTCCACATCCAGCGCCTGACGCACGCCGCGGTCTGGCCGCCGCGGCCGGTGAGCGCCGGGTTGCTGGTCACGCTGCTGGTGTTGGCCGTCGTGTCGCCGGTGTCGAGCCACGCGCCGGCCGATCTGGCCACGGTGCCGCAGGCGCTGCGGCTCGATTGGGTGCTGCTGTTCATCCACCCCCTGACCGAAGCGGTGTCACCCGCCGTCGCCTGGGCCTTGGTCGGCGGCGGATTGCTCAGCTTGCTCGCGCTGCCGTTCCTGCCGCAACCGGCGCGCGTGCCGGTGGCCGTGGTCGACGCGGCCAACTGCAACGGCTGCCGGCGCTGCTTTGCCGATTGCCCGTTCGCTGCGATCACGATGGTGCCGCACCCGAATCAGAGAATCGGCAAGCAGATGGCCGTCGTCGATGCCGATCTGTGCGCGAGTTGCGGCATCTGCGCGGGTGCCTGCCCGTCGTCGACGCCGTTCCGCAGTGCGGCCGAACTGGTGACCGGCATCGATCTGCCCTCGGCGCCGATCGGTGCCTTGCGCCAACAGATGCAGCGCGGCTTGTCGGCATTGCAGGCCGAGCGCCCGATCATCGTCTTCGGCTGCGACCACGGCGCCGCGGTCACAACGCTGGCCGCGCCCGACGTGGCCGCGTTCAGTCTCGTCTGCACCGGCCAGTTGCCGCCGTCCTTCGTCGAGTACGCGCTGCGCGACGGCGCGGCGGGCGTGCTGGTGAGCGGCTGTCGCGAAGGCGGCTGCGAGTTCCGCCTCGGCACGCGCTGGACCGAAGAACGCCTGATCGGCCTGCGCGAGCCGCACCTGCGTGCCGAAGTCCCGCGCGAGCGGCTCGAAGTGGCGTGGGCCGATGCGGGCGAGCACGGCGCCCTGCAACGCGCCCTCGATCGCCTGCGCGAGCGCGTGCGCGAGCTGCGCCCGGTCGTTGGCCCGAGACCGAAGGCCAGCCATGTCTGACTCGACCTTGATGCGGCCTGCCCTGCCCGCGACGGCCTGGCTCGGCCAGTTCCTGCTCTACGCGCTCTTCGCAGGGGTCATCGGCGTGTTCTCGCGCTGGCCGGTCTACCAGCACCTGGCCCCAGACCAAGCCCTGATCAAGCTCAGCTTCACCCACAGCGGCAAACCGATCGGCGATTGCCAAGTGCAGAGCGAGGCCGAACTCGCCAAGCTGCCGCCGAACATGCGCGCGCCGATCAAGTGCCCGCGCGCGCGCTCGCCGGTCACCGTCGAAGTGGACATCGGTGGCGTGACCGCGCTGCGCCGCAGCGCCGCACCGTCGGGCCTGTCGCGCGACGGTGCCTCGGCCATGTACCAGCGCCTGGTGGTGCCGGCCGGCGAGCAACGCATCGCCGTCCGCCTGAACGACGACGCACGCCGGGCCGGCTTCACGCACCAGCGCGACGTGACCGTGAAGCTCGCACCGGCGCAGGTGCTGGTGATCGATTTCGACGCCGAGAAGGGCGGCATTACGCTGCAATGACCCACCCCCGTAGCGCCTTCGGCGCTCCCCCTCAAGGGGGCACCGCTGGCGGACCGGCACAGCCGGATCCGCGGCGGTCGCTTGGAGAGCCGCGCGTTCGCGGATGGGTGGTTGCGCGCCCACTTGCCGACTACAGCCTGCCGATCGTCGGCGACGCACAACGCGCGCTGGCACGCGGCTGGCTCGCCCTCGGCCTGGTCGCGCTGATCGGCTCGGGCCTGTTCTCGCTGCTGCTGGTGGCCGCGCGCACGCCCGGCGTCAATGGCTGGTTGCCCGGTGCCGATTTCTTTCGCGTCGCATTGGTGTTGCACGTCGATCTGTCGGTGCTGGTTTGGTTCAGCGCCATCGCCGGCATGCTCTGGAGCTTGAATGCCTCGGCGCGCGGCGCGGCCTGGAGCTGGGCCGCGCTCGGCCTGTGCGCCGCCGGCACGCTGCTGATGTCGGTGGCCGCGTTCGCGAGTCCGGGCACCCCGATCATGGCCAACTACATCCCGGTGCTGACCAGCCCGCTATTCCACGCAGGCCTGGTGATCTTCGGCGCGGGCGCGGCGCTACAGGTATTGCGCAGCCTGTGGGCGGCCGAGCGCATCGGCCCGGTCCTCAGCGGTGCCGGCGCCCTGCGCTTCGGGCTGAACGCCAGCGTCGTTGCCGCCGCCGTCGCCTTGCTTGCGCTGGCCGGGTCGCTGGCGCAGGTGCCCACGGCGCTCGACGGCAAGGCCTATTACGAGATCCTGTTCTGGGGCGTCGGCCACGCGCTGCAGTTCACCTGGACCCTGGTGATGCTGGTGGCCTGGCTGTGGCTGGCGCAGGCCTGCGGTGCGCGCATCGCGCTCAGCCCGCGCGTGGTGCTGCTGCTGTTCGCGCTAGCGCTGGCCAGCGTGTTCATCACGCCCTACGCCTACCTGGCGCACGATGTGGCCACGGTCGAGCACCGCGCGCTGCACACCTGGGCCATGCGCTTCGGTGGCGGCCTGGCGATCCTGCCGGTGGCGCTGGCGGTGGGCCTGGCGATGGCGCGCCTGCGCGATCTGCCGCCGATCGCCCGACCGCTGCGCGCGGCGCTGTGGTCGTCGATGGGGCTGTTTGCCGCCGGCGGCGTGATCGGCCTGTTCATCGGCGGCAGCAATGTGACCATCCCGGCGCACTACCACGGCTGCATCGTCGGCGTGACACTGGCGCTGATGGGGCTGGTTTATCTGCTGCTGCCCCAGCTCGGCTTTCGCGCGCCGCAGGGCCGGCTGGCAGTGGCGCAGCCGATTCTCTACGCCGTGGGGCAGTTGATGCACATCGCGGGTCTGGTCTGGTCGGGCGGCTACGGCGTGCAGCGCAAGGTGGCCGGCGCCGAGCAGGTCTTGCGCAGCAGCGCTGAGATCGCCGGCATGGGCCTGATGGGGCTGGGCGGGCTGGTCGCCATCGTCGGCGGCCTGCTGTTCGTGGTGGTGGTGGTCGGCGCGCTGCGCCCCGGATGCGATGCCCGCCGCTCGCCTTGAATCGGGGATGCTTCGGACGCCTGTTGCGAATCATGCTGTATAAAGCATTATTTACGTTTATGCGGTATGAAGCATTTTAGCAAATGCTGCATTGCGCATAACTTGCACACATGCTGTATGTGGCATACATTGCGCCATGGGCCATACCCTCCAAATCCCCTCTCAGCTATCGAGTCATCTGCGGGCGCTGCGCAAAGCGAAGGGGTGGACCCAGGCCGAACTCGGCAAACAACTGGGTCTCAGCCAGACGCGCGTCGCCCGCATCGAGGGCGACCCTTTGTCGATCAGCGTCGATCGACTTCTGAGCGTGCTCGCCGCCTTGGGTGTGAGCGTGACGTTGGAACCGCTCACCACGGTCAAACTCACCGGCATTCCCATCACGACCAGCGCCGGCACAGTCACGCCAACGCGCGCCCCAGCCGCCAAAGAAGACCAAGCAGACTGGTAGCGATGGCGGCCCTCGAAGTCTGGATGAACGGCGAGCATGTCGGCGCCTGGACCACCTCACGCAGTGGCGTACCGAGATTCAAATACGACCTGCATTGGACGCACTCGCCATCGGCACGAGCGCTGTCGCTGTCCCTTCCCATCACCGCCGGGAACAGCGAACACCGCGGCGACGTTGTGGCGCACTATTTCGAAAACTTGCTGCCCGACAGTACCGACATTCGCAAGCGTCTGGCCACACGCTTCAAGACCCGGTCCACCGCCGCGTTCGATCTGCTGACCGCGATCGGCCGCGACTGCGTCGGCGCCGTGCAGTTGCTGCCCGAGGGCATGGAGCCGCACGGCTGGGATCGAATTCAGTCCGATCAACTCAACGACGCACAGGTCGAGCGCATCTTGATCGACGCCACATCGGCTGTGCCGCTGGGACAGCGCCACGACAACGACGACAACTTTCGCATCTCGATTGCCGGCGCGCAGGAAAAAACGGCCCTGTTGCGGTTCGGCGGCGGCTGGCATCGCCCGCACGGTGCCACCCCCACCAGCCATATCCTGAAGCTGCCGTTGGGGTTGGTGGGCAACATGCGCGCCGACTTGACCGACTCGATCGAGAACGAGTGGTTGTGTGCACAGATCGTGCGTGAGCTTGGGCTCCAGGTGGCAGTCACCGAAATGGCCCGTTTCGGCAAACAGCGGGCGCTGGCTGTCGAGCGCTTCGACCGGCGTTGGCGAGGCATCGCGCAGGGCGCGCAAAACATGGCCGGATTCGTCCCGCCCAAAGCCGCATGGATCGCCCGCCTGCCTCAGGAAGACATGTGCCAGGCCACCGGCACTGCGCCGACACTCAAGTACGAGTCCGACGGCGGCCCCTCCATGCAAACCTGTCTAGAGTTGCTGGCCGGCAGCGAGCGGGCAGACGGGGACCGCGCCCACTTCGTCCTGACACAGCTCGCGTTCTGGCTGCTGGCAGCCACAGATGGGCACGCGAAGAATTTCTCCCTCTTCCACCGCCGCGGCGGATCCTTTGGCCTCACACCCCTGTACGACGTGATCTCGGCCTGGCCGATCATCGGTGAGGGTCCGAACCTCGTCTCGGAGCATGCCGCCAAGCTGGCGATGGCATTGCACTCGAAGAACACCCACTACAAGTTGCGCGAGATTCGCGCGCGCCATTGGATGGGGCTGGCACAGCGATGCGGGGCCGAGGGCGTATGGCATCAAATGATCGCCATGGCGGTCGATGTCGAAGCGGCGCTCGGGCGAGTGCAAGCTCTGCTGCCGAATGATTTCCCGGC
>JANMSR010000153.1:0-9243 GCA_031389565.1 Burkholderiales bacterium
GCCTTGGCAACGGCCAGCCCGAGCGTGATGCCCACGTCCTCGACGGTGTGGTGGCCGTCGATGTGCAGGTCGCCCTTGGCGTCGATCTCGAGGTCGATCAGCCCGTGGCGCGCCACCTGGTCGAGCATGTGGTCGAAGAAGCCGATGCCGGTGGCGAGCTGGGCTTGTCCCGTGCCGTCGAGGTCGACGCGCACACGGATCTGCGTTTCCTTGGTATTGCGCTGGACTTCGGCCACACGTTGCAGGGTCGGGGACATCTAGAGGCTCGCTTTCAGGGCATCGATCATCAGCGTGTTCTCTTCGGGCGTACCCACCGTCAGGCGCAGGCAGTTGGCCAGCAGCGGGTGCAGGCCTTCCACATTCTTCACCAGGACGCCGCGCTGCTTCATTCCGGAAAATGTGCGCTTGGCGTCGGGCACGCGCACGAGGATCATGTTGGCCTGGCTCGGGAACGGCGTCGCGCCGGGCATGCCTTGCAGTGCGGCCTGCAGCCGCTCACGCTCGCTGCGGATGATCCCGGCCTGGCGCGCGTATTCGTCGGCATGTTCGAGCGCAAACAGCGCCGCTTCGCAATTCAGCACGCTGACGTTGAACGGCGGGCGCAGCTTGTCGAGTTCGGCGATCAGCTCGCGTCGCCCGATCAGGTAGCCGATGCGCACGCCCGCCAGGCCGAACTTGCTCATCGTGCGCATCAGCAGCACGTGCGCGTGGCGCACCAGGCGCTGGCGCGAATCGCGTTCGGCAAACGGCTGGTAGGCCTCGTCCATCACCACCAGGCCGGGCGCGGCCTCGATGATCGCGTCGATGGCCGCGTCGTCCCACAGGTTGGCGGTCGGGTTGTTCGGGTAGGCCAGGTAGACGATGGCCGGGCGGTGCTCGCGCACGGCGGCCAGCATGGCAGGCAGGTCGAGCGCGAAGTCGGCGCTCGTCGGCACACCGACGAAACGCAGGCCCTGCAAGCGCGCCGACAACCCGTACATCACGAAGCCCGGCACGGGGGCCAGCACCGCCGCGCCCGGCACGTCGCAGGCCA
This sequence comes from Burkholderiales bacterium, assembly GCA_031389565.1. GTDB lineage: Bacteria > Pseudomonadota > Gammaproteobacteria > Burkholderiales > Burkholderiaceae_C > CADEEN01. The sequence goes on from JANMSR010000153.1 coordinate 1,034, forward strand.
GGGCCAGCAGCGCAATCAGTTCGTCAGAGCCGTTGCCGAGCATGATGTCGCAGCCCTCGGGCATGCGCGCATGCCGGGCCAGCGCCGCGCGCAGCACGTCACCGCGCTCGGCCGGGTAGCGGTTGAGCGCCACCTCGGCCAGCCGTTCGCCCAGCGCCCGGCGCAAGGCCGGCGGCAGGCGGAACGGGTTTTCCATTGTGTCGACCTTGACCAGCCCGGCCGAGGGTTGCACCGCGTAGGCGTGCATCGACTGCACGTCGTGGCGCAGCACCCGCGCCATGCGCTGCGTCAGCGTGTCGCTCGTCACGCCCCGCCCTTCAAGCGCATTTGCGCTGCGCGTGCATGGGCCTGCAGGCCCTCGCCGTAGGCCAGCTCGGCGGCGATCGGGCCCAGCACCTGGGCGCCCGCTTCGCTGACTTCGATCAGGCTGCTGCGCTTTTGGAAGTCGTAAACGCCCAGCGGCGACGAGAAGCGAGCGGTGCCCGAGGTTGGCAACACGTGGTTCGGGCCGGCGCAGTAATCGCCCAGGCTCTCGCTGGTGTAGGCGCCGAGGAAGATCGCGCCGGCATGCCTGAGCAGCGGCTCCCAGCGCTGCGGCTCGCGCGCGCTGAGCTCGAGGTGCTCGGGGGCGATGCGGTTGGAAAGCTCGCAGGCTTCGGCCATCGAGCGCGTGCGGATCAACGCGCCGCGGCCTTCGAGCGAGGCGCGGATCACGTCGCGGCGCGGCAGGCCGGGCAGCAGGCGCTCGAGGGCCGCGCGCACGTCGGCGAGGTAGGCCGCATCGGGGCACAGCAGGATGCTCTGCGCCAGTTCGTCGTGCTCGGCCTGGCTGAACAAATCCATCGCCACCCAGTCGGGCGGCGTCGTGCCGTCGGCCAGCACCAGGATCTCGCTCGGCCCCGCGATCATGTCGATGCCGACCTGGCCGAAGACATGCTTCTTCGCGCTGGCCACATAGGCGTTGCCGGGGCCGGTGATCTTGTCGACGCGCGGAATCGTCGCCGTGCCGTAGGCCAGCGCGGCCACGGCCTGCGCGCCGCCGATCGTGAACACGCGGTGCACGCCGGCCACGTGTGCGGCCGCCAGCACCAGCGCGTTGCGCTCGCCCCGCGAGTCCTCGGACGAGCCGTCCCTGCGGGCCGGCGTCGGCACCACCATCACGATCTCACCGACGCCCGCCACCTGCGCCGGCAGCGCACACATCAGCACGCTGGACGGGTATGCCGCCTTGCCGCCGGGCACATAGATGCCCACGCGGTCGAGCGGCGTGACCTTCTGGCCGAGCAGGCTGCCGTCCTCGTCGCGATAACTCCATGAGCGGCCGCAGGCTTCGAGCTGGCGCTCGTGGTAGCTGCGCACGCGCCGGGCCGCAGCCTGCAGCGCATCGCGCTGCGCCGGTGTGATGGCATCGAAGGCCTCGCGCAAGGCGGCTTGCGACAGTTCGAGTTCGGCCACGCTGGCCGCCACCACGCCGTCAAAGCGCGCCGTGTTTTCCAGCACCGCAGCGTCGCCGCGGGCACGCACGTCGGCCACGATCTCGGCCACGCGCGACTCGATCGCCGCATCGGCCTCGGCCGACCAATGCCGCAGCGCGGCGAACTCGGCCTCGAAATCGGCGCTCTGGGTGTCGAGCTGGCGCAGTCGGATCGTCATGGCTGGACGGCCGCTTCGAAAGCCTCGATCAGGGGCCGGATCGCGTCGCGTTTCAACTTCAGCGCCGCCTGGTTGACGATCAACCGCGACGAGATGTCGACGATGTGCTCGACCTCGACCAGGTGGTTCGCCCGCAGCGTGCTGCCCGACGACACCAGGTCGACGATCGCGTCGGCCAGCCCGGTCAGCGGTGCCAACTCCATCGAGCCGTAGAGTTTGATCAGATCGACGTGCACGCCCTTGTCGGCGAAGTGCTGGCGCGCCACGCCGGTGTACTTGGTGGCCACGCGGATGCGCGAACCCTGCTTGACGGCATTGGCGTAATCGAAATCGGCGCGCACCGCCACGCTCATGCGGCAGCGCGCGATCTTCAGGTCGAGCGGCTGGTACAGGCCCTCGCCGCTGTGTTCGAGCAGGATGTCCTTGCCGGCCACGCCGAGGTCGGCGCCGCCGTACTGCACATAGGTCGGCACGTCGCTGGCGCGCACCAGCACCACGCGAACGTCGGGTCGGCGGGTGGCCAGGATCAGCTTGCGCGAGGTATCGGGGTCTTCGAGCACCTCGATGCCGGCGGCCTTGAGCAGCGGCAGGCATTCGTCGAGGATGCGGCCCTTCGAGAGTGCCAACGTGATCATCCCGGCACCCGTTCGATGTCTGCGCCCAACGCGCGCAGCTTCGCTTCCATGCGGTCGTAGCCGCGGTCGAGGTGGTAGATGCGCTCGACCTGGGTCTGCCCTTCGGCCACGAGCCCGGCGATCACCAGGCACGCTGACGCGCGCAGGTCGGTGGCCATCACCGTGGCGCCCGACAACTGCGCCACGCCGTTCACCACCGCGGTGTGGCCGTCGACTTCGATCTTGGCGCCCAGCCGCACCAGCTCGTTGACGTGCATGAACCGGTTCTCGAAGATCGTCTCGCTGATGCGCGCGCTGCCTTCGGCAATGCAGTTCACGACCATCAATTGCGCCTGCATGTCGGTCGGGAAGGCCGGGTACTCGCTGGTGCGAAAACCAACCGCCTTGGGCCGGCCCGCGGCGCGCACGCGAGTCCAGTCGGCGCCGGATTCGATCGTCGCCCCCGCTTCGCGCAGCTTGTCGATCAGCGCATCGAGGTGGTCGGCACGCGTGCCGCGCAGCGTCACGTCGCCGCCGGCGGCCACCACGGCGCAGAGGAAGGTGCCGGTCTCGATGCGGTCGGCAATGATGCGGTGTCCACCCTGCGGTGCACGCAGCCCGTCGACGCCCTGCACATGGATGCGGCCACTGCCCTGGCCTTCGATCCTGGCGCCCATCGCGATCAGCAGCTCGGCCAGGTCGGTGACCTCGGGTTCCTGCGCGGCGTTTTCCAGCAGCGTTTCGCCTTCGGCCAGCACGGCGGCCATCAGCAGGTTCTCGGTGCCGGTGACGGTGACCATGTCGGTCTTGATGCGCGCGCCGCGCAAGCGCTTGGCGCGGGCCACGATGTAGCCATGTTCGACCACGATCTCGGCGCCCATCGCCTGCAGGCCCTTGATGTGCTGGTCGACCGGCCGCGAGCCGATCGCGCAGCCGCCGGGCAAGGACACCTTGGCCCGGCCCAGCCGCGCCAGCAGCGGGCCGAGCACCAGGATCGACGCACGCATCGTCTTCACCAGCTCGTAGGGCGCCTCGGGCGCGGCGATGGCCGAGGCGTCGAGTGTCACGGTATCGGGGGCGTCGGCGTGGCGATCGGCCACCACGCCCATGTTGCGCAGCAACTTCAGCATCGTGGCCACGTCCTGCAGCCGCGGCACGTTGGAAAGCTGCACCGGCTCGGCCGTGAGCAATGCAGCGGTCAGCTCGGGCAGGGCAGCGTTCTTGGCGCCCGCAATCGGCACCTCGCCTTGCAGCCGGCGCCCGCCGCGGATGAGTAGCTTGTCCATGATCGTCGTCCGTGGGGTGCCGGGCGCGCGCGCTGCGGGAGACCGGTCGTCGTGCGCTGTTGCTGGCGACGCCGACCGCCACCCGCTGCGCTGGCGCCGCGGGCAGGGGTCAGTGGTGGGGGTGAGCCGGTTGAGCGTCAGCCGCCGGGCTGCCTTGCCCGGCGTGCCATTCGGCAGGTGTCAGCGTCTTCATCGACAGCGCGTGAATTTGTTCGCGCATTCTATCGCCGAGCGCCGCGTAGACGCGCTGGTGGCGGGCCACGCGCGAACGGCCCTCGAACTCGGCCGCCACGATGGTGGCGAAGAAGTGGCGCCCGTCGCCCTCGACCTCGACATGCTCGCAGGCCAGGCCGGCGGCAATGAAGCTGCGAACTTCGTCGGATGTGGGGTCGGGGGCTGGCATGGTGGCTGAATTGTAGGTGCGCCCTGGCGTACATTGCGGGCCACCGTCACGGAGGGCAAGGCATGAGTTCTACGCAGATCTTCACCTGGGTCGTGCTGGTCACGCTGGCAATGTGGGTGCTGGCAGCCTACAACCGGCTGGTGCGCAGCCGCAACGAGATCGCCAACGCATTCGCCCAGATCGACGTGCAGTTGAAGCGCCGTTACGACCTGATCCCCAACCTGGTCGACGTGGCGCGCAAGTACGTGCAGCACGAGCACGACACGCTCGAGGCCGTGATCGCCGCACGCAACAGCGCCAAGACCGCGGGCGATGCGGCGCGCGCCAGGCCGGCCGATGCCGAGCGCATCGGCGCCCTGGGCAGCGCCGAAGGCGCACTGGCCGGCGCGCTGAAGCAGCTCGCCGTGGTCGTCGAAGCCTACCCCGAGCTGAAGGCCGACGCGACCCTGCGCGAGCTGTCCGAAGAGCTCGGCCACACCGAAAACCGCATCGCCTTCGCGCGCCAGGCCTTCAACGACAGCGTGCTCGAGTACAACAACACCGCGCAGCAGGCGCCGACCAATGTCGTTGCCGGCGTCTTCGGCTTCAAGCAGGCCGCGATGCTCGAAGCCACCACGAGCGACGCCGAACGCAGCGCTGTGCGCGTCGCGCTCTAGCCTTGCCGGGCGCGCGATGCGCTTTCGCCAGCACGAGCGCACCGCGCGCCAGGCCACGCTGCGACTGCTCGGGCTGTTCGGGCTGGTGGTGGCCGGGCTGTTGCTGGCCGTCAACGCGGTGCTGGCGCTGATCTACACGCTGAGCTTTCCGTTCGCGCGCGGCTATCCCACGCTGTTCTTCGAGACCAACACCGCCCTGGTGCTGCTGTTCGTGCTCGGCGGCTGCTGGATCGAAAGCCTGCGCCTGCGCGAAGGCGGCGCGCATGTGGCGCGGCTGGCCGGCGGCCGCGAAGCGCAGGGCTCGGGCGGCGGCGAGCTGGCCCTGCTCGAGCGGCGATTCGCCAACACGGTGCAGGAAATGTCGATCGCCAGCGGCCACGGCAGCGTGCCCGCCGCCTGGGTGCTGCCCAAGGACGACGCGATCAATGCGTTCGCCGCCGGCTGGAGCGGCAGCGATGCGGTGGTGGCCGTCACCCGCGGTGCGCTGGAGCGCCTGACGCGCGCCGAGCTGCAGGGCGTGGTCGCGCACGAGTTCAGCCACTTGGTGCATGGCGACACGCGGCTGAACATGCACCTGGTGGGCCTGGTCTGGGGCTTGCAGATGATCTGGGGCCTGGGCCTGTCGCTGTGGGACACCGACGAGCGGGGCCGCCGCCGCGCCGGCGCGCTGTTCGGCCTCGGCCTGATGGCCGTCGGCTCGCTCGGCTGGGCGGCGGGCCGGCTGCTGCAGGCCGCCGTCAGCCGCCAGCGCGAATTCCTGGCCGACGCGTCGGCGGTGAAGTACACGCGGGTCGTCGACGGCCTGGGCGGCGCGCTGCGCAAGATCGCCGAGCAGCAACTGCACGGCCGCGCCGGTTTGCGCAGCGCGCATGCCGCGAGCCTGGCCCACCTGCTGCTGGCCCACCGGGGCGCTGCCGACGGCTGGCGCGCGCTGTGGCACACCCACCCGCCGCTGGCCGAGCGCTTGCGGCGGCTGTATGGCCACGAAGTGCTGCCGCTAGGCGCCAACGTGCTGCCGATCGAAGCCGAGGCCCAACCCGAAGCGCTGATGCGCATTGCGCCGATGGAACCCGTGGAACCGCCCGACAGGCCACGCGCCGCTGCCGCGCCCGAAGCGCACCGCCACGACGCCCTGCAAGTGCCCACGTCGTTCGACGCCCGCGCGCGCGAAGCCGAGGCGCTCGACCGCATCGGGCGCTGGTACGGCCCCGGCGAATGGCAGGCGGCGATGCTGGCACTGGCCGTCGAGCCCGCTGCCGCAGCCGACACGGCCGACGACAGCCGCTGGGCGGCGTGGACCGGCGCCACCGCCGATCTCGCCGTGGCCGCGGCCGTGCGACGCGAGATCGAAGTGCTCGGCGCGGTCGCGCGCCGGCAGGCGTTCGTCACCCTGTTGCAACGCGCCCGCAGCGCCGCGCCCGCACAGCGCCGGCAGGCACGGCACGCATTGATGCAGCGCTGGCGGGCGCTGGCGCCGACCGCCGCCAGTGCCTGGCGCGCGCTCGCGCTCGGCCTGTTGCTGGGGGCGCGGCCGCAGCGGTCACCGCGCGTCGACGCCGCGGCCGCGCTGACCCGCCACGCCGATGCCGCCCACGCGGCGACGCGGCAACTCGCCGCGGCACTGGGCGTCACCGCCGACGCGCGCCAGGCGTGGCACACGCGTGCGGCGCAGGCGTTGGCCGAACTGGACGCGCCGGCGCCGCGCGGCCCGGCCGCCGGGCTGGCTCCGGCCACGCCGCTGCACGAGCGCTACCTCGCATTGCGCGTGCGCCGCATCGCGCCGATGCAACGCCCGCTGCTGCTGCGGGCCTGGCTGCAGGCGGCCGAGCGCAGTGGCCTGGCCGATCACGCCGGCACGGCCGATGCGCTGCACCTGGCCTGCCTGCTGCTCGACGTGCCGGTGCCTGAATCGCTCGCGGGCTAGGCGCGTCGCGGCCCGCCGCGGTGCACGTCGTGCGTCACCGACGTGGCGCGGCCCTTGGGCAGCGCCAGCCAATCGGGATGCGCCAGCGTGCGGCGCAGGTCGGCCAGGCCGCTGGCCCAGTGGTCGCGCATCGATTGCGCGCCGAACTCGTAGTCCTTGGCCAGGCCGTCCCACTCTTTTTCCTGGTAGATCAGGTGCACGACGTTGAAGCGTTTGTCGGACGCCAGGGCCTCGGCTTCCCGGCACCAGGCATCGCCCTTGCGCGCCGACGCCGGCAAGCGGGCCAGCACCTCGCGCAGCACGCGGCGCAGGTGGCGCTCGCGCTCGAGCTGGGTCGTCACCGCGCGGGTGCGGCTCGAGTAGCGGATGTCCTTTTGCCGCTCCTCCACATCGAGCAGGTTGCGCGGCAGCGGGCCGAGCGCGCTCCACAGGTCGACCTGGAAGGCCAGCGTGTCGCGCCGCGGCTCGTCTTCGAGCACGGTGGCCAGCGGCGTGTTCGACAGCAGGCCGCCGTCCCAGTAGTACTCGCCTTCGATCGGCACCGCGGCGAAGCCCGGCGGCAGCGCGCCCGAGGCCAGCACATGCGCGGCCGCGATGCGCCCGGCCCAGGGCCCCTGCTGGTTGTCGAACAGCTCGTCGTTGCCGCTGCGCAGGTTGACGGCCGAGACCGTGAAGCGCATGCCGCCCGGCGCGTTGAGCCGTTCGAAGTCGACCAGCCGCTCGAGCGTGGCCGCCAACGGCGCGGTGTCGTAGTGACTCAGCTCGTCGGGTGGCGCCTCGAGCGAAAACACCGGCGACGGCAGCCGCGGCGTGAAGAAGCCGCGCTGGCCCTCGAACAGGGCACGCGAGGCCTCGAACCAACCCAGCGCGGTGCGCGCCGCGGTGGGGCCCTGCGCCGCCGCCGCTTGCCAGACCGGCGGCGTGGCCGGCCACAGCGGCGGCGCGGTCACCGTCTGCCAGAACTCGCGCAGCCGCTCGACGCGGCGCTCGGCCGGGTTGCCGGCGATCAGCGCGGCATTGATCGCGCCGATGGAAATGCCCGCCACCCAGTGCGGCTCGATGCCGGCCTCGGCCAGGCCCTCGAACACCCCCGCCTGGTAGGCCCCGAGCGCGCCACCGCCCTGCAGTACCAGCGCGATGCAGTCATAGGGCAGCGGCTTGGTGGCGGTCGTCATCTCAACTCCTGAGCTTGTAGCCGGTGGCCAGCAGGCGCAGCGCGGTCGCCGAGACGATGGCAAAGCTCGAGCCCACCACGGCCAGCGACAACCACGGCGACACATCGCTGGCGCCGAAGAAGCCGCGCCGGAAACCATCGATCATGTAGAAGAATGGATTGGCGTGCGACAGCGCGAGCCAGAACGGCGGCAGCGAATGGACCGAATAGAACACGCCCGACAGAAACGTCATCGGCATGATGAGGAAGTTCTGGAACGCCGCGGTCTGGTCGAACTTTTCGGCCCACAGGCCCGCGATCAGGCCCAGCGTGCCGAGCATGCCCGCGCCGAGCAGGGCAAACACGACGATCCACCACGGCTGGGCAAAATGCGCCGGCGCGAACCACACCGTGACCGCGAACACCCCCGCGCCGACCATCAGCCCGCGCACCACGCTGGCCCCCACATAGGCGGCGAACCACGCCCAATGCGACAGCGGGGTGACCAGCAGGAACACCAG
>JANMSR010000422.1:0-6021 GCA_031389565.1 Burkholderiales bacterium
GCTCATGCGGCGCCCCCTGCACTCTCGCGCGGCAGACCGGTGCCGATCATGGAGTCGCGCGTGACCAGCGCGGCGAGTTCGTCCTCGGTGAGGTGCTCGGTACCGGGCGGCCGCTGCGGAATCACGAGATAACGGACCTCCGCGGTCGAATCCCAGACGCGGATTTCCTTTTCCACCGGCAAGGTCACGCCGAAATCGGCGAGCACGCCGCGCGGGTCGCGCACCGCGCGCGAACGGTAGGGCGCGCTCTTGTACCAGGTCGGCGGCAGACCCAGCACCGGCCAGGGGTAGCAGCTGCACAGTGTGCAGACCACCAGGTTGTGGCGTTGTGGCGTGTTGAACACCGCCACCATGTGTTCGCCCTGGCGCCCGCTGTAGCCCAGCGAGGCGATCGCGGCCGACGCATCGCGCCGCAGCCAGTCGCGGAAGTCGGTATCGACCCAGGCCCGCGCAATGACGCGGGCGCCGTTGCGCGGGCCGATGCGGGTTTGGTAGGTATCGATCAACACATCGAGCGCGGCGGGGTCGATGTAGCCCTTCTGGCCGAGCACGGTTTCGAGCGCGCGCACGCGCAACTCCATCGGCGAAAGTTCGCTGTGCTCGTGCTCATGTTCGTGCTGGTGGTCGTGCGCGCTCATTGCGGTGGCTCAGGCCGTGACGCCGGCGCAATCCACCGCATCGAGCCCCGGCACGCTCTGCAGCAAGAACACGCGGCTGCGATAGTAGGGTGGGTTCCGATGGGCATGTGGCGCGAAGTTTAGAGCCGCAAAGTGCCTGCGGGTGTGTCACCCGAACGCGCGCACGCCGATCAGCGCACTGTGGCCCCAGTAGGCAAAGGCGGCCCAGGCTGCGACGCCGACAGCCACGGTGGCCAGCGTGCGCGAGGGCGCACCCGCCGCGTAGCGGGTGCCCGCGGCGCGATCGCGCGCCTTCGCCGCGCGAAAACTCAGCACCGCCCAGACCAGGAAGCTGCCGAACAGCAGCACATCGGCCAGCGTATTGTTGGTGATCAAGTGGGCCAGGGCCCAGACCTTCACACCGAGCAACATCGGGTGCTGCAGCCGGGTCTTGATGCCGTTGCCGGGCACGTAGGCGGCGGCGATGAACACGAAAGATACGAGCGTGAGCAGCGCGCCGACATGCCGCAACCAACCTGGTGTGGCCCACAGCAGCATCGGCTGCTGACGCGCGAGGCCGAAGCCCCAGACGATGAGGGCCAAGCCTGCCAACGAGGCCAGCGTGTGCAAGCCTTTCCAGCCGTTCACACCGAGTCGTGCGATCTGCCGCGAGCGGAAATCGTCGCTGACGATGCGCACCGAGTGCACGCCGAGAAACAGCAGCAGGCCCGTCAGCAGCAGGGTCATGGCAGGCGCCTTTCAGGGTTCGAGAAAGGACGACTCTAGCTGCCAGGCGCGGGGCCATGCCAAGCCGCAGCGGCCACACCACAGACTGGCCCCGCTCACCCGCTCACGCCCAATCGGGAACCCATCCCAAGTGGCCTCCTGGAAAGTCCCAAGTGCGCCCTCCACCTGAGGATTCACTTTCGATGTCGCTCCCATGTCTTTGTTTTTGAACAGTATCCACTCGAAAATTCACGGAGAAGTCGTTTCTAAGTGCTTGATTTGATTGATTTTCTTTCGGTTTCCGTTGACCCCTGCACTTGCCTCCGCTAAAGTGGGGAAAAGTGCAAGTTAGTGGGGCAGCGTGGCTGATCTGGTGTTTCAGGGTGGGGCGGGGCTGTTCCTCGACGGCAAGGGCCGCATGACCGTGCCCGCGCGCCACCGCGAGGTCCTGAAGGCGGTGGCCGAGGACAAGCTGACGATCACCAAGCACCCCAAGCGCTGCCTGCTGATCTTCCCGCGTCCGTCCTGGGATGCCTTTCGCGCCAAGTTGCTGACGCTGCCGATGTCGGCCGAAGACTGGCGCCGCGTCTTCATCGGCAGTGCGATGGATGTCGATATCGACGGCGCCTCTCGCGTGCTGATCGCTCCCGAGTTGCGCGAATGGGCCGGCCTCGAGCGCGACGTGCTGCTGGTGGGCATGGGCTCGCGCTTCGAGCTTTGGGACAAGGTGCGCCACGACGCCCACGAAGCCACCGTACTGGCCGCTGGCATGCCCGATGTGCTCCGCGACCACGTGATGTGAGGGCGGGGTGAACGCAGCACCATGGCAGCACACCACCGTCTTGCTCCACGAAGCGATCGACGCGTTGGTGACGACAGCGCAAGGCGTTTACGTCGACGGCACATTTGGCCGCGGCGGCCATTCACGCCTGTTGCTCGAGCGGCTGGCGGCCGGCGCTCGCGTGCTGGCCTTCGATCGCGACCCGGAGGCGGTGGCCGCAGCGGGCTCTGGCGCGACGCGCATCGACGACCCGCGGTTTTCCATCCACCACGCCAACTTCACCGAGATGCCGCCGGTGCTGGCCGCGCTCGGCATCACGGCGGTCGATGGCGTGCTGCTCGACCTGGGCCTGAGTTCGCCGCAGATCGACAACCCCGAGCGCGGTTTCAGTTTCCGTTTCGACGGCCCGCTGGACATGCGCATGGATCCGACCCGCGGCGAGAGCGCCGCGGACTTCCTGGCCCGCGCCGATGAACGCGCCATTGCCGAGGTGATACGCGACTATGGTGAAGAACGGTTTGCTGTTCAGATTGCAAAGGCGCTTGTTGCTCGGCGCGAAGGCGGGGATGCTGTTCGAACCACAGCGCAGCTTTCCCAGCTCGTGGCTCGTGCGGTCCGCACCCGCGAAGCGGGCCAGGATCCTGCAACGCGCACATTTCAAGCTCTTCGGATTTTCGTCAACGCCGAGCTTGCGGCCCTCGAACAAGCCCTGAGCGCCACGCTCGCGCTGTTGAAACCCCAAGGACGCCTGGCCGTGATCGCGTTCCATTCGCTCGAAGACCGCATCGTCAAGCAATTCATTGCGCGCGAAAGCAAGACCGTGTTCGATCGGCGCGCGCCGTTCGCAGCGCCCGAGCCGGTGCGGCTGCACGCGATCGCGCGCATCAAGCCGGGCGCTGACGAGGTGGCGGCCAACCCGCGTTCTCGTTCGGCGATTCTGCGCGTCGCAGAACGCACCGGAGTTGCGTTGTGACTCGCATCAACCTCTTGCTTGGGGTGGCACTGCTCGTCAGCAGCCTGTACCTGGTGCGCACCGCCTACGACTCGCGGCGGCTGTTCACCGAATTCGACCGCGCCAAGAACGAGGCCTCGCGGCTGGACACCGACTACAAACGCCTCGAAGCCGAACGTGAGGCGCAGGCCACCAACCTGCGCGTCGAGCGCACCGCGCGCGAGAAGCTGGCCATGCGCACCGCCACACCGGCGGTCACGGTCTACGTGCACGACGACACCGCGCCGGGGGTGGGCAAGTGAAGCTGGGTCGTCGCCGGAGCGGCGCCGTCGCGCGCGGCATCAGCTATTCGTCGAGCCCGTTGCTGGCGTCCAAGACGCCGCCGTGGCGCAGCAAGTTCCTGGTCGCGCTGGTCGGGCTGGGCTCGTGCGTGCTGGTCGGCCGCGCGGTGTACATCCAGATCGTCGGCAATCAGTTCTATCTCGCCCAGGGCGAGAAGCGCTACGCCTACGAGCTCGAACTGCCGGCCAGCCGAGGCCGCATCACCGACCGCCACGGTGCCCTGCTAGCGACCAGCGTGTCGGTGCCCTCGGTCTGGGCGATCCCGAAAGATGTGCACGCCACACCAGAGCAGAAGCGCCAGTTGGCCAAGCTGCTCGCGGTGCCGCAGGCCGAGCTGGACAAGAAGCTCGGCGATCCGACGGCGCGCTTCGCGTGGCTCAAGCGCCAGGTCGACGAGCCGGTGTGGCAGCAGGTGCAGGCCCTGGGCATCAAGGGCATCTACGAAACGCGCGAATACCGCCGCAAGTACCCCGAGGGCGAATCGGCGGCGCACCTGGTCGGTTTCACCGATGTCGAAGACCGCGGCCAGGAAGGCGTCGAGCTCGCGTTCCAGAAGGACCTGCAGGGCCGCGACGGTTCGCGCATGGTGGTCAAGGACCGGCTCGGCCGCGTCGTCGAGGCCATCGGCGACCAGGTCGACCCGAGCCATGGCCGCGACATCGAACTCGCGGTCGATGCCAAGGTGCAGTTCTTCGCCTACCAGCGCGTGCGCGACGCCGTGGCCGAGCACAAGGCCAAGGCCGGCAGCGTGGTGGTGCTGGACGTGCAGACCGGCGAGGTGCTCGCGCTGGCCAACGTCCCGAGCTTCGACCCGGCCGAGCGGCGCAACCTCACCGGCGCGCAACTGCGCAACCGGGCGCTGACCGACACTTTCGAGCCCGGCTCGACGATGAAGCCCTTTGTCGCCGCCTGGGCGCTGGAAACCGGCCGCGTCACGCCCACCACGCCCATCCAGACCGCACCCGGCTACCTCACCATCACCGGCAGCACGATCCGCGACGCCCACCCGTATGGCGTGCTGAGCGTGGCCGAGGTGATCCAGAAGTCGAGCAATGTGGGTGTCGTGAAGATGGCGATGCAGATGCAGCCGCGCGAGATGTGGGAGCTGTACTCCCAGGTCGGCTTCGGCCAGAAGCCGCAATTGCAGTTTCCCGGCGCGGTGACCGGCCGACTGCGGCCCTACAAGACCTGGCGCCCGATCGAGCAGGCGACGATGAGCTACGGCTACGGGCTGTCCACCAGCCTGTTCCAGTTGGCGCGCGCCTACACCGTGTTCGCGCGCGACGGCGAGGTGATGCCGGTGTCGATGCTCAAGCAGGACGGCGCCGCCGCCGGCTTTCGCGTGTTGCAGCCCGAGACCGCGCGCGCGGTGCGCGAGATGCTGCACCTGGCGGCCGGCCCCGGCGGCACCGCACCGAAGGCGCAGACCATCGGCTACTCGGTGGGCGGCAAGACCGGCACCGCGCTCAAGCAGGAAGGCAAGGCGTACTCGACCAACAAGTACCGCGCCTGGTTCGTCGGCATCGCGCCGATCGACAAGCCGCGCATCGTCGTCGCGGTGATGGTCGACGAGCCGAACAACGGCATGCACTACGGCGGCGATGTCGCCGCACCCGTGTTCAGCCAGGTGGTGCAGCAGACCTTGCGCATGCTCGGTGTGGCGCCCGATCTGGACGTCAAGCCGCAGATCGTGACCACCGCGGTGCAGGAAAGCTTCTAGCCGTGACCCTCACTGCGCTCAAGTCGCCCGACGCCGCTGCGCGCTGGCTGCGCTCGTGGGTCACGGGCACCGTCACCACCGACAGTCGCAAGGTTCGCGCCGGCGATGGCTTCATCGCCTGGCCGGGTGCGGCCACGGATGGCAGGCGCTTCGTCGCCAGCGCATTGCAGGCGGGCGCCACGACCTGCCTGGTCGAGCGCGAGGGCCTCGACGCGTTCGCCTTCGACGACGCGCGCATCGCCTCGCTGCCGGGCCTCAAGGTCGCCACCGGCCCGATCGCCGACGCCTTCTTCGAGCAGCCGAGCCGCGCGCTCGAGGTGCTGGCCACAACGGGGACCAACGGCAAGACGTCGACGGCCTGGTGGACGGCGCAGGCGCTGACCTTGCTCGGCCGGCGCTCGGCCGTCGTCGGCACGCTGGGCATCGGCGTGCCGCCATTGCCGGGCCGCGCGGCGCAGATCGAATTCACGGGGCTGACCACACCCGACCCGGTGATGCTGCACGCCGCGTTGCGGCTGTTCGTCGACGGCGGCTTCGCCGCCTGCGCGATCGAGGCCTCTTCGATCGGTATCGTCGAGCAGCGGCTGGCCGGGCTGCGTGTTGCGGTGGCCCTGTTCACCAACTTCACCCGCGACCACCTCGACTACCACGGCACGATGGACGCCTACTGGGCGGCCAAGCGCCAGTTGTTCGCGTGGCCCGGCCTGCGCGCCGCGGTGGTCAACATCGATGATCCGCGCGGCGCGACGCTGGCGCAGGAACTGCAAGGCCGCGCGCTCGACGTCTGGACCTACTCGACCCAGGTCGACGCACGGCTGCGCGCCACCCAGCTCGGCTACGTCGACGGCGGCCTGGCGTTCGACCTGCACGAGGGCGGGTACAG
>JANMSR010000424.1:0-17530 GCA_031389565.1 Burkholderiales bacterium
CGACGCGCTGGCGTCCGAGTACGTGCTCGGCACGTTGCACGGTTCCGCGCGCCGGCGCTTCCAGCAATTGCTGAAGGACGACCCCCAAATGCAGGCGGCCGTCGACTTCTGGCAGCGCCAACTGCTGCCGATGGCCGCTCCACTATCGGTCGCTCAGCCCTCGGCCAAACTCTGGGCCGGCATCGCGGCGCGCGTCGCACCACCGCGCACGGTCGCTCAGCCCAACTGGTTCGAACGCTGGTTCGGCATGCGCGGGCTCGGCTCGCTCGTGGCCGGCCTGTTTGCCGGCGTCGCCATCACCCTCACGTTGCCGATCGCCGACAGGGGTGACGAGCCCAGCCCCGCCAAGACCCAGATCCCAGAGAGCTACGCCGGGATCCTGAGCGACGGCAACGGCCGGCCGGCGATGCTGGTCAGCTCACGCCGTCACGGCAAGGTCGTCGACATCAAGGTCTTGCGTCCGATCGCTATCGGGCAGGACCAGGTGTTGCAGTTGTGGGCGCTGAGCAAGCAAGGTCCGCCGGTCGCACTGGGCATAGTGCCGGCGCAGGGCAAGGGGCGCATCGAGTTGGCGGCGACTTCGGAAAAGCTGCTGGCCCAGGTCGATGAGCTGGCGGTCTCGGTTGCGACCCCGTCTGCGGCGTCAGCGGGCACGCCGCCGACCGGGTTCATTTTGCGCGGCCCCTGTGCGAAGTTCTGGTGACGCCAGGCTCGACCGAACCGTCGCAAGCACTCAGGCGGTTTTCTCGCCCTCGGGGTCGGGCGCCTGGGTGTGCTTGATGAACAACTGCGCGGCCCAGATGCCGACCTCGTAGAGCAGGCACATCGGGATCGCCAGCGCCAGTTGCGACACCACGTCGGGGGGCGTGATGACGGCGGCGATGATGAAGGCCAGGACCACGAAGTAGCCGCGGAAGTCCTTCAGCTTCTGGATGCTTACCAGCCCCATGCGCGCCAGCACGATGACCACGATCGGCACTTCGAAGGCGGCACCGAAGGCGATGAACATCGTCAGCACGAAACCGAGGTAGGCCTCGATATCCGGCGCGGCGGTGATGCTCTTGGGGGCAAAGCTCTGGATGAACTTGAACACCTGGCCGAAGACGAAGAAGTAGCAGAACGCCACGCCGAGGAAAAACAGCAGCGTGCTCGACACCACCAGCGGCAACACCAGCTTCTTCTCGTGGCTGTACAGGCCCGGTGCGACGAAGGCCCACAACTGGTACAGCACGATCGGCAGCACGAGCATGAAGGCCGCCATCAGGGTGATCTTCAGCGGCACGATGAAGGGCGAGATCACATTGGTGGCGATCAGCGTGGTGCCCTTGGGCAGCGAAGCCACCAGCGGCGCGGCCAGCAGGTCGTACAGCGCGGCCGGCCCTGGCCACAGCGCCAGCACGGCGAATGCGATGCCGACGGCCACCGCCACCCGGATCAGCCGGTCGCGCAACTCGACCAGGTGGGTGACGAACGGCTGCTCGGTGCCGGCGAGTTCGTCTTCCGAGTCGGGCGGCTTGCCGCTCATTTGGTGAGCGGCCGGGGACGGAAACGCGCCACGCGCGCCGCACCCGACAAGGCCTTGGTGCGGATGCCCTGCCGCTGCTTGTACCAAGCCGGCATGCTGCCGCGTTTCAAGCGCCAGTTCTTCTTCGGGTGCTTGTAGTCGGGTGGCGGCGGGGCGAGCACGCCATCGGCAGCGGCGTCATCGCTGGCCAGACCCGGCGCCGGGTCCTTCCAACTGCCTTCAAGGTCGCTCGCGGTGCTGCTCATCTCGCGCTGCACCGTTTGTTCGACATCGCGTGCCGCGCCCTCGAACTGGCTCTTCATCTTCTGCAGCTCTTCGAGTTCGATCGAGCGGCTGACCTCGGCCTTGACGTCGGCCACGTAGCGCTGCGCCTTGCCCAGCATGTGGCCTACCGTGCGCGCGACGCGTGGCAGCTTCTCGGGCCCGATGACGATCAGTGCCACCGCGCCGATCAGCGCAATCTTGTCGAAGCCGAAGTCGATCATGCGGTTGCCGCGAGGCTGCGGCGCGGGGTGGCGAACAGTGGGGTCAGGACTTCGTCTTCGCTTCGACGTCGACGGTGTTCGGATCCGCAACCTTGGTCGTCGCGGTGACTTGCTGTGCCGGTGCCGCTCCGCCCTCGGGCGTGGCTTCGCCGCCGCTCTTGACGCCGTCCTTGAAGCCCTTGACCGCGCCGCCGAGGTCGGCACCGATGTTCTTCAGCTTCTTGGTGCCGAAGATCAGCACCACCACCAACAGCACGATCAGCCAATGCCAAATACTGAACGATCCCATGACGCTCTCCGAAAATGGACCAATGACGGGATTCTAGGTGAGCGCAATGCCAGCGCGCCCGGCGGGGCCTATGCGCTCAGCCTTTGGCCCAGGGGCGCGGACCACCTATCACGTGCATGTGCAGGTGCAGCACTTCCTGCGAGCCATCGTGGCCGGTGTTGATGACGTGTCGGTAACCGTTGGTCACGCCCAGCTCACGCATCAAGCGGCCGCTCAATACCAACATGTGCCCGAGCAGGCCCTGGTGCTCGGGGCCGACGTCGACCATCGACGCGATGTGCAGCTTGGGAATGATCAGGATGTGCACCGGCGCCCAGGGGTGGATGTCGTGGAACGCCAGCACCTGGTCGTCCTCGAACGCCTTCTTGGCCGGGATCTGCCCGGCAACGATCTTGCAAAAAATGCAGTTCGGGTCGGCAGTCATGGGCGTTCAGGCGATCGGCGACGGCATCACCGGCTTGCCTTCGGTCAACTTGAGCCAGCCCTTGACAACGCGGTAGACCGCCCAGACCCAGGCCACGAACATCACCGCGAAGCCGACCAGAAGGACCGCGAGGATGACGCCGACCACCGCCCACAGCAGGCCCCACCAGAAGGTGCGAATCTGCCAGTCGAAGTGGCTTTCGTAGACCGTGCCGGCGACATCGTCGCGCTTGACGTAGTTGATGATCAGCCCCACCAGCGCGGTCACGCCAAAGGCGAAACTCAGCGCCTGCAAGGCATAGACCACGGTCGTGATGGTCTTCAGGCTGGCCATCTCTTCGCTCGTCTTGCCTGAGCCGGCGTCGATCACGGCGTTGTTCATCTCAGTGCCCGCCCGGCCGCCAGAGCGCAGGCTTGCCCTGCGCTTCGCTGGGTCTGGGCACTGACGCCCCAAGGGCCACAAAGGGGCCCTTGCTGGGCCCTGGGGGCAGCGAACGAGTGAGCGTGGGGGTCGTCATGCTATTCCTCCTGGTCGCGGTTTTGTGCCTTGCGCGAGGCGAATTCGTCCAGGCCCGTCTGGCCCTCGCGGCGCTCCAACTCGGCCAGCACGTCGGCCGGCTTCAGGCCGAACTGTGCCAGCGCGATCATCGAATGAAACCACAGGTCGGCGACTTCGCCGACCAGGCGCTCGCGCGCGCCGTCCTTGGCCGCCATCACGACCTCGGTGGCCTCTTCGCCGACCTTCTTCAGAATCGCGTCCGTGCCTTTGGCGAACAGCCGCGCGACATAGCTCTGGTCGGGGTCGCCGCCGCGGCGCGCGTCGATCACGGCCGCGAGGCGTGCCAGGGTGTCGTTGCTGGACGTCATTTGTAGATCGCCTGCGGGTTCTTGAGCACCGGCTCGACACTCTGCCAAGTGTTGCCTTCGAGCTTGCGGAAGAAGCACGAATGGCGCCCGGTGTGGCACGCAATGCCGGGCTCGTGCCCGAGCTGGGTCACCTTCAGCAACACCACGTCCTTGTCGCAATCGAGCCGGATCTCGTGCACCTGCTGCACATGGCCGGAGCTCTCGCCCTTGACCCACAGGCGTTGGCGCGAGCGGCTCCAGTACACCGCGCGCCCCAGCTCTGCGGTCTTGGCCAGCGCCTCGCGGTTCATGAAGGCGAACATCAGCACGTCGTTGCTGCCGAGCTCCTGCGCGATTGCCGGCACCAGGCCGTCGCGGTCCCACTTCACGCTGTCGAGCCAGTCCATGCCGGCAGTTTAGTGCGTGGCGCCGATGAATCCGCGCTCTTCGGCCAGCCAGGCCAGCACCGGCAGCGTGCCGGGCAGCAGCGGCGCCACCTCGACCGGCAGCGTCTGCCAGGCCATTTGCTGGGCCTCGCGCATCTCGAACGCGCCCGACCAATCGAGGACCTTGCAGAAGTGCAGGCGAACGAGCGCGTGCGCGTAGTCGTGCAGGGTGGTTTTCCATGGTTGCGCGGCGCCGATAGCGATGCCCAGCTCCTCATGCAGTTCGCGCTGCAAGGCCGCCTCGACCGTCTCACCCGCCTCGACCTTACCGCCGGGGAATTCCCAGTGACCGGCGTAGACCTTGCCTGCCGGGCGGGACGTGATGAGGAAGCGTCCCTCGGCGTCGATCAACACACCGACCGCCACGTCGACGGGAAGCCTTTCACTCATCGGCGCGGCCGGAAAAGTCTCGCGCGAACTGGTACGCGACGCGCCCCGAACGCGAGCCGCGCTCCAGCGCCCAGATCAGCGCCTCGGACCGTGCGGCTTGGATGCGCGCGGCGTCGACGATGCCGAAATGACGCAACCACTGGGCGACGATGGCCAGGTACTCGGCCTGCGTGAAGGGGTAAAAGCTGACCCACAGCCCGAAGCGCTCGGACAGCGAGATCTTCTCCTCCACCACCTCGCCGGGGTGGACTTCGCCGTCCGCGGTGTGGGTGTAGGTCAGGTTCTCGGCCATGTACTCGGGCAACAGGTGGCGGCGGTTGCTGGTGGCGTAGATCAGCACGTTCTCGCTGGCCTGCGCCACCGAACCGTCGAGCATCGACTTCAACGCCTTGTAGCCGGGCTCGCCTTCGTCGAACGACAGGTCGTCGCAGTAGACGATGAAGCGTTCGGGCCGCTCGGCGATTTGATCGACGATGTCGGGCAGGTCGACCAGGTCGGTCTTGTCGACCTCGATCAGGCGCAGCCCTTGCGGCGCGAACTCGTTCAGGCAGGCCTTGATCAGCGAGCTTTTTCCCGTGCCGCGCGCTCCCGTCAGCAGCACGTTGTTGGCCGCGCGGCCGGTGACGAACTGGCGCGTGTTGCGCAGCAGGCGCTCTTTTTGCGGCTCGACTTCCTTCAGATCGGCCAGGCGGATGGTCGCCACATGGCGCACCGGCTCGATCGTGCCGACGCCCGCCCGCTTGCGGTAGCGAAAGGCCATTGAAGCCTGCCAGTCGGTGGCCACCGGCGACCGCAGCAGCGCCGCTTCCAGGCGGCCGAGCAGCGCATCGGCGCGTTCGATCAGGGTCTCGAGATTGGGCTTCATCGGGGCATCGGTGGCAGCGCGTGCAGCGCGTGCAGCGCATTGTCACCGCCGACCTCGACGCGGCTCATCAGCGGGCCGCGCTCAGCCGACAGTGAACAGGCGCAGCGCCGCGTCCAGGTGCTCGGTCGGGCTGCGCTTGAAGCCCGAGCGCGCGTAGCGCTGCAGGCGGCCGACGGCAAACGACGTCAATGCCGAGGCCTGGCCGTTGCCGTCGACGGTGGGCTGCGGCGAACCGGCGGCCTCGGCAGCAGCGCGCAGGCATTGGCGCAACTGCGATTCGACGCGGTCGAAAAACTGGTTCATGCGCGCGATCAGACGCTCGTGCTCGAACACCAGCGCATCGCCGACCATCACCCGCGTCATGCCCGGGTTCTTTTCGCCGAACTGCAGCACCACGGTGAGGATCTTGGCCGCCTGCGGGCCACCCGAGGCCTCACGCTCGACGATCTGGTTGATCAGCGTGAACACGCTCGATTCGATGAACTCGATCAGGCCCTCGAACATCTGCGCCTTGCTGGCGAAGTGGCGGTACAGCGCAGCTTCGCTGACCGACAGCTTGGCCGCCAGCGCGGCGGTGGTGATGCGGTCGGCGCCGGGCTGCTCGAGCATTTGCGCCAGCGTCTGCAGGATCTGCACCCGGCGCTCGCCCGGCTTGGGGCGCTTGCGCACGCGCTCGGGCTTGGCAGCGGCCGCTGCGCTGTCGCCACTTGCCGCGTCCACTTCGTCTTCGGCGTCGGCGGCCGGTTGATCAGGCAAGTCGGGCATCACGGCAGGCGTCTCTTGCGCAACTGTTGCAGCGCAGAGATTCTTGCACAGACGTATGTGGCCTTTCGGTGCAGGTAAACACCAACTTTCGCCTGCGGTGCAATGTGTTTCGCTGGTTGCCGACAGCTCAATGCGAACGGATCATGGTCCCGTAGGCCTGGTCGGTCAGGATCTCCAGCAGCATCGCGTGCGGCACGCGGCCGTCGATGATGTGCACCGCGTTGACGCCGCTCTTGGCGGCGTCCAGCGCGCCGGCGATCTTGGGCAACATGCCACCGCTGATGGTGCCGTCGGCGAACAGCTCGTCGATCTCACGCGCCGACAGGTTGGTGAGCAGCTTGCCGGCCTTGTCGAGCACGCCCGGCGTGTTGGTCAGCAGGATCAGCTTCTCGGCGTTGAGCACGGTGGCCAACTTGCTGGCCACCAGGTCGGCGTTGATGTTGTAGCTCTCGTTGTGCTCGCCGAAGCCGATCGGGCTGATGACCGGGATGAACTGGTCGTCCTGCAACGCCTTCACCACCGAGGGGTCGATGGCCGTGATCTCGCCGACCTGGCCGACATCGTGCTCCTTGTTCGGATCGTCCTTGTCGACCAGCTTCATCTTGCGCGCGCGGATCAGCCCGCCGTCGCGGCCCGTCAGACCCACCGCCTTGCCGCCGGCAGCGTTGATCAGGCCGACGATGTCCTGCTGCACCTGCCCGGCCAGCACCCACTCGACGACCTCCATCGTCTCCTCGTCGGTGACGCGCATGCCCTGCACGAAGCTGCCCTTCTTGCCCAGGCGCGTGAGCGCCTCGTCGATCTGCGGCCCGCCACCGTGGACCACGATCGGGTTCATGCCGACCAGCTTGAGCAACACGACATCCTCGGCGAAGTCCTGTTGCAGTTCGGGGTCGGTCATGGCGTTGCCGCCGTACTTGATGACCAGGGTCTTGCCGTGGAACTTGCGGATGTAGGGCAGCGCCTGCGCCAGGATCTCGGCCTTCTCACGCGGGGTGATGTGGGTGACGGCTGTGACGTGAGCAGTGGTCATGGGGCGCTCGGGCAGGCTGGAGTGCTGAAATTGTAGGCAGCCTGCGAGTCTGGCCGACGGAACTTGTGTGCGCTGCGGCACTCCCTAGTCCAAGCCTTTATCCTTCGCCCCCATGTTGCGCCCATCGCGCCCCCTCACCGTCGTGCTGCTCTGGCTGGCCATCGTGTTGCTGCCGGTGCGCGGCTGGGCGGCCACCGCCATGCCGATGGCGATGCAGGGTGGAGCGGTGATGATGCAGGCGGCCGATGACGCGCAGAGCACGGCCAGCACACCCTGCCGTGGCCAGAGCCACCACGCCGGCACGGTCGCCGCGCCAACCTGCTCGCTGTGCGTTGTCTGCCACAGCGCCTTCGTGGCCCTGCCCGCCGTGCCATCGGCATTGCCGGCGCTGCCGCCGGCCCGGCCACGCAGTGCGCTGGTACCGCCGGTCGAGCGCTCCGCGCTCGCCGGCCCTGAACGGCCGCCCCGAGCGTTCCTCGCCTGAGCGGCCGCTGGCCATGCGCAGCCGCGCACGCGCCGGCCTGCCGTGTGGTGCCCTGCCCGGCGGTGTACTGCTGCCGGGACGAACAGGGTCTCATCAACCGCGCCGGGGATTTCGAGTTCGCATGCCTGATCCCCAGGCACTCCCAGACATTCCCAGGCCGGCATGGTCGGCCGCATCAAGGTGATCGCCCCATGAAAATGACACTCCAACGCCGTTCATTCCTCGCTGCCTGTGCGGCAGCCTGTTCCCTGCCCGCCCTCGCAATACAGCCCGCCGCGCCGCTGGTCGAGGTCTGGAAGAGCCCGACCTGTGGCTGCTGCAAGGACTGGGTCAAACACCTCCAGGCCAATGGCTTCGCGGTGCGCGTGTTCGAGACCGGCAACACGCCAATGCGCGAACAACTCGGCATGCCCGTGCAGTTCGGTTCGTGCCACACCGCCCGCGTCGGCAGCTACGTCGTCGAGGGCCATGTGCCGGCGCGCGAAATCCGCCGCCTGCTCAAGGAGCGCCCGGCCGCGGTAGGGCTTGCGGTGCCAGCGATGCCGGTCGGCTCGCCCGGCATGGACGGTCCCGAATACGGCGCCCGCCGCGACCCCTACGACGTGATGCTGGTCATGCAAGGTGGCCGCAGCACCGTGTTCCAAACCTACCGCTGATGACAGCCCGGCCTGCCCTTGTCCGAGATCAAACACGAAGCTTCGCGACCGCCTAGACTTTGGCCATGCATCTGCACCGCCGCCCCACTCGCTGGCTGTCCAATTGGCTGACCGTGCTGCTGCTGTTCATGCAGATCGCCACCGCGGCGCACGCCTGTGCGGCTACCGTGTCGGCAGCCAAGGCGCCTGTCGCGCGGGCCGAGATGCCGGGCTGCGACGGCAACATGCGAGGCAGCATGGACCCGGAGCAGCCGCAGTTGTGCCAGGCCCACTGCCAGCAAGGGTCGCAGACCGTCCACCCGACGCCGGCCTCGGATGCGCCGGCAGCCCCGGTGTTGCTGGCGGTGCTGGACTGGACACACACCGCGCTGCTGCCCGCGCAGCCCGCGAGCCGCGCGCGCGTCATCACCGCGGGTGGCTCGCCACCGCTGTACCTGCGCCTGCTCGTCCTTCGCAACTAGCGCGGCCCGATGGGCGGTCTGTCTCGATACAGACCGGACCTGCGGGTGTTCCTCGCTTCGATTGCCATGAAGGACGTGACATGTTTTCCTGCCGATTCCGCAAGCGCGCGGGCCTTGCCCTGGTGGCACTGTGCCTGCCTGCACTGGCCTGCGCCGGACTGAGCTTGGACGAAACGACGCGCCTGGCGCGCGACCAGGCACCGTCGCTGGCCGCACAACAGCACGCCCTGGCCGGCGCCCAGGCCGCGCAGCCGGCAGCGGCCACGCTGCCCGATCCACGCCTCACGCTCGGCGTGGACAACCTGCCGATCAGCGGCCCCGACCGCTTGAGCCTCACGCGCGACTTCATGACGATGCAGCGTATCGGCGTGATGCAGGAGGTGCCCAACCGCGCCAAGCGCCAGGCGCGTGCCGCGGGTGCGCAGGCGCGCGTGGAGCGCGAGCGGGCGATGCTCGCGGTGGCCCAGCTCTCAGTGCAGCGAGATGCTGCACTGGCCTGGCTCGGCGTGCATTTCGCCGAACGCCGCGCGGCGCAACTGACCGAGCTCGACCGCGAGAACCGCGTCCTGCTGGACACGTTGGACGCGCGCATCGCCTCCGGCAAGGCCATGCCGGCCGAGCGCACGATGGCGCGGCAGGAAGCGCTGGCCCTGGCCGACCGGCGCGACGACGCCGTGCGCGACGTGGCCAAGGCGCGAGCGGCGTTGCGCCGCTGGGTCGGCGCGCGGGCCGACGAGGCCCTCGAGGGCCAAGCGCCGGGGCGGGCGGTCGAGCCCGACGCCGTGCGCTCCGGCTTGCACCGCCACGCCGAAATCGCGCCCTATGCCGCGATGCAGGCGATGGCCCAAGCCGAAGTCGGCGAGGCCGACGCCGAACAGCGCGGCGACTGGGCCTGGGAAGTCGCCTACAGCCGCCGCGGCGCGCAGTACGGCGACATGGTGTCGTTCCAGTTCAGCTTGGACCTGCCGTGGCAGAAGGGGCAGCGCCAACGACCGCAGATCGTGGCCAAGCAAAGGGAAGTCTTGCGCGTCCAGGCCGAGCGCGACGAGACGTTGCGCCGGCATCGCGAGGAGATCGAGGGTCAACTCGCCGATTTGCAGGCGCTGGACACCCAGCGGGCTCGCCTCGAACTCAATGGGCAGCCGCTGGCGGCCGAGCGTGTGGCGCTGGCCCTGGCGAGCTACCAGGCCGGACGCGGCGACCTGGCCTCCGTGTTGACGGCGCGGCGCGAAGCCGTCGAAACCCGGCTGCGGCTGATCGAGCTCGATGCCCAGCGCGCGGCGCTGGGCATTCGTCTCACCACGTTGATTGCGGAGCAATGAGATGAATGCAAAGCGGATTACTTTCGCGTTCGCTGTGTTGGCCATCGGCATCGCCCTCGGCTGGGGCGTGGCGCAGTGGCGCAGCGCAGCGCAGCACGCCGCCACGAGCCCGGCCGCGCAGCCCTCGATGACCGCCGCATCGGCGCCGGCCGAGCGCAAGGTGCTGTACTGGTACGACCCCATGGCGCCGACGCAGAAGTTCGACAAGCCCGGCAAGTCGCCGTTCATGGACATGGAGCTGGTGCCGCGCTACGCCGAAGAAGGCCAGGCCGAGACCGGCAGCGCAGCGGGGCTGGCGGTGTCGACGCAGGCCCAGCAGGCGCTCGGGCTGCGGCTGGCCAGCGTCGAGCAGCGCCGGGTCGGCGCGGTGGTCGAGGCGGTCGGCACGGTGCAGCTCAACGAGCGCGACGTGAGCATCGTGCAGGCGCGCACCGCCGGTTTCGTCGAGCGTGTCTATGCGCGCGCACCGGGGGACGTGGTGGCCGCCGGCGCGCCGCTGGTCGATGTGCTGAACCCGGAGTGGCTCGGTGCGCAGCAGGAGTACCTGGCGGTGAAGGCCACCGGTGATGCACCGCTCGCCCAGGCCGCACGCCAGCGCTTGCTGTTGCTGGGCATGCCTGTGGCGATGGTGGACCGGGTCGATCGCTCGGGGCTGCCGGTGGCCTTGCAGACGATCACGGCGCCCGCCGGGGGCGTGATCAGCGAGTTGATGGTGCGCGCGGGCATGACCGTTGCACCGGGAATGACGCTGGCCCGCATCAACGGCCTGGCCACGGTCTGGCTCGAGACGGCCCTGCCCGAAGCGCAGGCCGCGGCGATCCAGCCCGGGCAACTGGTCGAGGCGCGATTCCCGGCGCTGCCGGGCGAGGTGGTCAAGGGTCGTGTCGCGGCCATCCTGCCCGAGGGCAACCGCGAGACCCGCACGCTGCGCGTGCGCATCGAGTTGCCGAACCCGAAGCAGCGCCTGAAGGCGGGCCTGTTCGCCCAGGTCAGCCTGAGTGGACCGCAGCGTGACGCGCTGGTGGTGCCGGCCGAGGCCGTTATCCGCACCGGCAGGCGCACCCTGGTGTACCTGTCGGAGCAAGCGGGACGCTACCGTCCGGTCGAAGTCGAGATCGGCGAGCAGATCGACGACCGAATCGTCATCCGCAGCGGCCTGGCCGCCGGGCAGCAGGTCGTCGCCTCGGGCCAGTTCCTGATCGACTCGGAGGCCAGCCTGCAAGGCGTGCTGGCCCGCGCCGCATCGCCGGCCGCCAGCGCGGGCGCTATCAGCGCGCCAGCCGCCGCCGAGGAGCACCGTGCACGAGGCGTGGTCGTCGAGATCGATGCCGGCACGATCACGCTGAATCACGAAGCCATTCCGGCGCTGAAATGGCCGGCGATGACCATGGCGTTCAAGCTCGCGGACCGCAAGCTCGCGCAGGGGCTGGCGAAGGGGCAGACTGTCGAGTTCGGGCTGGCGCAGCAGGGGGGCGACTATGTGATCACCCGTGTCGGAGCGGCGCGGTGATCGCGGGCCTGATCCGCTGGTCGGTGGTCAACCGCTTCCTGGTGCTGCTGGCCTGCGTGTTCCTGGCCGTGTGGGGCAGCTACAGCCTGCGCAGCACACCGATCGATGCGCTGCCCGACCTGTCCGACGTCCAGGTCATCATCCGCACCAGCTACCCGGGCCAGGCGCCGCAGATCGTCGAGAACCAGGTGACGTATCCGCTGGCCACGACCATGCTGTCGGTGCCGGGGGCGAAAACGGTGCGCGGCTTCTCGTTCTTCGGCGACAGCTTCGTCTATGTATTGTTCGACGACGGCACCGACCTGTACTGGGCGCGCTCTCGCGTGCTCGAGTACCTGAACCAGGTGCAGGGTCGGCTGCCGGCGAGCGCGAAAACGTCGCTCGGGCCCGACGCCACCGGCGTGGGCTGGATCTTCCAGTACGCGCTGGTCGACCGCTCCGGCCGCAACGACCTGTCGCAACTGCGCACGTTGCAGGACTGGTTCCTCAAGTATGAGCTGAAGAGCCTGCCCAACGTGGCCGAAGTGGCCAGCGTCGGCGGCATGGTGCGGCAGTACCAGGTCGTGCTCGACCCGACCAAGCTCGCCGCGTACGGCGTGACCTACGCCCAGGTGCGCGACGCGCTGATGGCCGGCAACCAGGAGACCGGCGGCTCGGTGCTCGAGCTGGCCGAGGTCGAGTACATGGTGCGCGCCAGCGGCTACCTGAAGACGCTGGACGATTTCCGCGCCATTCCCTTGTCGGCCAAGGGCGGCATCCCCGTGCGGCTGGGTGATGTGGCCAGCGTGCAGGTCGGCCCCGAAATGCGGCGTGGCATCGCCGAACTCGACGGCGAGGGCGAGGTGGCCGGCGGCATCGTGATCCTGCGTTCGGGCAAGAACGCGCAGGCCACGATCGAGGCGGTGAAGGCCAAGCTCGCCGAGTTGAAGGCCAGCCTGCCGCAGGGCGTCGAGATCGTGACCACCTACGACCGCAGCGCACTGATCGAGCGCGCGGTGCTGAACCTGTCGTACAAGCTGCTCGAGGAGTTCATCGTCGTGGCCGCCGTCTGCGTGGTGTTCCTGTGGCACCTGCGCTCGGCCCTGGTGGCGATCATCGCGCTGCCGCTCGGCGTGTTGATCGCGTTCCTCGTGATGCGCTACCAGGGCATCAACGCCAACATCATGTCGCTCGGCGGCATCGCCATCGCCATCGGCGCGATGGTCGATGCGGCGGTGGTGATGATCGAGAACGCGCACAAAAAAATCGAGGCCTGGCAGCACGCGCACCCGGGCCGCGCCCTGGTGGGCGAAGAGCGGTGGGCAGTGACGACGCAGGCCGCAGAGCAGGTCGGCCCGGCGCTGTTCTTCTCGCTGCTGATCATCACGCTGTCGTTCATTCCGGTGTTCACGCTGGAAGCGCAGGAGGGGCGGCTGTTCGGGCCACTGGCCTTCACCAAGACCTATGCGATGGCGGCGGCGGCCGGCCTGTCCGTCACCCTGATCCCGGTGCTGATGGGCTACTGGATCCGCGGCCGCATCCCCGACGAGCAGAAGAACCCGATCACGCGCGGCTTGATCGCGGTCTACCGACCGGCGCTGGAGTGGGTGCTTCGCTGGCCCAAGGCCACGCTGGGCATCGCCGTGCTGCTGCTCGCCACGACGGCCTGGCCGCTGACGCGCCTGGGCGGCGAGTTCCTGCCCAAGCTCGACGAAGGTGACCTGCTCTACATGCCTTCGGCACTGCCGGGTTTGTCGGCGCAGAAGGCCGCCGAACTGCTGCAGCTCACCAACCGCATGATCAAGACCGTGCCCGAGGTCGAGCGCGTGTTCGGCAAGGCCGGCCGCGCCGAGACCGCCACCGACCCGGCGCCGCTGGAGATGTTCGAGACCACGATCCAGTTGAAGCCGCGCGAGCAGTGGCGCGCGGGCATGACGCCCGACCAACTGGTCGACGAACTGGACCGCGCGGTGAAGGTGCCGGGCCTGAGCAACATCTGGGTGCCACCGATCCGCAATCGCATCGACATGCTGGCCACCGGCATCAAGAGCCCGATCGGGGTCAAGGTCACCGGCGGCGAGCTCGCCGCGATCGACCGCGTCGCCGCTCGCATCGAGCAGGTGGCCAAGGCCGTGCCCGGGGTCTCGTCGGCGCTGGCCGAGCGATTGACCGGCGGGCGTTACGTCGACGTGCAGATCGACCGCGCCGCCGCGGGGCGCTACGGCCTGAACATCGCCGATGTGCAGGCGCTGATCGCCGGTGCGGTGGGCGGCGAGAACGTCACCGAGACGATCGAGGGGCGGGCCCGTTTCCCCGTCAACCTGCGCTACCCGCGCGAATGGCGCGACTCGCCGCAGCGCCTGGCCGAGTTGCCGATCCTCACGCCGATGGGGCAACAAATCACGCTCGGCAGCGTGGCCAAGGTGACGATCACCGACGGCCCGCCCATGCTCAAGAGCGAGAACGCGCGGCCTTCGGGTTGGGTCTATGTCGACGTGCGCGGGCGCGATCTGGCCGCAGTGGCCAACGACTTGCGCCGCGCCGTGACCGCCGAGGTCCAGCTCGAACCCGGCATGAGCGTGGCCTATTCGGGGCAGTTCGAGTTCCTCGAGCGCGCCAACGCCCGCCTCAAGCTCGTGGTGCCCGCCACCTTGCTGATCATCTTCGTGCTGCTGTACCTGACCTTCAGCCGCTTCGACGAAGCCCTGCTGATCATGGCCACGCTGCCGTTCGCGCTGATCGGTGGGGTCTGGTTCCTCTACCTGATGGGCTACCACCTGTCGGTGGCCACGGGGGTCGGTTTCATCGCGCTGGCCGGCGTGGCGGCCGAGTTCGGCGTGGTCATGCTGCTGTACCTGAAACATGCGCTGCAGGACCGTCTGGCCGCAGGTGCCGCGGCGTCTAGAGAGGTGTTGGACGACGCCATCCGCGAAGGTGCGGTCTTGCGCGTGCGCCCGAAGGCGATGACCGTGGCGGTGATCCTGGCGGGCCTGGTGCCGATCGTGTGGGGCAGCGGCACCGGCTCGGAAGTGATGAGCCGGATTGCCGCGCCGATGCTCGGCGGCATGGTGACGGCGCCGCTGCTGTCGCTGTTCGTGATCCCTGCGGCGTACCGGCTGATGCGCCGACGCCGCGACAGCGGCGCCGGTCGTGGCGCCGCTTGACGCGCCTCGGGCACACCGCGTCCATGTTCGACGCTTCCCACCGCCACGACACGAGCTCCTGGCAGCATGGCCACGACTGGGCCAGCGACCGCAGCGCAAGCGCGCGTCGCACGCATGCGGTGATCGCCATCACGCTGCTGACGATGGTCGCCTAGATTGCTGCAGGCTACTGGGAGATGGACCACCCGCTGGCCGCGCAGATGCGCGAGCGGCTCGAAGCCGACGGCGACGCGCGCGTGGCCGACCACCCGCAAGAAGCCGACGCCTACCGCGCCCGCGTCGCCGACCGCTCGGCGCTGGCCCATGTCTCGATCGAAAGTCACCCGCCGCACACAGTCCGGCGAGCGCTGAGCGGTCAGGCCCCGCCCTTCGCTTGGTCTTGCGCTTCGATGAACGCCTTTCGGAACGCCATCGGTGACGAGATTCCGGCGATGGGTGCCTGCGGGTCGCCCGCACCGGCGATGACCAGGGTGCCAAAGTTGAACATCCGACCCAGAATCTCTTGATCGACTTGAATACTCTCGACCTTGTTGATGTTTATTTCGACGGTTCGCCGACGAATGAAGCCATGCTTGACGATCACTCGCTTCGTTGTGATTGCAAGCTCAGTCGTCTTGTACCGCACGTAGGCCAGAATCCAGAAGATCAGACCCAGGCCGAAGACGGGAAGCAACACGAGCCCGAGGGCGAACAGGTGCCAGAGAGACCACAGGCTGATGTGCCCAAGGTGCACGACTCTCTCGTCTTTGACCAACGCACCTTCAACATAGCTGGTCATGCGTCTTCCTGCGCTCGCTTCGGTAGCGAAGTGTAGTGCGCGTCATTTCTTGCGGGGCTATCGACCGCCCTGAGGGCCGAGGACTGTATGGACGACGATTCGCCACGGTCGAGCCGGTGTTCGCCAACCTGCGCCACAACAAGCAGCGCAACCGCTTCACGCTGCGCGCGCAGGCCGAGGAGGACGGGCAGTGGAAGCTGTTCGCCCTGGTACACACCATCGAGAAGCTCGCGCATCACGGGTATGCACAGTGAGTGGCAAGCAGCGCAGTCGCGCGGCCTTCACCTCCTGAGCGCCGCGCCGAGCGCTCGCGTGCGCTGCAAAGCCGATCTCTGATCGATCCACACGCGCAGCGGCTTGCACGATGGCGGGCCGTGCGCGTTGTCGCGCGAGAAGGGGTTTTTCTACAACCTCAACGGTCGAGCTCAGCCGCCGACGTAGTCGGCCCTGCAAATCTCCGCCAGCCCGCATGAATGCTTTCTCAGCGGGGTGAATGCCAATAGCGCGATCTCGCAGGATTGATTCCAATCGATATCAGTTCTTGGGAGTTTTGGAGAGCGCATCCGATGTCCACCGACGACTTTTTCCGCGCCCGGCTGGACTCGATGATCGACATGCGCCACCCACTGGCGGTGCTGGCCACGCGCATGCCCTGGGCCCAGATCGAAGCCTCGCTGGCCCCGCTGCTCGCGCACAAGGATCGCAGTGGCCGCGTGGTTCAGGACGCCGATCTCTTCGGACCCACTGCGCAGCTCGCGGGCGCTGGCCTGAGCAACGCCGGCCGCCCGCGCCTGTCTTTGCGGCTGATGGTCGCGCTGCTGTACCTCAAGCACGCCTTCAACCTGAGCGATGAAGAACTCTGCCAGCGCTGGAGCGAGAACGTGGTCTGGCAGTTTTTCAGCGGCCTGGCGTACTACGAGCCGCGCCTGCCGTGCGACGCCACCCAGATCGGTCGCTTTCGCCGTGTGCTGGGTGAGGCCGGTGTCGAGCAACTGCTCAAGTCCACCATCGAAGCGTCGGTGTCGATGGGCGCGGTGAAGAAGACCG
Source organism: Burkholderiales bacterium (assembly GCA_031389565.1). Classification (GTDB taxonomy): domain Bacteria; phylum Pseudomonadota; class Gammaproteobacteria; order Burkholderiales; family Burkholderiaceae_C; genus CADEEN01. The sequence continues at coordinate 16,469 of JANMSR010000424.1, forward strand.
AGTTCGAGATGATCATCGTCGACACCACGGTGCAAGAGAAGGCCATCGCGCACCCGACCGACAGCCGCTTGCTGGAGATCGCGCGGCACAAGGTGGCCAGTGCCGCCAAACGCTGCGGCATCGCGCTCAAGCAGACGTTTGCCAAGGAAGGCCGTGAGCTGCGTCGCAAGGCCGGCGGCTATGCCCACGCCAAGCAGTTCCGCCGTCTGCGGCGCACGGTCAAGCGCCAGCGCACGATCCTGGGCGCACTCATGCGCAACGCACAGCGCGGCCTGGAATCGATTTCGCAGGGAGTTGCCGGGCATGAGCCCACAGCGCTGGCCATTGTTGAACTGATGATGTGGCTGGGTCGCGCCGAGCGCATTCGCACCCAGCAGCGCCACAGCAAGAACAAGCTCTACGCGCTGCACGCGCCCGAGGTGGAGTGCATCGGCAAGGGCAAGGCCAGGAAGCCCTACGAGTTCGGCGTAAAGGTCAGCCTGGCCGTCACGCACCAGCACGGCTTGATGGTGGGCGCCAGGTCCTTCCCCGGCAACCCGTACGACGGGCACACGCTGGCCGAACAACTCGAGCAGACCAACACGCTGCTGCAAGACATCGGCGTGTTGCCCACCACAGCGGTCGTTGATCTGGGGTTCCGCGGCGTGGACGAAGCCTGCGCACCGGTGCAGCTCATCCATCGCGGCAAGTTCAAGTCACTGGATGCGCAGCAGCGACGCTGGCTCAAGCGGCGCCAGGCGATCGAGCCGGCCATCGGTCACACCAAGAGCGACAACCGCATGGACCGCTGCTGGCTCAGCGGCAGCAGTGGTGACACGCTGCACGCAGTACTGTGTGCGGCAGGGTTCAACATCCGATGGCTGCTGCGGGCGATCGCCGCCAAGGGGCTGGCGGCCCTTCTTTGGGCCTTCTCGGAGCTGGCGTTGCATGCGGCATGCATCGCCAACGTGCTGCAAATTGCTCTGCGTGCCGTTGGGCAACGAGACCGACGGTTCGAGTCGCGGCGGTATCAGCGCGTGCCGGTCGTCGCCGCGGGATGCACGTGAATTTCGCAGGGCCGAC
>JANMSR010000427.1:0-8274 GCA_031389565.1 Burkholderiales bacterium
ACGCAGACGCAGCGTCAGCCAACCGGGAAGTCGGTCTGCGATCCGAGCGCGCGCGCGAAGACGGCGACACGCGCTCCCGCCTGGCGCCCTTGCTTGCCATGCTGAGCGCGGTCAGTGCCGCGGTGGTCGAGGTACAAGAACGCGACACGCTGTTCCAGGAAGTGTGTCGCGCGGCGGTCGAGGCCGGCGGGTTCCGCATGGCCTGGGTCGGGTTGTCCGATGTCGGTCGCAACAAGGTCGACCCCATCGCGTCGTACGGCGACGATGCCGGCTATCTCGACGAGGTGGGGCGTGCGCTGTCCACAACCGTTGAAGAGCGTCACCTGACCGGGTGGTCGGTGCAGTTCGTGTCGTGGGACACCGGCCTGGCTGCCGAGACCGTTCGCAGCGCACAAGTCACGGTCTGCGACGACATCGAGCTCGACCCGCGGGTCAACTTCAGGCGCGAAGCGCTGGCTCGCGGCTACCGCTCGCTGGTAGCCCTGCCGCTGACGCAACAGGACGAGACGATCGGCATGTTGATGCTGTTCGCCAGCGAGCCTGGTCCCTACGCCGATGATGACCTGCTGTTGCTGCGCACGATGGCCTCGAACATCTCCTTCGGTCTGGCGTACTTGCACGCGAAGCAGCGACTGACGTCCGCTGCCTCGTACGACGTACTTACCGGCTTGGCCAACCGGCAACTGCTCGTCAACCACCTGTCGCAGATGTTGACCGACGACAAGACCGCGCAGCGCGGTGTGAGCCTGCTGCTGTTCGACCTGCGACGTTTTCACGACATCAACAAGCGGGTGGGCCGTGGTCGTGCGGACCAGGTGCTGATGGTCTTTGCGACACGCCTGACAGCCGTGTTCGGCAGCACGGGTATCGTCTCGCGCATCGGGGGCGACCAGTTTGCGGTGGTGGTACGCGAGCTGAGGCCTTCACTGCTGGCAACCCTGGGCAGCGAACGCTGGGAAGGCACCCTCACCGCCCCGGTCTCGATCGACGGCGTCGCGGTGCCCACCCGGTTCAAACTCGGCATCGCGACGGCGCCGATGGACGGCGACAACGCGGAGCGCCTGCTGATGAGTGCCGAGGCGGCGCTACGCCAGGCGAAGGGATCGGCCAACGACTACGCGCATCACTCGCCCGCGTTGAGCGCGCTCGCGTCGCATCGCCTGCAGTTGGAGGCTCGCCTGCGCAATGCCGTCGAACGCAATGAATTCGTCCTGCACTATCTGCCCAAGGTCGATTTGCGCACCCGCGAACTGGTCGGTGTCGAGGCCCTGATCCGTTGGCGCGAGAGCGACCGGGTCCTGTTGCCGGCCGCGGACTTCATCCCGGTCATCGAGGACATGGGCCTGGGCGAAGTGGTCGGGCGCTGGGTCATGCAGCAGGCCGTCGATGACATCCGCACGTGGCAGGCCAATGGCCTGAAGGCGCCGCGCGTCGCCATCAACGTGTCCTTGGCGCAGGTGAGCGTGCCCGACTTCGTCGGCAAGGTGCTGGCCGCGATGGGCGGGCTGCGTGGCACCGCGGGCGGCCTCGACCTGGAGATTACCGAGTCCCACGTCATGGCCGACATTGACGCGACCACCGAAAAGTTGCGCCAGTTGCGCGAGCTCGGCGTCGGCATCGCGATGGACGATTTCGGCATCGGACAGTCGAGCCTGAGCCAGTTGACACGCCTGCCTTTGAACAGCGTGAAGATCGACCGCAGCCTGATCCTCGGCCTCGATGGCGCGGGGCCAGAAGCAGTGGCCATCGTCTCGGCCATCATCCGCATGGCCAAGGCCCTCGGCCTCGTTGCGTTGGCCGTGGGCGTGGAGTCGGAGAGCACCGTGCGCCTGCTGCTCGAACTGGGCTGTGACCAGGCCCAGGGCTACCTGTTCGGCAGGCCGCGGGCCGAGGCTGAATTGGTCGCGTCGCTCGACCCGATGGTGCATCAGGCCGTGACTGACGATTCACGCTGATTCCCCCGCGCTGGCGCAGCGGCGCGGCTGGCGCAGAATCTGTGCATGCACTTTCTGATCGGTGACCTGCAGGGGTGCCTCGATGCCTTCGAGCGCCTGCTGTCCGAGATCGGCTTCTCGCCCTCGCGCGACCGCATCACCCTGCTCGGCGACCTGGTCAACCGCGGCCCGCAATCGCTGGCCGTGCTGCGCCGGATGCGCGAACTCGGCAATGCCGCCGATGCCCTGCTCGGCAACCACGACCTGCACCTGCTGGCCGTGGCCCAGGGCGTGCGGCCCGAACACGCCAGCGACACGCTGCGCGAGATCCTCGACGCGCCCGACCGCGAGGCCTGGCTCGACTGGCTGCGCCAGCGCCCGCTGGCGCTCGAGCGCGAGGGTTGGCTGTGCGTGCACGCGGGTGTCTCGCCGGCGTGGAGCGCCACGCAGACCCTGGCCCTGGCCGGCGAAGTCCAAGCGTTGTTGCGCGGCCCCGATCTCGCCACCTTCCTGCCGCTGATGTACGGCAACCAGCCGACGCGATGGAGCGACAACTTGCAGGGCCCCGACCGCTGGCGCCACGCGATCAACGTGCTGACGCGCATCCGCTTCGTTGACCCCGACGGCAGGCTCGACTTCAAGGTCAAGGAGGGTGCCGGCAACGCGCCACCGGGCATGGTGCCGTGGTTCGATTGGCCGGGCCGAGCCAGCGCCGGCAGCCCGATCGCGTTCGGCCATTGGTCCACTCTGGGCCTGGTCAACCGACCCGCCCTGCTCGGCATCGATACCGGCTGTGTCTGGGGCGGCGCGTTAACCGCCGTGCGGGTCGATGGCGGACGGCGCGAGGTGGTTCAGGTGAAGTGCGACGCACCGCCGACACCGCAGTGAGACAATCCCGCCCCACCGGGAAGCGTGGCCGAGTGGTTTAAGGCACTGGTCTTGAAAACCAGCGACGGGCAACTGTCCGTGAGTTCGAATCTCACCGCTTCCGCCATCGTGCTCTTGCTGTTTGGCAGCGACAAGTCGGGGCAGGCTGCCGCGATCAAGCAAGCGGTGGCCTACCTGAACGAGCTTCTTGCGCCTGGCCGATCGCGGTGCCCGGCAGCAGCAGCACGAACTCCTCGCCGCCGAAGCGCGCCACATGGTCCACCGGGCGGAGCGCGGTGCGCGCGCGTGCGGCCAGCGATTTGAGCGCTTTATCGCCGACGTTATGGCCGAGCGAGTCGTTGAGCTTCTTGAAACTGTCGATGTCGATCAGGGCCACGGCCAGGGTGCCGCCGTCGCGGGCATGGCGTGCGCTTTCGGCCTCGAAAGCCTGGGCCAGGCCGCGCCGGTTGGCCACCTGCGTCGTGCGTCGGACGTCCAATGGCGGCCGCCGCGTTCGAGGCCTCGCAGCAGGCGTTCGATCAGCGCGGCCCACTGGCCGGCGCTCACGCTCGCAGGCGTGGCCGCGGGCGCCGTCGCGGTTCCGGTGCCGGCGCCGGCGCCGGCTTCCTGCGCCCAGGCTCGCGCATCGTTCTCCGGCGTCGGCTCCTACTGCGCCACCGCGAGGCGGCGCAGCGTCGCCTTCGCCAATTGCGCCGAGCTCGTCGTCCCAGGGCAATCGCGCTCAGGCGCGGCCAAGCACGCGAGCTGCGGCCTCGTCGCTGGCAGTGCCGATCCACGGCGCCTTGCGCGGCAGCACGGTCTGCTTGAGCCAGGTTTCGAGGTCGTCGGGCGGCAAGGCCTTGGAAAAGAGGAAGCCCTGCATCACGCCGCAGCCCAGGCGATGCAGCACGTCCATCTGGCGCAGGTTTTCCACGCCCTCGGCGATCACGCGCAGGCCGAGCGAGCGCGCCAGCGCAATGATCGCGGAAACCACCGCCGAACTTTGCGGCGTGACGCCCAGGTCGCGCACGAACGAGCGATCGATCTTCAGCTCCGAGATCGGCAGCGTGGTCAGGTAGGCCAGCGACGAGTAGCCGGTGCCGAAGTCGTCGATCGAAATCTCGACCCCGATTTCGTTCAGCCGATGCAGCGACAACGAGACGTTGTGCAGGTCCTTCATCAGGTTGTTTTCGGTGATCTCGAGCAGGATCGCCTTGTGCGGCACGCCGTAGGCCGAGACCGACTGGTGGATGTTCTCGACCAGGTCGCTGCGCTCGAACAGCCGGCTCGGCAGGTTGACGGCGATCGAATCGACGAAGCCAAAGTTCTGCTGCCAGATCTTGACCTGGCGCGCGGCCTCGCGCACCGCCCATTCCGACAGCGGCACGATCAGCCCGGTTTCTTCGGCCAGTGGGATGAAGTCGCCCGGCGGCACCAGTACGCCGCCGTGCTGCCAACGCATCAGCGCCTCGACGCCGACCATCTTGGCCGCGCGCACGTCGACCTTGGGCTGGTAGTGCAGCACCAGTTCGTTGCGCTCGATGGCCTTGTGCAGGTGGCTTTCGAGTTCGATCTTTTCGCGGCCGCGGCCGCCCAATTGCGGGCTGTAGACCGCCGACGAGTTGCGCCCCGCGCTCTTGGCCGAGTACATCGCCACGTCGGAGTTGCGCATCAGGTCGGCCAGGTTCAGGCCGTCGCGCGGGAACATCGCGATGCCCACGCTGGCAGTGACGAAGCACTCCTGGCCGGCAACGAAGATCGGTTCGCGCATCGCGTCGAGAATGCGGGTGGCCACGCGCTGGGCGTCGGAGTCGTCGGTGACCTCGGGCAGCAGGGCGACGAACTCGTCGCCGCCCAGGCGCCCTACCGCCTCGAGCGTGCGGTGCGAGCGTGTGCCGGCGGCTTCGAGTGCGCCTTCCATGACCTGGTCGCTGTGGCGCACGCAGCCGCGCAGGCGGCGCGCGACTTCCATCAGCAACTCGTCGCCGGCAGCATGACCCAGCGTGTCGTTGACGTTCTTGAAGCGGTCGAGGTCGATCAACAGCAGCGCCGCATAGTGACCCAGGCGACGCGCATGATCGAGTGCGCGCTCGGTGCGCCAGATCAGATGGCGCCGGTTCGGCAGCCCCGTCAGGGCATCGAAATTGGCCAGGTGGCGGATGCGGTCTTCGGCCACGCGGCGGTCGGTCACGTCCTGGAACACACCGGTGTAGCCGATGCCATGACCATGCTCGAACTCGGCCTCGGCCTCGACATGGATCACGCGCTGGCGACCGTCGAACAGCGTCACCGACACATCGGTGGCGAGCACCGCGTTGTGCACCACCACCTCGTTCAAGATGCGGATCAGGCCACGGCGCTGCGCCATACCAACCATGCGCAGCAGTGCGCGCACCTCGATCCGCTCGTCGGGGTTCCTGCCGAACACGCGCAGTGCCTCGGGCGACAACCAGAGCTGGCCCAGGCCTTTGCCACGGCGCCAGTCGAAGCTTCCCATGCGGGCCAGGTCCTGCGCGCGGGCCAGCTTGAACTTGCTGCGTTCGAGCTCGATGCGCGTGCGCGACGCGCGCAGCATGTAGCGCAGCCGCCCGGCCAAGAGGCTCCACTGCGTGCTCTTGACGAAGAAGTCGGTGGCGCCGGCGCGGTAGGCGCGGGTGATCGAGGCGTCGTCGTCCAGGCCGGTCAGCATCAGCACCGGAATCTGGGCGTAACCCGGCAGCGCGCGCAGCGCCTGGCAGGTCTGGAAGCCGTCCATGCCCGGCATCAGCGCATCGAGCACAACCATGTCGGGCGCGGTCTCGTCGATCGCGCCCAGCGCGCTTTCGCCACCGCTGACCTCGACGATGTCGAAACCGCGCTCGCGCAGGGCGATCGCGGTCAGCATCAGGTTGACCTCGTCGTCGTCGACCAGCAGCACACGCGGCTGCTCGGTGCTGTCGTCGTCGGGAAAGGTCGAAGGCGTGACCATAGGATCGTTTCAGGACCGGCGCAGCGCGGCAAGCACGCGTCGGCCCTCGGCACCCAGGTCATCGAGTTGGATGTCGAGGCCCTCGAACCGACCATCACGCAGCCGGCGTTCGACATCGGCACACAAGGCTGCCAGCTCGAGGGCACCGACGCTCGCCGATGACGATTTCAGGGTGTGCGCCACAGAGCGCTGCGCCTGCACATCGGCGTCCTGTCGCGCGAGCCGCAACTGCTCGAGCAGGCGCTGCAGTGACTGGGTGTAGGCAGCGAGCACGCGGGTCACGAGGCCGCCGTTGCCTGCAGGATCGAGCTCCTGCAGGCGGGCCAAGGCTAGCGCGTCGAGCACTCCAGCCGCCAACACGCCCGCCGGTGGTGAGGCGTCTGACGGTTCCGACATCGAAGGCAACGGCAAGATGGTTCTCTCAGTGCGAACAGCCGCAGGGGCCATTGTCGCCGACGGCCGAATATCGCGCGTGCGCCGGGCCGCACCGCCGCCGGGCAGAGCGCGGGGCCGGCGTGCTCATTGGAGCTGCACCGCTTGCCCCAGCGCGCGCAACACCGCGCGGTTGATCTCGCCCACGCCCAGCAACAGTCGCTCGGCGCAGTCGCGCACGTCGAACAGCGACTCGTTCTCGACCGCGCGCACCACCTCCAGCAGCGGCTGGTACGGGCCGAGGCCGTCGACCAGCACTTGGCGCACCGAGTCGGGCACCGGCACGGCCTTCAGCAGCTCGGCGAAGGGCTGTCTCATCATGCGGTCCAGCAGCGAGAAGACGCCGCAGATGAAGGCCTCGTTGCGCATCTCTTCGTTGTTGGCGCCGCCGCTGGCGCGTGCCAGCTCTTCCATCAGCAAGCCGCGGCGCAGTGCGGCGAACATCACCGGCTTCATGTCACGGTCTTTGTTGGCCGAAGCCAGCAGCAGGGCCAGCCAGCGCTTCAGGCGCTGGTAGCCCAGGAGCATCAGCGCATGGCGGAACGAGCCGACCTCGACCCGCAGGCCGAAGGCCGGCGAGTTGATGTAGCGCAGCAGCATGAAGGCCAGTGTCGGGTCGAGCTTGAGGGTGTCTTCGATGCGCTCGATCGACTCTTCCTTGTCGATGCGGCGCATCAGCTCGAGGATCGTCGCCAGGTCGGGTTGCACCTGGCCACGCTGCGTCTGCGCTACGTCGTCGATCGGCCAGCCCAGCACCGCCACCGCGCCGCGCTTGAAGCTGGCGTCGAGATCGACCAGGGTGCGCACGCCGGCCTGCAGATGGCTGATCTGGCGCGTCACGCCGGGCGGCGCGTGGCTGTCCCTGCGCCGCTCGTCGGCCAAATCGATGATCGAATGCTTGAAGCACGGCAACACCTTGCGCGGCAGCTCCACGCGGGGCCGGCCCTTGAGCAGCAGCGTGTTGCCACGCCCGTACAGGGCCAGGATGGCATCGCTGAGCGCCGGGTCGCAGGCCATGAAAGCCGGCACCTCGATCATCAGGTTGGCGCTCGGCTGGGCGCGCAGCAGGTCGTGCAGCAGGGTCTCGCTGGCGACGTTGAGCGATACCTTGCCGCCGGCCTCGGGCCAGACCTCGGCCACCGCAGCCAGCAGGGCGGCAGCATCCAGCGCTGCATCGGGCCGCACCGGGAATACGGTCAGCCGCGTGGCGCTGACGGCACGCTCGCGGTCGATCATCGGCGAGTACCCCAACACAACCTGGGCCAGGATCGGGTGGTGTTGGATCGTCGTCAGCATGGGCCAGTGGCGGTGGGCTAAGCGTTGAGGTACCGGAACAGCGACATCCGCTGGACTGTCGAGTAGGTCTTCAGTGCGGCTTCGTAGCCGGTTTGCTGGGTCTGGAAGTCGGAGATCGCCTGGACCATGTCCAGGTCGTCTGCATTAAACCGCTCGGTTTGTGCCGCCAGGGCCTGTGCGCCGATGCGTCCCTCGACCATGTCGGCACGATTCAACACTTCACCGACCCGGCTGCGCAGCGATTGCAGCGCGCCGAGCGAACCGTCGACGTCCGGCAGCGCCCGCTGCACGCCCTGCGTGACCGCCGCGCCCGAGCGCAGCGGTGTCTTCAGCTCGGCGATCGCGCGGTCCAGGGTGTCGAAGACGCTGAGCGACGGCATCGCCAGCCCCAACTCGAACGCGTCGCCGGCCACCGGCGTGCCGCTGACGGTGAAGGCCAGGCCGTCGATCTTCGTCGCCTGGCCGCCGACATAATCGACGTTGGTCGCCGCCGTGGCGGTGCCGTCCTTCAGGATCGTGTAGGTGGTGCCGGCCGCGGTGGTGCTGAAGTGGACCCGGTAGACCAGTGCCGCCGGGTTGGGAACCACCGGCGGCGAGGTGGCGGCGCAGAAGGCCTGCGGGTCCGCGACGCGGCCGCTGTCGATCCAGGCCCCGCTGGCGTTGGGCGCCGCGGCCGCGCTGCGGGTCTCGAGCAGACCATTGCCCGACGGCGAGGCCAGCCACGCGGCCTGGCCGTCGACGGTCCGCGGCAAGGGCGAGGTCCGACACCGGCAAGGG
>JANMSR010000456.1:0-1602 GCA_031389565.1 Burkholderiales bacterium
TACTTGTCTTGCTTGAGCTTGCCCTTCTTGACCTGCGACTCGTAGTTCTTGCGGATGATGGCCAGGCCCTTGTCCAGCGCCTCTTGCTTCATCTCCAGCATCACCACCGGGATGCCGGCATTGAGGAAGTTCATCGCAATGCCGCCGCCCATCGTGCCGGCACCAATCACTGCGACCTTGGCGATGTTGCGCACCGGCGTGTCGGCCGGCACATCGGGAATTTTCGTGGTGGCACGCTCGGCCATGAACGCGTGCCGCAGGGCTTTCGACTCGGGCGTGAACATCAGCGCGGTGAACAACTCGCGCTCGACCTTCATGCCATCGTCGAACTTCATGCGAACCGACGCCGCCACCGCGTCGACGCACTTCAGCGGCGCCGGGAAGTTCTTCGACATGCCGCCCACCATGTTGCGGGCGAACTGGAAGTAGGCATCGGCGTTCGGGTGCGACACCTTCAGGTCGCGCACCAGCGGGAGCGGCCGCACGTCGGCCATCTCGGTGGCGTAGGCAATGGCGCCCGCCATCAGGTCGCCGTCGATCATCTTGTTGAACAGCTTCTGGCCCGGTGCCTGGGCGAGCACTTCGCTCTTCACCGGTTCGCCGCTGACGATCATGTTCAGCGCCGTTTCGACCCCCAGCACGCGCGGCAGGCGCTGCGTGCCTCCGGCACCGGGCAGCAGACCCAGCTTGACTTCGGGCAAGGCGACCAGCGCACCCGGCGACGCGACACGGTAGTGGCAGCCCAGCGCCAGCTCCAGGCCGCCACCCATCACCACACTGTGGATGGCCGCGACGATGGGCTTGCTGCTCGCCTCCAGCGCCGCAATCACGCTCAGCAGGTTCGGCTCGGCCAGCGCCTTCGGCGAGCCGAACTCGCGAATGTCGGCACCGCCCGAGAACGCCTTGCCCGCACCGGTGATGACGACGGCCTTCACCGAAGCGTCGGCCAGCGCCTTGTCGAGGCCGGTCGTGATGCCCAGCCGCGTCGCGTGGCCGAGGCCGTTGACGGGCGGGTTGTCGAGGCTGAGGACGGCAACGCTGCCGCGAACTTCGTAGGTGGCGCTCATGAAGGGTCCCAGGGTGAAGAAAAAAGCGATTCCGTCGACTGGCGCTGCGGAATAGAACGACCGTGCGATTCTAGAAGGCGGAGAAAAAGTTGTGCTGTCCCGACAGCGACATTGACATCACGAGGTGAGCGCAATTCTCAGTCGCGGGCATAGCGCCCGCTCCTTCGCCAAACGCTGCGCTGGTCGATCCCCAAAGGTTACGCAGTGGCCCCTTCGTGTCCCTTCGGGGCCCCTCGCCCTTCGCTTCGCGTTCTAGACTTCCAGCCATTCCTTGCGAATATAGGCGCTGCCTCGCAGGTCTGCCGGGCTTCCTTCAAAGACGATGGCGCCGTGGCCCATCACATAGCAGCGCTCTGAAATCTCGAGCGCAATGGTGAGTTTTTGTTCCACCAGAAGCACCGACACGCCGCGGCTCTTCAGCTCTTTCAGGTACAGCGCGACTTGTTCGACGATTTTCGGCGCCAGGCCTTCGGTCGGCTCGTCGATCATGATCAGGTCGGGGTCGCCCATCAGCGTGCGGCACAGCGTGAGCATC
>JANMSR010000471.1:0-1565 GCA_031389565.1 Burkholderiales bacterium
GTCGTCGACCACGCCTTCGCGCGAAAAATTGAGCAGCACGGCGCCGGGCTTCATCAAGCCCAGGTTGTCGGCGTTGATCAGATGCTTGGTGGCCGCCACCAGCGGCACATGCAGGGTCACGAAGTTGGCGTGCCTGAGCACCTCAGCCACGCTGGTGGCACGCTTGACCTGCGCCGGCAGGCTCCACGCCGCGTCGACCGTGATGTCGGGGTCGTAGCCGAGCACGTTCATGCTCAGCTTGATGGCGGCGTCGGCCACCAGGCAGCCGATCTTGCCCAGGCCGACGATGCCCAACGTATGGCCGGCCAACTCGAATCCGGCGAAGTGTTTCTTGCCGTCTTCGACCTGGTGCTCGAGCTCAGTTGACTTCGGGTCCAGCGAGGCGACGAAGCGCAGCGCGCCGGGCAGGTTGCGCGCAGCCATCAGCATCCCGGCCAACACCAGCTCCTTGACTGCATTGGCATTGGCGCCCGGCGCGTTGAACACCGGCACGCCGCGCTCGCTCATGGCCGCCACCGGGATGTTGTTGGTGCCGGCGCCAGCACGGGCGATGGCGCGCACGCTGGGCGGAATTGCCATGCCATGCATATCGGCCGAACGCAGCAGCACCGCGTCGGGCGCGGTCATGGCCTTGGCAGCGTGGTAGCGCTCGCTGGGCAGTTGCTTCAGGCCCGTGGGCGAAATCGCGTTGAGCAGCAGGACGTTGAAGCGCTCAGCCATGCTGGGCCTCGAATTCCTTCATGTAGGCCACCAGCGCACGCACGCCTTCGACCGGCATCGCGTTGTAGATCGAGGCCCGCATGCCGCCCACCGAGCGGTGCCCCTTCAGTTGCAGCAGGCCGCGTTCGTCGGCGCCTTTCAGAAATGCTGCGTCCGACGACTCGTCGCGCAACTTGAAGGGCACATTCATCAGCGAACGGCAGTCCCGCTGCACGGGGCTGTTGTAGAACGCGCTGGCGTCGAGGGTGTCGTACAGCAAGGCCGCCTTGGCGCGGTTGCGCTCGGCCATGGCCGTCAGCCCACCCGCGGCCTTCAGCCACTGGAACACCAGGCCGGCGATGTAGATCGCGTAGGTCGGCGGGGTGTTGTACATCGAGTCGTTGTCGGCCACGGTCTTGTAGTCGAAGGCCGACGGCGTGGCCGGCAGCGCCTGGCCGAGCAGGTCTTCACGCACGATCACGATGGTCAGGCCCGCCGGGCCGATGTTCTTTTGCGCACCGCCGTAGATCAGGCCGTACTTGGCCACCTCGACCGGGCGAGACAGGATGTGGCTGGACATGTCGGCGACCAGCGGCACCGGGCCGACGTCGGGCGTGAAGTGGTACTCCACGCCGCCGATGGTTTCGTTGCTGCAGATGTGCACGTAGGCGGCGTTGGCATCGAGCTTCCAGTCGTTGCGCGCCGGCACGCGGTCGTAGCCGCTGGCCTCGGCGCTGGCGGCCACGCTCACCTTGGCGTACTTCCTGGCCTCCTTGATCGACTTCTTCGACCATTCGCCGGTGTCGATGAAGTCGATGCTCGATTTGCCGCGCAGCAGGTTCATCGGCACGATGGCGTTCTCGCCG
>JANMSR010000481.1:0-2314 GCA_031389565.1 Burkholderiales bacterium
AGACGCGCGCCCACCTGGCCGACGGCGCCGAGACGCTGACGCAGGCGCTGGCCGCGCGGCTGCAGCGCGCGGGCGTCTGAGCGGCGCGTGAGGCGCGGGGCCGGGCGCCGCTCGGCCCCGGCAAACCGTGCTTCGTCGCGCTTTGGCGGCCGCAGCGCACAGCGGGCTGCGGGTCGGCGCTATCGTGTGCGCCATGGATGCCAACACGCAGACCGCTGCCGAGACGGCCCGGCCCGGCTTCTGGCCCGGGTTTTTCGCTGCATTGACGGCCCGCAGCGTCGGTTGGGCTGTTGGCGTGGCGATCGCGGTGACGCTGATGATCGCGCCGACCTTCCGGCCGCCGCTGCCGGTGCTGTTCGGGCGAACGCTGTTCGTGGCCATCGTGTTGTTGCTGGCGTTCACGGCCGCCGGCCAGTGGCGCCGCGCGCCGCTGCCGCGCGGGGTGGTTCAGTTGATCGCCGTGGCCTTGGCTGCACCCTTGGCCACGCTGGCGGTCTACCTGCTGTCCACCGGTGGCGACTGGCAGGAGTTGTTCGGCAATCCGGCGCGAGTCACCGGCTTCATGATGATCGGCGGCTCGGCGCTGGTGCTGGGCCTGGTGCTGGCGCTCGGTGCGCAGTACCGCGAGCGTGACGCCCAGGTCAAGGCCCAGATACTGCAGTTCGCGCTCGAACGTGAAACCCTGCAGCGCCAAGCAGCCGATGCGCAACTGGCCGTGCTGCAGTCGCAGGTCGAACCGCATTTCCTGTTCAACACCCTGGCCAATGTCCAGGCGCTGGTGGAAAGCGGCTCGCCGCGCGCTGCACCGGTGCTCGGCAGCTTGATCGCCTACCTGCGGGCGGCCCTGCCGCAGCTGCACCAGGGCGCGCCGACGCTGGGCCAGGAAGAGGCGCTGGTGCGCTCCTACCTCGAATTGATGCAGATGCGCCTGCCCGACCGGCTGGCTTTTGCGATCGACATCGACCCTGCGCTGCGTGGTCTGCGCCTGCCGCCGATGACGCTGCTGACACTGGTGGAGAACGCCGTGCACCACGGCATCGACCCGAGCGAGGCCGGCGGGCGCATCGAGGTCGGTGCGCGCCGCGATGCGGCCGCGGGCGCCATCACGCTGTGGGTGCAGGACACGGGCCGCGGCATCGACGAGTCGAAGGCGCCCGGCACCGGGCTGGTCAACCTGCGCGAGCGACTGCGGGCCACCTGCGGCACCGCCGCCGCGTTGGCGCTGCACGGCGTCGAGCCGCAGGGTGTGCGCGCCGAGATCACCCTGCCGGCTGACCGAACATGAGCCAGCCGACGGCCCTGATCGCCGACGACGAACCGCTGCTGCGCGAGCGGCTGGTGGCGCTGCTGGCCCGGCTGTGGCCCGAACTGCAAGTCGTGGCCCAGGCGCGCAACGGCCGCGAGGCGGTCGAGCTGTTCGAGGACCACGCGCCGCAGGTGGTGTTTCTCGATGTGCACATGCCCGGCCTATCGGGCGTCGACGCCGCGCGCAGCATGGTGGCGCGCACGCAGATCGTGTTCGTGACGGCTTATGAGCAGTACGCCGTCAAGGCTTTCGAGCAGGGGGCGATCGACTACCTGGTCAAGCCCGTCGACGAAGCGCGCCTGGCCGAGACCGTGCAGCGGCTGAAGCTTCGGCTGCAACCGCAGCCTGCATCGGCCGCGCCGGACGGCACGGTGCAAGCCGTGCTCGAGCGCCTGGCCGGCGAGTTGCACGGCCGCGGCGACACGCGCCGCTGGCTGCAATGGATCAAGGCTTCGGTCGGCACGACCGTGCGGCTGATCGCGGTCGAGCAGGTGGTGTTCCTGCGCTCCGACGAGAAGTACACCCTGGTCGTGTGGGACGGCGGCGAGGCCCTGATCAGGAAGACCATCCGCGAGCTCGCCGACGAACTCGACCCCGAGCGCTACGCCCAGATCCACCGCTCGGTGATCGTCAACCTGGCGCGCATCGCGCAGGTCTCGCGCGGCCTGAACGAAACCGCCGATGTGCACTTGAGCGGCCGCAGCGAGGTGCTGCCCGTGAGCCGCAGCTACCTGCACCTGTTCCGGCAGATGTAGCGCTCAGCTCCGCGGCGCTGGCTTCGCAGTCGCCACATCCGCGGCGGCCGGCACTTGCGACATCTGGACCCTGCTTGCATGTTGTTCGATCGCCAGCGTGTCGATGCCGCCCAACACCGACCAGGTGACGAGGGCGGCCAGCGCGAACGACGTGAGGCGGGTGGAGATGCGGGGTGACATGGTGGGCTCCTGTGCAGTCATGGACGAAGTCGATGGCTGAACTTTAGGAGCCCTCGCACGGCCGTCACAGCGC
>JANMSR010000490.1:0-2016 GCA_031389565.1 Burkholderiales bacterium
ACGGCTGCGCAGTCAGTTGGAGTCGCGGATCGCGCAGCTTGACTATCGCCTGCTCAACGAGCAATTACGCCAACCCACCGACGAAAACCTGGCCCGCTGGGTTCGGGATCACTTGGACGTTCCTGGCATCGAGCAGGTCGGTATCCAGAGCACCGCGCACGAAGGGGTCGACCTCGACTTGGCGGGACAGGCCCACGTCTGGCGCCGCTACGTCTTCCAGTCCGCGCACCGGCTGCCGAACGTACCTCTGGGCCACAAGTGCGGGCGCATGCATGGGCACGGCTTCGAAGTCATCGTTCATGCCAACCAGGATCTTGGCGCGCGCGACCTGAGCATCGACTACGACTACCTCGACGAGGTGTGGGCGCCGCTACACCACCAGCTCAACTACGCCTGCCTCAACGATCTGCCTGACTTGCAGAACCCGACGAGTGAGCTGCTGTCCAGCTGGCTCTGGGCGCGGATCAAGCCGACGCTGCCGGAGCTGTCGTGGATCACGGTCTACGAAACAGGCTCCTGCGGCGCCAACTTCAACGGCGAACACCATCGGATCTGGAAGGAGCTCACTCTCGACAGCGCGCTTCGGCTCAAGCATGCGCCGGGCGGCAGCGCGCTGCGTCGCATCCATGGGCACACGTACACGTTGCGTCTGCACCTGTCGGCGCCGCTCGACGAGATGATGGGGTGGGCAGTCGACTTTGGTGATGTCAAGGAGATGTTTAACCCGATCTTCGAAGCGCTCGACCACCAGCCGTTGCACGAAATCGCCGACCTGCAGGACTGCGACACGGCCAGCATCGCGAGCTGGATCCTGAACAAGGCACGCGCGCAGCTGCCGCAGCTTGATCGTGTCGACCTCTACGAAACGCGCGGCTGCGGCGCGATCGCATCGGCGGGCGAAGAAGGGCCGGCACTGCCGGTGTAACCATGACGTATTCGGTCAAGGAGATCTACTACACCCTGCAGGGCGAAGGCGGGCAGGCCGGGAGGGCGGCTGTTTTTTGCCGTTTCGCCGGCTGCAACCTCTGGACCGGCCGCGAGGAAGACCGGGCGAAGGCCGTCTGCCAGTTCTGCGACACCGACTTCGTGGGAACCGACGGACCCGGCGGTGGCAAGTTCGACTCCCCCGAATCCCTTGCGCGCTCGGTCGCCAGCCAATGGCCCCATGGCGCGCGGGGCAGGCCGCTCGTTGTCTGCACCGGCGGCGAGCCGTTGCTGCAGTTGGACGAGCTGCTGATCGATGCGCTGCACGCCGCAGGCTTCGAGGTCGCCGTCGAAACGAATGGCACTCGGTCGGCGCCGAAGGGCCTGGACTGGATCTGCGTGAGCCCCAAGGCCGGTACGGAGATCGTCATGACCCGCGGCAGCGAATTGAAGCTGGTGTTCCCGCAACCTGGAGCGATGCCGGAACGCTTCACGGATCTCGACTTTCAGCACTTCTTTCTGCAACCCATGGATGGGCCAGAGCGCAAGCGCACCACGCAGGCCGCCGTCGAGTATTGCCTTCAGCATCCTCAGTGGCGCCTGAGCATCCAGACGCACAAGGTCATCGGCATCGCCTGACCCGATGGCAGTAATGCCGTCCCGGGCGCTGCGCCGCCTACAGCCGCCGATACACGTCGGTGCTCAGGTAGCGCATGCCGGAGTCGCACATGATCGTCACCACCGTTGCGCCAGGCCCCAGGCGCTGCGCGATGCGAATAGCGGCCACAACATTCGCGCCTGACGACGTGCCCGCAAAGATGCCTTCCTCTCTTGCGAGCCGGCGCGCCATTGCCTTCGCATCACTAGTCGTGACCGTCTGGATCTCGTTGACGAGCTCAGGCGCCCAAAGCGGCGGCACAAAGCCGATCCCGATACCTTCGATCTGATGCGACCCGGTTGGCTTGCCGGACAGAACGGCCGACTCCTGCGGCTCCACCGCAACGATGTGGGTGTTGGGCTGGTGGGCCCACAGGGCCTCGGTGGCGCCATGGATGGCGTGCGCGGTGCCCACGGCGTGGACGAAGGCATCGA
>JANMSR010000521.1:0-3399 GCA_031389565.1 Burkholderiales bacterium
GTAGCCGTCGGGCGCGGCCTTGGCGACGAAGTCGGCGCCGATGTTGCCGCCCGCGGCAAGGCCGAGCAGCGCGGCGAGCAGGATTTTGTGCAGTGGCATGGCAGGCGCCGCGGTTCGAGCGACGGGCTTAGGGATTTCGCCGACCGTGCGCCACCGGATTGGCCCGTAAGCCGTCGCGAAGCCTGACATGATGGCGCGCGGCGACTCGCCGTGTTCGACCCAACCGTGCCCACGCCCATGACCCATCCCATCGACATGCAACTCGACGCCAAAGCCGTCGCCATCCTCAGCCAGGTCACCACCGCGACGCTGACGACCCTGCTGCTGAAGAAGGGCCTGCGCAACGTCTGGCTGCGCGGCACGCGACCGCTCCGCCCGGGGCAGCCGCGCCTGGTCGGCCGGGCCTTCACGCTGCGCTTCGTGCCGGCACGCGAGGACCTGGCCACGCCCGAGTCCTGGTCGTCACCGATCTCCACGCGGGCAGCCATCGAGGACATGCCGGCGAACTGCATTGCCGTGGTCGACGCGATGGGCGTCACCGACGCCGGCATCTTCGGCGACATCCTGTGCGCCCGCATGGCCAGGCGCGGTGTCGCCGCGCTGGTGACCGACGGCGCGGTGCGCGATATCGCCGGCGTGCTCGGCACCGGGCTGCCCGTCTGGTGCAGCGGTGTGGCGGCCCCGCCCTCGGTGGCCGGCCTGACCTTCGTGGCCTGGCAGCAGCCCATCGGCTGCGGCGGCGTGGCCGTGTTCCCCGGCGACGTGGTGGTGGTCGACGACGACGGTGCGGTGCTAATCCCCGCGGCCCAGCTCGAAGAGATGCTGGTGCAGGCGCCCGAACAGGAGCGGCTCGAGGCCTGGATCATGGGCCAGGTCGACCTGGGCGCCGCGCTGCCCGGCCTGTACCCGCCCAACGCCGAGAACAAGGCGCGGTATCTGGCAGAAATGAAGGCCGACATGAAGGCCGAAATGAAGGCCGACAGGGCTGCGAAGTAATTCGTCAGCAACCCGCCACGCGCGATGCTGCCCGCGGGCTGTTCGCGTCGCCGTGCGCGGCCTAGTGGTGGCGGCGCTGCTGAACGGGCAGCGGCAGGCCCGGGATGTGCAAGCGCCGGTCGAGGCAGGAAATCTTGCCCTTGGGCTGTCCGGGACCGCCGATCTCGCCCGCGGTGTTGGGCAAGTTGTCGCGCCGGCCGCCGTCGGAGTTCGCCGTGCACAACAAATCACCCGACAGGAACGGGCTGGTGGGAAATTCCAGCGGCCCGCCGTTGCGCAAGCTGCTCGTCGCATCGGCTGGATTGCGGAAGATCTCGATGGCCCGCCCGCGGCGGGTCACCACCACGACGGCGTTGCGCTCGTTGGCCGCGACAAAGATATTGCCAGCGCGGTCGAGCGCGATGCCGTCGGCGCCTTCGAGCCACGGGTGAGCGACCACGACATTGCCCAGGCACAGCGTGTTGGCCGTGAACGTGGTGTCGCAGCCGGTCGGGCTCTTCAGATTGCCGTGGCGATCGAATTCGACCTTCCAGAGGGCTCCGCGTGCGGTGTCGGCGACGAGCATGTCGCCATCGGAGTCGAACGCCACGCCGTTGGCGACCAGCGGCTGCGGGTTGCTTCCAGGCAAGGTCAGCGCGCTGCGCCCGGCGCCCGCCGGGTTGACCATCGGCTGAATGCGAAACACTTCGCTGACCGCGCCGCCCGGCGCAATCTTCCAGACGCGGCCCAGACCGGTCGTGCCGTCTCCCGTCCAGAGGTTGCCGTGGCTGTCGAACGCCAGCCCGTTCGTGCCGGGCACGCCGCTGGCGTACACCGACGCGAGCGCCGGGCTGGCGGCGTCGGGGCTGACGGCGTAGACCTTGTCGGCCTCGGAAATGAACAGCTTGCCATTCGCACCGAACGCGATGCCGGAGGGGCTGCACTGCCCTGTGGCGCTGGGGGGCGGCACCCATCCGACGACGACCGGCGTGACGCTGGCCAGCGCGATGCGCCACACCGGGCAGGCGACGCCGGCGCCGGCGTTGCGGCCGGTCGTGTACAGGTTGCCGCTGCGGTCGCCGGTGAGGCCTTCGATCACCAAGGGCAGCGTGACCAGGGTGGAGAAACTGCCGTCCTGAGGAATCTGCGGCGCATCGTCAGCCCAAGCCGGGGCCCCGCAAAGCGTGGCCAACATGAGTGCCGTGAAGTGTCTGCGCATCTCGATCTCCTCGGGTCAGGTAGGCGTAGCGGGCCAGTATGTTCACGGCCGCCGGCCACGTCAATCAGGGCCCCACCCTGCGACAGCGTGGTCGAAGTTATGCTGGTGCATTGCGCCCGCGCATGGCGCAGCGCAGGCCCACCGGAGACACGTCGATGAACATCTACGACCAGCACCTCGACCGCAACGCGGCCAACTTCGTGGCCATGAGCCCGGTGAGTTTTGTCGAGCGCAGCGCTGATGTGTTTGGCGACCTGCCCGCGGTGGTGCATGGCGCGCGGCGCTACACCTGGGCCCAGGTGCGCGATCGATCGGCACGCCTGGCCGCGGCATTGCAGGCCCTGGGCATCGGACGCGGCGACACGGTCAGCGTGATGCTGCCCAACACCCCCGAGATGGTCGAAGCCCACTATGCGGTGCCGGCCTTGGGCGCGGTGCTGAATACGCTGAACACGCGACTCGACGCCCCGTTGCTGGCCTGGCAGATGAAACATTGCGAGGCCCGGCTTCTGATCACCGACAGCGAGTTCGCGCCGCTGATGACCGACGCCGTGGCGCGGCTGCGCGGCGAGTTCGGTCGCCAGATCACGGTCATCGATGTTTGCGACAGCGAGTACAGCGGCGCGGGCGGGCGCATCGGCGAGCACGAGTACGAAAACCTGCTGGCCGCGAACGAGCCGCTGGCCAGCCTGCAAGGCCCGGCCGACGAATGGGATGCGATCGCGGTCAGCTACACCAGCGGCACCACCGGCGACCCCAAGGGCGTCGTCACTCACCACCGTGGCGCGTATCTCAACGCGGTGTGCAATGCGGCCACCTGGACCATGCCGCACTTTCCGAAGTACCTGTGGACGCTGCCGATGTTCCACTGCAACGGCTGGTGTTTCCCCTGGACCGTGGCCTTGCTCGGTGGCACCCACGTCTGCTTGCGCCGGGTCGAGGCCAAGGCGATCCTCGATGCGATGCGCGAACACGGCGTCGATCACTACTGTGCCGCGCCGATCGTGCACAACCTCATCGTCAATGCGGAACCGGCGCTGCGCCAAGGGATCACGCAACAGGTGCGTGGCATGGTGGCCGGCGCCGCGCCGCCAGCGGCCTTGATCGAAGGCATGGCGGGTATCGGCTTCGACATCACACACGTCTACGGGCTGACGGAGGTGTATGGCCCGGCCAGCGTGGCCGTCAAGCGCAACAGCTGGGCG
>JANMSR010000180.1:0-5183 GCA_031389565.1 Burkholderiales bacterium
GGGCCTACCCCGAAGCCTTCCGCGCCAGTTGGCTGTGGGACGAACTGAACGGCGCACGCAATTTCAAGCAGTGGTTCAAGAAGGGCAACATCGTGGGCGCGTTGATGGCCGGCATCGAACATTGGCTGCTGCCCAAGCTCGGCATCAAGAGCCCGCCGTGGACCCTGCACCACCACGAGCCCGACCATGCACGCTTGAAGCCCGCCGCCGAATGCCCGCAGATCGCCTACCCCAAACCCGATGGCGTGCTGACCTTCGACCGCCTGAGCTCGGTCTTCATCAGCAACACCAACCACGAAGAGAACCAGCCGGCGCACCTGACGCTGATCGACGCCAAGGTGCCGGTAGCCACCAACCTTGCCGAGTACGCCGGCCCCGAAAGCCGCTACTGCCCCGCCGGCGTCTACGAATTCGTGAAGAACGACAATGGCGGCGAGCGCCTGCAAATCAACGCGCAGAACTGCGTGCACTGCAAGACCTGCGACATCAAGGACCCGACGCAGAACATCGTCTGGGTCGCGCCCGAGGGGGGCGGCGGGCCGAATTACGCGGGGATGTGAAGCTGGGTGTCGCGCAAGGCCTGCGCGCCCCATGCAAGAGAGCGAAGCGCTGCTACACTGCCGCCCGCCAGGAGAGAGCCCGCCGAAGTTTGTTCATGGGCGGGCCGCCGAAGGCGAAGCCGGGGTGTGAAAACCGCGGCGTAACGCTCAGGCAAAAGGACTGGCAAACGCCTGCCAAATGGCAGGCGTGACCTCACTGGAGAGAGGCTGCGCCCGACGCAGCCCACCGAAGGGGCAAGCGGCCGATCGCCCGTAGGGCGGCGCCGCCAATCTCTCAGGTAAAGCGGACAGCGAGGGCCACGGACCGCCAGCTTAGGATGGCGGCATCGATCGCCCCCGGGAGCCAGACTCATCATGTCCGCCGATCTCTTGCGCACGCCGCTGTACGACCTGCACCTCGAACTGGGCGCCAAGATGGTGCCGTTCGCGGGCTATTCGATGCCGGTCAACTACCCTGGCGGCATCATTGCCGAGCACCGCCAGTGCCGCGAGTCGGCGGCGCTGTTCGAAGTCTCGCACATGGGCCAGTTGCGGCTGGTCGGCAGCGACGCTGCGGCGGCGCTCGAAACGCTGGTGCCGATGGATCTGATCGACTTGGCCGTGGGCAAGCAGCGCTACGCCTTGTTCACCAATGCCGCGGGCGGCATCCGCGACGACCTGATGATCGCGCGGCGGCCCAACGACCTGTTCGTCGTCGTCAACGCCGCGTGCAAAGTCGCCGACACCAGGCACCTGATCACCCACCTCAGCCACCGTTGCCAGGTGCTGCCGATGCCTGAGCGCGCGCTGCTCGCGCTACAGGGGCAAAAGGCGGTGAAGGCGCTGTCGCGGCTGGCCGAGGGCGTGGGCAAGCTGACCTTCATGACCGGGGGCACGTACACGCTGGCCGGCACCGAGTGCTTCGTCACGCGCAGCGGCTACACCGGCGAAGACGGCTTCGAGATTTCAGTGCCGGCCGAAGCAGCCGTCGCACTCGCCAAGGCCCTGCTGGCGCAACCCGAAGTCAAGCCGGCCGGGCTGGGCGCGCGCGACACGCTGCGGCTGGAGTCGGGGCTGTGCCTGTACGGCCACGACATCAACGAGCACACCACGCCGGTCGAAGCCGGCCTGACCTGGGCGATCCAGAAGGTGCGCCGCCCGGGTGGCGCGCGCGCCGGGCATTACCCGGGCGCCGACAAGATCGCCGGCCAGTTGGCCACCGGCGTGCAGATCAAGCGCGTGGGCCTGGTCGGGCTCGAGCGCATTCCGGTGCGCGAAGGGGCGACCCTGGTCGATACGCTGGGCCACAAGCTCGGCCACGTGACCAGTGGCACGCTGGCGCCGACCGTGAACCAGCCGATCGCGATGGCCTACCTGGCGGCCAACCACGCCATCATCAACCACGAGGTCTACGCCGAGGTGCGCGGCAAACGCCAGCCGATGCGCGTGACCGCCCTGCCCTTCCTGCCACCCGGCTATGTCCGCTGACCATTCAACCCCACCAGGAGCGCACCCATGACGACCATGTTCACCCCCGACCACGAGTGGATCAACATCGAGGACCATGAAGCCGCGGTGGTCGGCATCACGCTGCACGCGCAGGACGCGCTGGGCGACGTGGTCTTCGTCGAGCTGCCCGAAGTCGGCAAGACCTACAAGAAGGGCGATGTCATCGGCGTCGTCGAATCGGTCAAGGCCGCGGCTGACATGTACATGCCGGTCGAGGGCGAAGTGGTCGAGGTCAACGAGGCGCTGCGCAGCGACCCGTCGCTGGCCAACAGCGATCCGATGGGCATCGGCTGGTTCTTCAAGGTCCATGTGACGCGCATGGAGCAGTTCGAACAGTTGCTCGACCCGCCGGGCTACGACGCGCTTCTGAAGAAGCTTTGATTCTCTTCGCTGACCAGGAAGTCGTTCCATGTTGATGTCCGCCACCCAGCCGCTCGACGCGCTCGAAAACGCCTGCGAGTTCCAGTCGCGCCACATCGGGCCGTCCGCGAGCGACGAACTGCACATGCTGTCGGTCATCGGCGCCGCATCCAGGCGCTCGCTGATCGAAGCCGTGGTGCCGCGTTCGATCGCACGCGCGCAGGCCATGGCGCTGCCGGCGCCGGCCAGCGAAGCCCAGGCCCTGGCCGAGTTGCGTGCAGTCGCGGCGAAGAACCGGGTGCTAAAGAGCTTCATCGGCCAGGGCTACCACGACACGCACACGCCGGGTGTCATCGGTCGCAACATCCTCGAGAACCCGGCCTGGTACACCGCCTACACGCCCTACCAGGCCGAGATTTCACAGGGCCGCATGGAAGCGCTGGTGAACTTCCAGACGATGGTCTGCGATCTCACCGGCATGGCCATGGCCAATGCCTCGATGCTCGACGAAGCCACCGCCGCGGCCGAGGCGATGACGCTGGCCAAGCGCAGCGTGAAGTCCAAGTCCGACACGATCATCGTCGCCGGCGATTGCCATCCGCAGACCATCGAGGTCATCCGCACCCGTGCCGCACCGCTGGGTCTGAACGTGCGCGTGGGGATGGCGCCGCAATTGATGCAGGAGCACGACTATTTCGCCGTCGTCGCTCAGTACCCTGCCACCACCGGGCTGATCCATGACCTGCGGCCTTGGGTAGAGCAGGCGCATGCCAAGGGCGCGGCCTTCATTGTCGCCGCCGACTTGCTCGCGCTCACGCTGCTGGTGCCGCCGGGCGAGTTCGACGCCGACATCGTCGTCGGCAACTCGCAGCGCTTGGGCGTGCCGATGGGCGCCGGCGGCCCGCATGCCGCGTTCCTGGCCTGTCGCGACGAGTTCAAGCGCTCGATGCCCGGCCGGCTGGTGGGCGTCAGCGTCGATGCGCACGGCGCGCCGGCCTACCGGCTGGCGCTGCAAACCCGCGAGCAGCACATCCGGCGCGAGAAGGCCACCTCCAACATCTGCACCGCGCAGGTGCTGCTGGCGGTGATTGCCAGCATGTACGCGGTCTACCATGGCCCCGAGGGCCTGAAGCGCATTGCCCGGCGCGTGGCCAGCTACACCGCGATCCTCGCCCACGGCCTGAACGCGATGGGCCTGAAGGTGTTGAACCCGTATGCCTTCGACACCTTGACGGTCGAAACGGGCGAGCGCAGCGATGCGATTGCCGCGCGCGCGGTGGCCGCCGGCGCCAACCTGCGCCGCGCCTCGCCCAAGCACCTGGGCATCGCGCTGGATGAAACCACCACCCGCGCCGACATCGAAGCGCTGTGGTCGTGGTTCGCACCCGAGGGCGCGGTGCGTCCGGCCATCGCCGGCTACGCCAAGGGCATCGAGCCGCTGATCCCGTTGTCGCTGCGCCGCACCAGCGCCTTTCTCAGCCACCCGGTGTTCAACTCCCACCACAGCGAAACCGAGATGCTGCGCTACATCCGCCAGCTCTCCGACAAAGACCTCGCCCTGGACCGCACGATGATCCCGCTCGGCTCGTGCACGATGAAGTTGAACGCCACCAGCGAGATGATCCCGATCACCTGGCCAGAGTTCGCGCAGATGCACCCGTTCGCGCCGGCCGACCAGCTCGCGGGTTATGCCTTGCTCAACGACCAGCTCTGCGACTGGCTGAGCCAAGCCACCGGTTATGCCGGCGTCAGCCTGCAGCCTAACGCCGGCTCGCAGGGCGAGTACGCCGGTCTGCTGGCGATTCGCGCCTGGCATGCGTCGCGCAACGAAGGCCAGCGCAGCGTCTGCCTGATTCCGGAGTCGGCGCACGGCACCAACCCGGCCAGCGCGCAGATGGCCGGCATGAGCGTGGTGGTCGTCAAGTGCGATGCGCTGGGCAACGTCGACATGGCCGACCTGGCCGCCAAGTGCGCGCAGCACAGTGCGAACCTGGCCGCGATCATGATCACCTACCCCTCCACCTACGGCGTCTTCGACCCGCATGTCAAGGAGCTGTGCGCGCTGGTGCACCAGCATGGCGGGCGGGTGTATGTCGACGGCGCGAACATGAACGCGCTCGTCGGCGTGGCCGCGCCGGGCGAGTTCGGCGGCGACGTGAGTCACCTGAATCTGCACAAGACTTTCTGCATCCCGCATGGCGGCGGCGGGCCGGGTGTCGGCCCGGTGTGCGTGGTCGAGGACCTGGTGCCCTTCCTGCCCGGCCACCACACCGCCACGGGTCGCGACACGCCGGTGGGTGCCGTCTCTGCGGCACCTCTGGGCAACGCGGGCGTGCTGCCGATCAGTTGGATGTATGTGCGCATGATGGGTGCCCAGGGCCTGACCGCCGCCACCGAGGTGGCGATCCTGTCGGCCAACTACATCGCGGCGCGGCTGGCCGAGCACTACAGCATCCACTACAGCAGCGAGGTGGAGGGCTTGAAGGGCGGCGGTGTCGCGCACGAATGCATCCTCGATCTGCGGCCGCTGAAAGACAGCGCCGGCATCAGCGCCGAAGACGTGGCCAAGCGCTTGATCGACTATGGCTTTCACGCGCCGACGCTGTCGTTCCCGGTGCCCGGCACGCTGATGGTCGAGCCGACCGAGAGCGAGCCGCTGGCCGAACTCGACCGCTTCTGCGACGCCATGATCGCCATCCGCGACGAGATCCGCCAGGTCGAAAGCGGCGCCTGGCCGCGCGAGGACAACCCGCTGAAGAACGCGCCGCACACGGC
>JANMSR010000028.1:0-3171 GCA_031389565.1 Burkholderiales bacterium
TGCATCGCCAGTTCCATCGTGGCCACCACGCGGTCCAAGGCCTCGAAGGTCGAGAACGACAACGACAGTTCGGCATAGATCACCGGGTTGATCACCAGTTGATGCAGTTGCGCCTGCGCGCGCAACTGGGCAATCGACCAATCGGCCCACTGCGGATCGTTCTGCAGCACGTCCACCAACACGTTGGTGTCGACGAGCAGCATCAGTCCGCGCGCAGCAGCTTCATCAGCTCATCGGTGCGCCAGCGAACATCGGCGCGGCCCCGCACCGCATCGAAGCGGTCCTTGCGCGGGGCGCCCTTGCGCGCTGGTCGCGGCGGATGCAGCACCACCTCGCCGCCGGCATTGACCGAGAACTCCACCGCCGCACCCGGCTGCAAATGCAGCGCGTCGCGGATGCGTTTGGGGATCGTGACTTGGCCTTTGCTCGTCAACGTGGTGGCCATGGTGCTCTCCGACAGTGTTACTCAGGCCATGCATGGTAATACATCGCGCAGATTCAGGTCGGGAACGCGCGCTCCAACTCATCGACCAGGGAGCCCACATACGCCACGGCAGCGCGAATCGGCGCCGGCGAGCCGAGGTCGATGCCCGCGAGCTGCAGCAGCTCCAGCGGCTTCAAAGTACCGCCGGCCTTCAGCACTTGCAGCCAGCGCTGCACGGCGCTGGGCCCTTCATCGGCAACCAGGCGGGCAACAGCGGTCGATCAGGTTGCGCAGCAGCAGGCGCACGCGCATGCGGTCAGCACGCACGGGGGCCAAATGGTCGTCGAGCTGCAGGTTGAGCGCTGCATCGGCAAACTGCGTGGCCACCAGTTCACGCACCAGCGCGGGCAGGTCCACCGGCTCGGTGTGCAGCGCGGCGTGGCCGCTGGCCAGGCGTTCGCTCATCCGCAGCTCGGTGATCAGGTCGCGCATCCTCGCCCAGGTCGCGCAGCAGCGCGCTGCGGTGCTCGCCCTCTTCCACCAGCTCGGCGTTCACGCAGGCGCTCCTCTAGCGGATCTGCGCAGCTCGTGGCTGATGGCCGGCAGCAGCGCGCGCTTGGCATCGAGCTTGCCGTGCAGGCTGCGCGCCATGCGGTTGATGCGCTCGGCCAAGTCGGCAGCCGGTTCACGCAATTAAGTTGTCGATCAGAGCTTGCGCAGGTAAGCCAGCAGCGCCGGCACTTCGGCGTCGCTAAATGGACGGTCGTGCACGGGCGGAACGACGCCAGGTTGCGTGGTCAGGAACGCGGCGGCCGGCGCCTGGATCGCCACGCGCTTGAAGAACGCGTTGTAGTGGTCGAGCATCTCTTCCAGTGTGGCCGCGGTGTTGTTGTGGAAGTAGGGCGCGGTGCGGCCGATGCCGCGCAGGCGCGGGATGTCGAAGTGCTGGATATCGCCCGGGCCGCCGGGTTGCGGAAAGCCGGTGAGCAGCATCCGGCCCGGGTCCGATGTCGTGAGGCGCGTGACGCACGGCGGCTGCGGCGCAGCGCCGCCGCACGCGGTGCCGCTCGGCGGCGCACCGCTGTTGGTGATCTGGTAGGTGCGCACGTTCTTCATCTGGCTCGGGCTGCAGGCCGCGAAGGTGAAGCGCGCGGGCGTTGCGGTATCCACCGGCCGCGGGCAGGTGGTTGCGATGTCGTGGTAGCGGACGATCGCGGTGGGCGTGCCCTGCGTTCCCTGCAGGATCGGGGTGCTGCCGCTCGGGTGGCCGCCCGTGTTGCCGTGGCACTGGGCGCAGGCCCGGTTGAAGACCGACTTGCCCGTCGTCTCTAGCGCGTTCAGCACCGGGTCGGGGTCGGGCAGTGGGCTCGTGCCGGCCGCGATGGCGTCAGACAGGGTCTTCACGCTCGGGGAGGAGAACTGCGTGTTCTGGAAGGCTGCCAGGTCGTCAAGGAAGCTGGCCGGCGGGTCGATGCTGATCGACGCATGGGCGTGCAGCGCGGCGAGCGCCTGGTTCTGCAGCGTGTCGATGCGGCCGTCGAGCTGGTAACCGCCGCTCGGGTTCGGCCCGCGCGACCAGACGGGAGCCACAGCATCGGGGCCGGTGATCCTGGCGTCGAAGATCGAGGGCACCGCGCGCCAGACGTCGGCAAAGGTTTCGCTGGTGGGCGCGGCCGTGGCCGGGCAGGGCACCGTGGCGCCGCAGTCGAGCAGCTTCACGTTCACGGGCAGCGGGATCGTGACGCGAACCAGGGCGTTCTGCGTCAGGTTGCTGAAGTCGCGCGCGGCGGCGCCGTTGGCGCGGAAGTCGTCGGCGTCGATGGCGCGGAACAGCGGGTCGTCGACGCCCGACGCGGTCACCTGCGCCAACCTCGTCTGCGCGGCCGCCGGGGTGAGCTGAAAGTTCGCCGTGTCCATGTGGCAGTCGGAACACGCCCGGCCGTTCCCGCCCAGGCCCGCCAGCGCGCGGTCACGAAAGTTCGCCTGGCCGCGGCAGAAGGGGGTGTCGACCGGTGTGTTCGCTGCGGTGGTGCAGGGGTCGGCGGCCGCAACCTCGTCGTGGCCGCCGCCGCAGGCCGCGACCGTGATGCCGATGAAAAGAACGAGCGCTACAGCCCGTTGGCTGATGCGGAGGTTTGATTTCATGCGGGTTCCCTGGGTTGAAGTCAGAAGACCCGCACCGCGGTTTCGCTGGCGCAGCCGCGTTGCATCACGACGCCGGCGGTGTCGATGGTCTGGGCGGCGACGGTGCCGCTGATGTGATTATGGTCGCGCACCAGCACCATGTCGCGCTGCACCTTGTGCGTGCTGGCCAGCGTGCCGTCGGGGTTGAAGCGCATGAACACCATCTGCACCACAACGCTGGCACCGCTGCCGCGCTTGCAGGTGCCGAACGTGGTCACCATCGGTAGTGAACGCTATACCTTCACCATCCCGGCGCTGGAGTTCTTCAACAGCAATGTCATACCGACCATCATCCATGTCGACGTGGTGAGCGTCGACGAGCCGGGCACGCTCGCGTTGATGGGCACCATGCTTGTGATCGGCGCAGGATTGCAACGCATTCGCCGGAGGCCGGCCGGCTGACCTTTGTCGCCCCGCGTGCCGCGGTCGGCAGAACGCAGTGCTGCGTGTGCGTCGCGCCCGATTCAGTCAGTAAGACTGCCGAGCGAACGCCTCGAGCTGGTCGATGCAGGTGTTCCAGCCGTCGAAGAAGCCCATCGCTTCGTGTTTGTCCCGCGTCGCCT
>JANMSR010000095.1:0-7962 GCA_031389565.1 Burkholderiales bacterium
ATGAACGCCGGCGAAAAATCGTCGCGTGACGCGAAGAAAGAGATGATCGAGGCCAACCTGCGCCTGGTGATCTCGATCGCCAAGAAGTACACCAACCGCGGCCTGCAGTTCCTCGACCTGATCCAGGAAGGCAACATCGGCCTGATGAAGGCGGTCGACAAGTTCGAATACCGCCGCGGCTACAAGTTCTCGACCTATGCCACCTGGTGGATTCGCCAGGCCATCACCAGAAGCATCGCCGACCAGGCGCGCACGATCCGGATTCCGGTGCACATGATCGAGACCATCAACAAGATGAATCGCATCTCGCGGCAACATCTGCAAGAGTTCGGCTACGAGCCCGACGCGCCGACGCTGGCCGAGAAGATGGAGATCCCCGAGGACAAGATCCGCAAGATCATGAAGATCGCCAAGGAACCGATCTCGATGGAAACGCCGATCGGCGACGACGACGACAGCCACCTCGGCGACTTCATCGAAGACACCAACAACGTGGCCCCGGTCGACGCAGCGATGCAGGCCGGCCTGCGCGACGTCGTCAAGGACATCCTCGATTCGCTGACCCCGCGCGAGGCCAAGGTACTGCGCATGCGTTTCGGCATCGAGATGAGCACCGACCACACGCTCGAAGAGGTTGGCAAGCAATTCGATGTCACGCGCGAACGCATCCGCCAGATCGAGGCCAAGGCGATCCGCAAGTTGAAGCACCCGAGCCGCTCTGACAAACTCAGGACTTACTTGGATAACCTGTAATAGCGGGCCCGGCCGAATCAGGTCCCTTCAAGGCTAAAGGGCGATACATCACCTCTGCCGCCGATGACCCGCATCGCTGAACGCACCGTGTTATTCGCCGACCTGCGCGGCAGCACCTCGCTGTTCGAGCGGCTCGGCAATGCCGAGGCCACGTCGGTCGTCACGCACACCGTCAGCGAGTTGGGCAAGAGCGTGACCGGGCGCGGCGGCCTGGTGGTCAAGACCTTGGGCGACGGACTGATGGCGGTTTTCGAAGCCTCTGCCCCGGCCCTGCAGGCTGCCGGCCTGATGCAGGACTCGCTGGAGTTGTTGGTCACGCGGGGCAGCGCGCATGGTGCATCGGCCGGTCTGCGCGCGCTGCGCCTGCAAGTGGCGCTGGCGCGCGGCGAGATCGTCGAGATGGGCGGTGACTGCTTCGGCGACGCGGTCAATGTCGCCGCACGGCTGCTCGACCATGCCGGCGACAACGAGATCCTGCTCACCGACGCCGTCTTTGGCGGCCTGCCGCGCGAGCAGCAACTGCGCTTTCGCAGCCTCGACTGGATGCACCTGCGCGGCCGTGCCGAGCCGGTGCATGTGCACCTGCTGGGCGGCAAGCGCGCCAGCACCGATGTCGTCGCCACCGCGTTCGGCGCCGTGGCCCCCTCAGCCGAGCCCGACGGGATCCGCCTGATCTGGCAGCGCATGAACCGCGTCTTTTCGAGCTTGCGCATGCCGGTGGTGCTCGGGCGCAGCCCACAGAGCGCATTCTGTGTCGATGACTCGCGCGTCTCGCGCCAGCATGTGCGGCTCGACTGGCATGGC
The DNA here is from genome assembly GCA_031389565.1 of Burkholderiales bacterium. Classification (GTDB taxonomy): domain Bacteria; phylum Pseudomonadota; class Gammaproteobacteria; order Burkholderiales; family Burkholderiaceae_C; genus CADEEN01. The sequence goes on from JANMSR010000095.1 coordinate 1,558, forward strand.
GGCGTGTTCTCGCTGGCCGATCTCAGCTACAACGGCACCTATGTGCGCTTTGCCAGCGAAGAGGAAATCGTCAGCCTGCGCCGCGGCACCTGCACCCTGCACGGCAACGGCGTGATCGGCCTGGGCGGCTCGCCGTCTGACCCGACATCGGCCGCGGTGCGTTTCGAGGTCGTGCACCTGGCCGACACGCAGCCCTACGACCCGGCCGACGCCGATTGAGCCCGGGCCGCACGCGCCGCGCGCGGCGCGTCACCGCCATCGCCGACAATCCGCGGCCATGACGTTCCAGCCCGAGCCCGCCCTGTCCCACGGCACGCCGCCGCGCACTGCGGTGCTGCTGGTCAACCTCGGCACGCCCGACGAGCCCACGCCGGCGGCGCTGCGCCGCTACCTGCGCGAGTTCCTCAGCGATCCGCGCGTGGTCGAGATCCCGCGTGCGCTGTGGTGGCTGATCCTGCACGGCGTCATCCTGCGCGTGCGGCCGGCCAAGTCGGCGGCCAAGTACGCCAGCGTCTGGACCGCGAGCGGCTCGCCGCTGGCGGTCTGGACGGCCAAGCAAGCCACACTGCTCGCGGGCTATCTCGGTGAACGCGGCCACCCGCCCGCAGCGCTGCTGGTGCGCCATGCCATGCGCTACGGCAATCCTTCGATTGCCAGCGTGCTCGACGAGTTGAAAGCCGCCCATGCCACCCGCATCCTGGTGTTGCCGCTGTACCCGCAGTACGCCGCGGCGACCACGGCCAGCGTCAATGATGCCGTGATGGCCTGGATGCGCCAGCAGCGGCGCCAGCCCGAGCTGCGCTTGGTCAACCACTTCCACGACGACCCGGGCTACGTCAACGCCCTGGCACAGCGCGTGCGCAACCATTGGCTGACCCACGGCCGCGGCGAGCGGCTGGTGCTGAGCTTTCACGGCGTTCCCCAGCGCTCGCTGCACCTCGGCGATCCTTACCACTGCGAGTGCCATGTCACCGCGCGCCTGCTCGGCGAGCGGCTCGGCCTGGCCAAAGGCGAGTTGCTGGTCACCTTCCAGAGCCGCTTTGGTAAAGCCAAGTGGCTGACGCCGTACACCGAGCCGAGCTTGGTGGCGCTGGCCCGACAAGGCATCCAGCGCATCGACGTGATGTGCCCCGGCTTCACCGCCGATTGCCTCGAGACGCTGGAAGAGATCGACCAGCAAGCGCGCGCGGCCTACCTGGCCGCCGGGGGCCAGGCGTTCCACTACATCGCCTGCCTGAACGATCAGCATGAATGGATCGCAGCGCTGGCTGCGATCGCGCAGCGCCACCTGCAAGGTTGGCCCGCCACGTCCGCGGCCGACGCAGATGCGCTGACGGCACAACGTGCCCGCGCCCTGGCGATGGGTGCGAAAGACTAGGCGCGGCTTCTGCGCAGCAGCTTCACGGCCCGCGGCAGCACCAGCACCGCCGCCACCACCACCAGCAGGGCCAACGACATCGGCCGCTCGACGAACACCGTCCACTTGCCCTCGCCGATCGACATCGCATTGCGCAACTGAGCCTCGGCCAAGGGGCCGAGGATCATGCCGACCACCACCGGCGCCGTCGGGAAATCGAAGCGCCGCATGACCACGCCGAGCAAGCCGATCGCGTACAGCAACACCAGGTCGAACGCAGACTGGCGCATGCCGTACACGCCGACGGTGGCGAAAATCAGGATCCCGGCGTAGAGCGGCGGCTTCGGCAGCTTGAGCAACTTGACCCACAGCCCGATCAACGGCAGGTTCAGGATCAGCAGCATCACGTTGCCGATGTACAGCGACGCGATCAGCGCCCACACCAGCGCCGCGTTCTTGTCGAACAGTTGCGGCCCGGGCTGGATGCCGTAGTTTTGAAACGCGCCGAGCAGGATCGCCGTGGTATTGGAGGTCGGTATGCCGAGCGTGAGCAGCGGGATCAGCGTGGCCGTGATGGCCGCGTTGTTGGCCGCCTCGGGACCGGCCACGCCTTCGATCGCGCCGATGCTGCCGAACTCCTCGGGGTGCTTGGAAATCTTCTTCTCGGTGGCGTAGCTGAGGAAGGTCGGGATCTCGCTGCCTCCGGCCGGTATGCAGCCGAAGGGGAAGCCGATCGCCGTGGCACGCAGCCAGGCCGGCCACGAGCGGCGCCACTCGGCCCCGGTCATGTGCACCTTGCTCACGCGATTCTGCGTTTCGACCTGGCGAGCCTGGTAGAGCACGGCATACAGCACCTCGGCAACGGCGAACAGGCCGACCGCGATCAGCACCACTTCGAGCCCATCCATGAACTCGGGCACGCCACCGGTGTAGCGCGCCTGGCCGGAAATCTGGTCCAGGCCCACCAGCCCCATCGCCAAGCCAACGAACAGCGAGGTCAGGCCGCGCAGCGTGCTCTTGCCGAGCACCGCGCTGACGGTGCAAAAGGCCAACACCATTAACAGAAAATACTCGGGCGGCCCGAGCCGGATGGCATAGGCAGCGACCAGCGGCGCGAACAGTGTCACCAGCACAGTGGCAATCGTGCCGGCGACGAACGAGCCGATCGCGGCCGTCGCCAGCGCGGCGCCGGCGCGGCCGTTCTTGGCCATCTTGTTGCCTTCGAGCGCGGTCACCATCGAACCGGCCTCGCCGGGCGTGTTGAGCAGGATCGAGGTCGTCGAGCCGCCGTACATCGCGCCGTAGTAGATGCCGGCAAAGAAGATCATCGATGCCGTCGGCTCGACCTTCAGCGTGATCGGCAGCAGCATCGCCACCGCAGTCGCCGGCCCGATGCCCGGCAGCACGCCCACCGCGGTGCCCAGCGTGCACCCGAGCAGCGCCCACAGCAGGTTGATCGGCGTGCCCGCTGTCTGAAAGCCCTGCCACAGCAGGCCGAGGATGTCGGTCATGGTGTGCACCCCACGCGCTGCGCGCTGCCCCGCCGAGCGGGGCGTTCGCGCTTGGGGCGGCCCGGCGCGCTCACAACCAGCCCGTCGAAGTGAGGCCCGGCAGGTTGATGGCCAGCAACTGCGTGAACATCCAGAACACCGCGGCCGCAATCGCGATGCCGATCGCGGCCGCGGTCAGCCACCCTCGCACGCCGCCAATGGCCAAGCCTTCAGCCGCCTTGAATCCGCGCACCGCGAGCGCAAAGCAAAGACCGCAACTGAGCACAAAGCCGATCGTCGTGATCAACGCCGCGTTGGCGAGCAACCCGGCCGAGACCCAGGCAAAGCCCACCCAATGGCCGTCGGCCGCGCCCTCGGGATCGTCAATGGCGCGATAGCCGCCGCTGGCCGCCTCCCACAACAGGAAGGCGCCGCACACGACCAGAAAGGTCGCCACCACCCAGGGCAGGAAGTTCGGTCCGACACCGCCGTAGCCGGCCTCGCCGGAGATGCCCACCGCGCCCACTGCGAGCAGGCCACCAACCACCAGCACGCCAGCGCCGACCGCGGTTTCGGCCACTCGCGAAGCCACGATCAGATCATTCCCGACTTGGCCATCACGGCGCGCAGGCTGGCGAACTCGTCGTCGACGAACTTGTCGAAATCGGGTCCCGTCATCAGCGCTGCGGTCCAGTTGTTCTTCTCCAGCGCGTCAGCCCAGGCCTTGCTCCTTGTGCCCTTGACGATCAGCTCGGTCAGTGCCTTGCGCTGCTCGGCCGTGATGCCCGGCGCGCCGTACACGCCGCGCCAGTTGCCGATCACCACGTCGAGGCCCTGCTCCTTCAACGTCGGCACCTCGACGCCTTTCAGACGCTTGTCGGAGGTGACGGCCAGCGCGCGCATCTTGCCGGTGGTGATGTACTCGGCGAACTCGCTGTAGCCGCTGCCGCCGACCGTGACGTTGCCGCCGAGGATGGCGGCTGTGGCCTCGCCGCCGCCACGGAAAGCGACGTAGTTGATCTTGGCCGGATCGACGCCGACGGCGCGCGCGATCATCGCCGCGGCGATGTGCTCGGTGGAGCCGCGCGAGCCGCCGCCCCACTTGACGCTGCCGGGGTCCTTCTTCATCTGCTCGACCACGTCCTGCATGGTCTTCAGCGGCGACGCAGCGGGCAGCACGAAGACGTTGTATTCGCTGGTCAGGCGCGCGATCGGCGTGGCCTGGCTCAGGTTCACCGGCGGCTTGCTGGTGATGATGCCGCCGAGCATCACGGCGCCCATCACCATCAAGGCGTTCGGATCGCCCTTGCTGGCATTGACGAACTGCGCCAGCCCGAGGGCGCCGGCGGCGCCGCCCTTGTTGTCGTAACTCACGCTGGCCGCCGCGCCGGCGTCCTGCAGGGCCTTGCCGAGCGCGCGGCCGGTCGTGTCCCAGCCGCCGCCGGGGTTGGCCGGAATCATCATTTTCAGGTTGGCGGCGGCAGCTCGCGCCGCCAGCGGCAGCGAGCCAGCCGCGGCCAGCGCAGCCAGGGTCTTGAGAAAGCTATCACGGCGCATCGGGTCTCTCCATCGAGCAGGTTTCGGATCGGGTGGATCATGCCGCGCGCCGCCCTCGCCGGCCGGTGGCAAGTACCTAGGACAAGTGCGGATGCCGACCTGTCGATAATCGGGGTCGATGACTGCCCCGAATGATCGTGCGCGCCTGGACAAGTGGCTTTGGGCCGCGCGCTTGTACAAGACCCGGTCGCTGGCCGCCGAGGCGGTCGATCGCGGCCGCGTCCACGTCAACGGTCAGCCGGCCAAGCCGGCGCGCGAATTGCGCCCGGGAGACACCCTGGTCTTGCGCCTTGAAGGGGGCATCCAGCGCACGCTGGTGATCCGGGCGCTGTCAACCCAGCGCGGCCCGGCGCCCGTGGCCCAGGCGCTGTACGAGGAAACGGCGGCGAGTCTGGCCGACCGGCAACGCGCAGCCGAAGCCCGGCGGCTGGCCCCCGAGCCGGCCCAGACCATTGAGCAAGGTCGGCCGACCAAGCGCGACCGCCGCGAGCTCGAGCGCACCCAGGTGCAGTGGCAGCGCTGGAGCGCCTCGATCGACGACGAGCCCCGCTGAGCGCGCTGCCGCGCCAGCCATGCAGCGCCCGCACGGCGGTCTAAATGCCCTTCTTGAAGCTGCGGGATTGACCCCCATCTGGCCACGAACCGATCCATTTCCTCTGCCAGTCAACATGACCCTCCCGGACAACAATGCTCCTGCCGCAATCTCGGCCGAGCCCGCGCAGGACGCCGCCGGCGTTCAACCTGAAACCACGGCCGAGGCCGAGTTGAGCGAGTTGCAAGCGCGCTTCACCGAAGTCAACGACGCGTTCCTGCGCGCCCGTGCCGAAGCTGAGAACACCCGCCGCCGCGCCGAGGATGAGATGGGCAAGGCGCGCAGGTACGCGATCGAGTCGTTCGCCGAAACCTTGCTGCCGGTGATGGACAGCCTGCAGGCGGCCATCGCCCAACCCGACGCCGCCACCGCCCAGGTGCTCGAAGGCGTGCATGCCACGCTGCGTCAGCTCAGCTCGGCGCTCGAGCGCAACAAGGTGGTCGAGATTGCGCCGCCAGCGGGCACCCGGTTCGACCCGCGTCAGCACCAGGCCATCAGCGTCGTGCCGGCCGATCAAGAGGCCAATACCGTGGTCGCCGTGCTGCAAAAAGGCTACCTGATCAGCGAGCGCGTGCTGCGGCCGGCGCTGGTCACGGTGGCGGCGGCGAAATGACTGCCAAGTGAACCCAAATGCAGGCTTGAAAGTCGCCAAGTTATCCACAACTCGAAGACAACCAGATTTCTCTTTCAGGAGCACAGAACATGGGCAAGATCATCGGCATCGACCTGGGCACGACCAACTCGTGCGTGGCCATCATGGAGGGCAACACCACCAAGGTGATCGAGAACAGCGAGGGTGCGCGCACCACGCCCTCGATCATTGCCTACCAGGACGACGGTGAGATTCTCGTCGGCGCCTCGGCCAAGCGCCAGGCGGTCACCAACCCGCGCAACACGCTGTATGCGGTCAAGCGCCTGATCGGGCGCAAGTTCACCGAGAAGGAAGTGCAAAAGGACATCGACCTGATGCCCTACACCATCGCTGCCGCCGACAACGGCGACGCCTGGGTCGAAGTGCGCGGCAAGAAGCTGGCGCCGCCACAGGTGTCGGCCGAAGTGCTGCGCAAGATGAAGAAGACCGCCGAGGACTACCTCGGTGAAGAAGTCACCGAAGCGGTGATCACCGTGCCGGCCTACTTCAACGACTCGCAGCGCCAGGCGACCAAGGACGCCGGCCGCATCGCGGGCCTGGATGTCAAGCGCATCATCAACGAGCCGACCGCGGCGGCGCTGGCCTTCGGCCTGGACAAGCACGGCAAGGGCGACCGCAAGATCGCGGTCTTCGACCTCGGTGGCGGCACCTTCGACATCTCGATCATCGAGATCGCCGATGTCGACGGCGAGATGCAGTTCGAAGTGCTGTCGACCAACGGCGACACCTTCCTCGGCGGCGAGGACTTCGACCAGCG
>JANMSR010000132.1:0-3737 GCA_031389565.1 Burkholderiales bacterium
GCCACCAGCCCGGCGATGTCGACGAATTCGACGATCGCCGGCACCACGCGCTCGGGCTCGACGATCGCCGCCAGTCGCGCCAGGCGCGGGTCGGGCAGCTCGACCACCCCGACATTGGGCTCGATGGTGCAAAACGGGTAGTTCTCGGCCGCGATGCCGGCCTTGGTCAGGGCATTGAAGAGAGTCGACTTGCCGACGTTGGGCAAGCCGACGATGCCGCATTGCAGGCTCATGAGATTCTCTTGGGAAGCGAGGCGCGGATTGTAGGTGCGCCTACCATCGGCGATCGCTCGAAGAAGGACGGCAATCCATGCACCTGCTCGCGCCTCACAATAAAGATCTCGGCGCTGGCTTCACCGTGCGCCGCTTGCTGCCCCGGCCGCGCGTCAGTCGGTCGGGCCGTTCCTGTTCTGCGACCACTTCGGCCCGATCCAGGCCCAGCCCGGCGACGAACACGACGTGCGGCCGCACCCGCATATCGGCCTGGCGACGGTGACCTACCTGTTGATCGGCGCGGCCTTCGGTGCCGTGTCGCCCGTGCCCACGCACTCGCCCACGCTGTACCTGGACATCGCGCTGGCCGCGGGCGCCGGCGTTCGGATCGCCGCCGCGCAGCCGGCGCGCGGGGTGCTGATCGGTGGCGAGCCGCTCGGTCACCGCTTCATGGGGTGGAACTTCGTCGCCAGCCGCAAGGACGCGATCGCGCAAGCCGCCGAAGCCTGGGCGGCCCAGCCGAACTCGACCTTCCCTCAGGTGCCGGGCGAAACCGAGATCATCCCCCTGCCCGAGCGTCGCCCGGCCTGAACCGCGGCCGCAAAATCAGCAGGTTGCCGGCCACCGCGAGCGCGCCGCCGAGCCAGGTCAGCGCCACCGGGCGGAAGCCCTCGAACGCGGTCGAGATCACCAGCGCCAGCACCGGCGTCATCACACCGACGGTGGAGGCCGCACCGGGGCCGATGCGTTGCTGCAGCGTGAGGTAGCAGGCAAACGCGATCACCGAGCCGGCGATCGCCAGGTAGGCCAATGACAGCCACCACGCGGGTGCCGCCAAAGGCGAGGGCAGCGTGACAGCCTGGCCGCTGGCGGCCAGCACCAATGCCGACAGCAGCGCGCCGTAGAGCATGCCCCAGCCGAGGGTGGGCCAGAACGGCAGCCGGTGCGCGGCATTGCGGCTGGCCATCAGGCTGCCCACCGCCGACAGCGCGACCGCGCCGACGGTGAACAGCGCGCCGCGCAGGGTGGCGTCGCCCGCCGTCACGCGGCCGAACTCGGGCGCGAAGATCAGCGCCACACCGAGCACGCAGAGCACGCCGCCAGCCAGGAACCGCGGCGTCAGCGCGCTGCGCCAGAGCAGCCACGCACCGATGCCGTTGACCAGTGGCGAGGCCGAGTAGCCGACCGCGACCAACCCCGACGGCACATGCATTTCGGCGTGGTACACGCACAAGTAGGCCAGCGAGTACATGAACACGCCCTGCAATGCGATGCGCGCATGCTCGGGCGCCGTGCAGCGAACGCGGTCGCCGCGCCAGGCGGCAACGGCCAGTGCCAACACGCCTGCCAGCGCGAAGCGCAGCGCCACGCCGGCCTCGGGCGGGGTGTGGGCCAACTGGTACAGGATCGCGTGCCAGGTGGTGCTCCAGATCACGACCGCGATCGCGAACAGTTGCCACGTCGGCAGGACGCGATGCGTCGACATCTCAAAGAGCGAGCGTGGCTCGTGCGCGGGCGCCGACGCGCAGGCGGTGCCCAACGCCGGAGACGACGATCGCGTTCATGCCGAAGGCCAGCCCGCCGCCGATGCGCGGCTCGGCGCGGTAGGCGGCCAGCGTGTCGGCTACCGCATGACCCTGCACGGCGCTGACCAGCTCGACATCGGGAATCGTGCAGCGGCCGCAGGGCTTGACCAGCTTCAACAGCACCGGGCCGTCGGGCGATTCGATCGTCAGCTCGTCGATGAAGTCTTCGCCATGCGCATCCTGCACCCCATCGAGCACGAGGTTGGGCCGAAAGCGCTGCATCGAGACGGCGTCGTGGCCGGCGGCAACCAGTCGGCGGTTCAGCTCGGAAAGCGACGCGATGGAGGTGACCAGCAGCGGGAAGCCGTCGGCAAACGCCGTCTCGGCCTCGAAGGGCCCGGTCCACTTCGCGTCGGCCAGACGCCGCGCGGAGGGGTCGAAGCGCGCCAGCCGCACGCGCAGGCCGAGGAAATCGCTGAACCACTGCGCGGCCAGGTCGCCCATGTCGTAGGCCGCCACTGTGTCGTCCCAGACTTTCACGCGGCACGGTGCCTCGACCGTGTCGAGCATCAGGTGCAGGGCCAGCATGCCGGGCGCGCGCAGCACCACGTCGCTGCTGCGCAGCGTGGGCCGCACCAGGGCCATGCGCGGCAGATCGCGCTGGGTGACGAACTCGCCCTGGCCATCGACGACCATCCAGGCGCGGTCGTGTTCGAGACCGGTTTCGATCAGCAGCGCTTCGTCGACCGCGATGCCGGCGCAGGACTTGATCGGGTGCAGATGCAGGCTACTGAGCAGCAGGTCGTCTTGCGCCTGGGGGGCGGCGGTGCTCACTTGAAGAGTCCCTTCAGTTTTTCTTTGAGTCTGTCTTGCGGCGAAGCCGGCGCCGAGTCCGCGCCGGCCGCCACGGGCGCGGTGCCGAGTTTCGCACCCAACTTCTCTGCCAGTCTGTCCTTCAACTGGTTCTCGATCGCCGCGGCGGCCACGCCAGACCACTGGATCTTCCAGTCGATGGCCTCGATCGGCCCGTCGATGACCAGCGTGCGCTGGAGTTCGGCCTTCATCCAGTCGACGGCCAGGCCCTTGTAGCGGTTGGCATCGAAGCCGGCGACGAGCACGCCAGCGGCGACCGCGAGCAGCAGCAACAACGCACCCAGGGCCAGGGCAGTGCGGCGAATCCAGGGTGAGCTCATCGGGGCGCGGTGCGGCGCGGGGCTGGGAAGGGCGCCCGATTGTCGTCGCCTGAGAAACCTAGAATGCAAGCCGATGAAACCCTTCGACGTCCATGTGCGCGGCAGTGGCATCGTCGGCCGCGCCGCCGCGCTGGCCCTGTCGCGCCAGGGGCTCGGCGTGGCGATGGCGCCGCCCGCGGACCCACGCGAGAACGATGTGCGCGCCTATGCGCTGAACGCCGCGTCGGTGGCCCTGCTCGATTCGCTCAAGGTCTGGGCCGCCTTGCCCACCGATGCGCGTACCGCCGTCTACGACATGCGTGTCCAAGGTGACGCGGGCGCGAGCAGCGTGCTGCGCTTCTCGGCCTGGCAGCAGCAGGTGCGCGAACTGGCCTGGATCGTCGACGCGGCCGCGCTCGACGCCGAGCTGGCCGCAGCGCTGCGCTACGCGCCGCACGTGACGCATGTCACCGAGCCGGCGCAGGCCACCTTGCAGGTGGTGGCCGAAGGCAAGGCGTCGGCCACCCGCGAGCAATTCGGCGTGGCGTTCCAGACCCATGACTACGGCCAGCGCGCGATTGCCGCGCGCCTGGCCTCCGATGAGCCGCACCAGGGCCTGGCCCGGCAGTGGTTTCGTGCCCCCGACGTGCTGGCCCTGCTGCCCACCGAGCGTCCGCAGGCCGGACACGGCCTGGCCCTGGTCTGGTCGCTGCCGACGGCGCGTGCCGACACCCTGCTGGCCCTGGACGACGCGGCCTTCGAGCTCGAGTTGATGCAGGCCACGGCCGGCGCCGCCGGTGCGTTGCGACTGGCCGGTGCGCGCGCC
>JANMSR010000150.1:0-12169 GCA_031389565.1 Burkholderiales bacterium
CCCAGCGCCGCGCGTCCTGCACCGACCAGGCGGCGACGCTGCCGATCGGCTGGCCGTCGAAGGTCACGCCGCGCGCGGTGGCGTTCAGCCGCGTGCCCTCGCATACCGGGCAGGGCTCGCCGGCCAGGCCCTCGACCTCGGCCTCTTCCGACGGGAAGCTCTGCTCGCGGCCCTTGCTGTCGTCCTCTTTCTTCGAGTCGTCGAGCGCCTTGCGCTGTTCGCGCGTCAAGGCCAGCCCCGTGCCGACGCAATGCTTGCACCAGCCGTGCTTGCTGTTGTACGAGAACAGGCGCGGGTCGAGTTCGGGGTAACTGGTGCCGCAGGTCGGGCAGGCGCGCTTGGTCGAGAACACCTTCACCGTGCCGATGCCCAACGTCGGCGCGCCGTCCTCCATCGCCGCCACCAGGCCGTCGAGCGGGTGCAGCAGGTGCATCACGCCCTTGCCGAGGTCCAGCGCCTTGGCCAGCAGCTCGCGCAGCTCGGCCTCCTTCGCCGCGTCGATCACCAGGTCGCCGACCGGGAGCTCGAGGGTGTGTTCCTTGAAGCGGTCGATGCGCGGGAACGGGTCGACCTTGGTGAACTCGCCGTCGATGCGCAGGTGCGTGTGGCCGCGCGCCTTGGCCCATTTGGCCAGGTCGGTGTAGACACCCTTGCGATTCACCACCAGGGGCGCGAGCAACCCGACATGCAGACCCTTGTGGTCGCGCAGCAGTTGCGCGGCGATGCTCTCGGCGCTTTGCGGCCGCACGGGGGTGCCGTCCTTGGCGCAGTGCTGCAGGCCGAGCTTGACCCACAGCAGGCGCAGGAAGTGCCAGACCTCGGTGGTCGTGGCCACCGTGCTCTTGCGCCCGCCGCGCGACAGGCGCTGCTCGATGGCCACCGTCGGCGGGATGCCGTAGACCGCATCGACCTCGGGCCGCCCGGCCGGCTGCACGATGCTGCGGGCGTAGGCGTTCAACGATTCGAGGTAGCGCCGTTGGCCTTCGTTGAACAAAATGTCGAAGGCCAGCGTGCTCTTGCCCGAGCCCGACACGCCGGTGATGACGCTGAATTTGCCGCGCGGGATCGAGACGTGGAGCGACTTCAGGTTGTGTTCGCGGGCGTTGACGATGCGGATCGCGTTGGCTCCCTCTCCCTCGGGGAGAGGGCGGGGGGAGCGGGCCCCACGTTCAGCCGACAGGCCGGCCCGCAAGGGCCGGCCTTCCTCGACGCGCTGCACCAGGCCCAGCGCCACCTCGTAGTCGGCCAGCGCGCGGCCGGTATGCGAGCTGGGGTGGTGGCGGATCTCTTCGGCCGTGCCGGCGAACACCAGCTCGCCGCCCGCCTCGCCGCCTTCGGGGCCGAGGTCGATGACCCAGTCCGCCGCGCGGATCACGTCCAGGTTGTGCTCGATCACGATCACCGAATGGCCGGCATCGAGCAGCTTGCGCAGCGCGCGCATCAGCTTGGCAATATCGTCGAAGTGCAGGCCGGTGGTCGGCTCGTCGAACAGGTACAAGGTGCCTTTGCGCGCCAGTCGCTGGGCCGGCGTGCCGATGGCCTCGGCCAGAAAACCCGCCAGCTTCAGGCGCTGCGCCTCGCCGCCCGACAGCGTCGGCACCGGCTGGCCCAGGCGCACGTACTCGAGGCCGACATCGACGATCGGCTGCAGCACGCGCAGCAGCTCACGATCCTCGGCGAACAGCCGCACCGCTTCGCTGACCGTCAGGTCGAGCGTATCGGCCACCGACAGTTGCCGATCACCGCGCACGATTTTCACGTCGAGCAACTCGGCACGGTAGCGGCGGCCGTCGCAGTCGGGGCAGCGCAGGTACACGTCCGACAGGAACTGCATCTCGACATGCTCGAAGCCCGAGCCGCGGCAGGTCGGGCAGCGGCCGTCGCCGGCGTTGAAGCTGAACATGCCCGCGCCGTAGCCACGCTCGCGCGCCAGTGGCGCTTCGGCGAACAGCCTGCGGATCTCGTCGAAGGCGCCGACATAGCTGGCTGGATTCGAGCGCGTGGTCTTGCCGATCGGACTCTGGTCGACGAAGACCGCGTCGCTCAGCCAGTCGGCGCCGAGCAGGCGCTCGTGCGTGCCGGGCGTTTCGGTGGCTTTGCCGAACTGCCGCGCCAGCGCCGGGTACAGCAGGTCCTGCATCAGGGTGCTCTTGCCCGAGCCCGACACCCCGGTCACGGCCACCAGGCGCAGCAGCGGGAACTCGATCGTGATGCCCTTCAGGTTGTGCTCGCGCGCGCCGACGAGCACCAGCCGCGGCGTCGATTCCGTGACCAGGCGCTTGATGCCGCTGCCGACATGCTTTCTCGCGCCGAGGTAGGCGCCGGTCAGCGTGTCGGCGCGCTTGGCCGCATCGGGCGTGCCGTCGAACACGATCTGGCCGCCGCGCTCGCCGGGCCCCGGGCCCATGTCGATCAGACGGTCGGCGGCCAGCATCACGGCCGGGTCGTGCTCGACGACGACCAGGGTGTTGCCGGCATCGCGCAGGCGGTGCATGGCCTCGACGATCCTGCGCATGTCGCGCGGGTGCAGGCCGATGCTCGGCTCGTCGAGCACGAACATCGTGTTCACCAGCGAGGTGCCGAGCGCGGTGGTCAGGTTGATGCGCTGCACTTCGCCGCCGCTCAGCGTGCGGCTCTGGCGGTCGAGCGTGAGGTAGCCGATGCCGACATCGCACAGGTACTTCAGCCGCGTGCGCACCTCGTCGAGCAACAGCTTCAAGGCCAGGTCGAGTATCGCATCGGGCAAGGCCAGGGTGTCGAAGAAGCGGCGCAGGCGGTCTATCGGCAGGCGCATCAGATCGTGCAGCGCCAGGCCGTCGAGCGCTTCGAGCTGCTCGCGCGACCAGCCGGCGCCGAGCGGCAGGAAGCGTTCGGCGGGCGGCAGCACGGCATCCGCATTCGCCTTCGAGCCCAGCCGCCACAACAGCGCTTCGAGCTTCAGGCGCGCGCCGCCGCACACCGTGCACGGCGTGTAGCTGCGGTACTTGGACAAGAGCACGCGGATGTGCATCTTGTAGGCCTTGCTTTCGAGGTACTCGAAGAAGCGGCGCACGCCGTACCACTGCAGCTTCCACTTGCCGGTCCAGTTCGGCGAACCGTCGATGACCCAGGCGCGCTGGGCCGGCGTCAGGTGCGCCCAGGCGGTGTCGCGCGGGATGCCGGCCTCGCCGGCGTACTTCATCAAGTCTTCCTGGCACTCCTTCCAGGCGGGGGTCTGGATCGTCCTGATCGCGCCGCTGCGCAGGGTCTTGCGTTCGTCGGGGATCACCAGGCCGAAGTCGATGCCGATCACGCGGCCGAAGCCGCGGCAGGTGTCGCAGGCGCCGTAGGCCGAGTTGAAAGAGAACAAGGCCGGCTGCGGGTCGCTGTAGCGCAGGTCGCTTTCCGGGCAGTGCAGGCCGGTCGACCAGCGCCACAGTTGCGGCTCGCCTGCGTCGGCCGCGGCATACACGTTGATCCGCCCGCTGCCGCGCTTCAAGGCCAGTTCGATGGCTTCGACCACGCACACCTTCTCGGCGCTGGACGCACGAATCCGGTCGACCACCACATCCAGCAGCTTGCGGCTGCCGACCGTGCGCTCGGCCTGCACGCGGGTGAAGCCGCTCGCGGCCAGCCACTGCTCGATCTGCTCCGGCGTGGTGTCGGCCGGCAACTCCACCGGCATCGTGATCACCAGCCGCGGGTCGCCCTGCGCGGCGGCGCGCTGCATCAGGTCGGTGCAGATCGTCTCCGGCGTGTCGTGCCGCACCGGCAGCGCGGTCTGCTTGTCATACAACTGAGCTGCGCGCGCGTAGAGCAGCTTCAGGTGGTCGTTCAGCTCGGTCATCGTGCCGACCGTCGAGCGCGAGCTGCGCACCGGGTTGGTTTGGTCGATGGCGATGGCCGGCGGCACGCCGTCGACGCGGTCGACCGCCGGCCGGTCCATGCGGTCGAGGAACTGCCGTGCGTAGGCCGAGAAGGTTTCGACATAGCGCCGCTGGCCCTCGGCGTACAGGGTGTCGAAGACCAGGCTCGACTTGCCCGAGCCGCTCGGGCCGGTGACCACCGTCATCTCGCCGGTGCGGATGTCGAGGTCGAGATTCTTCAGGTTGTGTTGCCGCGCGCCGCGGATGCGGATCAGGCCGCTCATGGAAAGCTCTCGGGGAACAGGGCCGGACATTCTAGAGACCGCACCGTCTGGCTCTAGTCGCAGGGCTCATCGCCGCAGCCACCGCATGTCCGCCGATCCGCCGCAGCCATCGCCGCCGCCGTTGAACGCCCAGTTCGAGGCGCACGCCGCGCGCTGCCGGCGCGCGCTCGAGGCCTCGGCCGAGGCCTGCTTCGAGCGCACCGTGGGTCTCGACGATTTCTTCGTCAGCGACAACCTGCCGCCATTGCTCGGCCACCCCGTGGCTCGCCGGCGCCGGATGTGCGCACCTACCTGTCCTGGGTCCACCCCGAAGACCGGCCGGCACGTTCGTGCGCGGCGACGAGCCGCGGGTGCGCCAGGTGGTGACCAACCTGCTGGCCAATGCGGTCAAGTTCACTGCCAGCGGCCATGTGTCGGTGCGCACTGAGTGGGTGTCGATGCCCGACGGCCGCGCCGCCGTCTCGGTGCAGGTCGACGACAGCGGGCCGGGCATCGCGGCTGAGCGCCGGGAAGCCGTCTTCGATGCCTTCGTCCAGGCCGACCCCAGCCTGACGCGCAGCCACGGCGGGGCCGGGCTCGGCCTGGCGATCGCGCGGCGCGCCACGCCGGCCGACGCGCGGCCCGACCTGGTGATCATTTACCTCACCAAGCCGATCCTGCTCGAGGCCCTGCGCGCCGTGCTGGCGCGTTACCTGCAATTGCCGGCTTGATCAGCCCATCAGGATCGATACCGACTTGGTGACCAGGTACGCGTCGAGCGCCTCCGGCCCACCTTCGCTGCCGTAGCCTGAATCCTTGACGCCGCCGAACGGCATTTCGGGCAGGGCCATCGCTGGCTGGTTGATCCACAGCATGCCGACTTCGAGCCGCTGCGACAGCGCGTGCGCGGTGGCCAGCGATTTCGTGTACGCATAGCTGGCCAGGCCGAAGGGCAGGCGGTTGCTCTCGGCGATGGCTTCATCCAGCGTGTCGAAGCCGCGCAGCGCGGCCATCGGCCCGAACGGCTCCTGGTTGAAGACCATCGCGTCGAGCGGCACTTCGGTCAGCACGGTCGGCGCGAAGAAGTTGCCGGTCGAGCCGATACGCTCGCCACCGAGCGCCAGTTTGGCGCCGCGCTTGACGGCGTCTTCTGTGATCTGCTGCATCGCGGCCAGGCGCCGCGGATTCGCCAGCGGGCCCATCGTCGTGCCCTCGGCCAGGCCTTCACCGACCTTGAGCTTGCCGGCCTGCGCCACCAGCGCGCGCTCGAACTCGGCGCGGATGCTGTTGTGCACCAGAAAGCGCGTCGGCGCGATGCACACCTGGCCGGCGTTGCGGAACTTGGCCGTGCCCGCGGCCTTCACCGCCTGCGCGATGTCGGCGTCCTCGGCCACGATCACCGGGGCGTGGCCGCCGAGTTCCATCGTCGCGCGCTTCATGTGCAGGCCGGCCATCGCGGCCAACTGCTTGCCCACCGGCGTCGAACCGGTGAAGGTGATCTTGCGGATGACGGGATGCGCAATCAGGTACGCCGAAATCTCGGCCGGGTTGCCGTAGACCAGACCGATCACGCCGGCCGGCACGCCGGCATCGGCAAAGGCCTTCATCAGCGCGGCCGGCGACGCCGGCGTTTCTTCCGGCGCCTTGACGATGATCGAGCAGCCGGTGGAGAGCGCCGCGCAGACCTTGCGCACCACCTGGTTGATCGGGAAGTTCCACGGCGTGAAGGCGGCCACCGGGCCGACCGGTTCCTTCAGCACCGTCTGCTGCACAGCCATGTTGCGCGGCGGCACCACGCGGCCGTAGATGCGCCGGCTCTCGTCGGCGAACCACTCGATGATGTCGGCGGCCGCCAGGGTCTCGCCCTTGGCCTCGACCAGCGGCTTGCCTTGTTCCTGCGACATCATCGTCGCGACGGCATCGGCGCGCTCGCGCAGCAACACGGCGGCAGCGCGCATCAGCTTGGCGCGCTCGATGGCGGGCGTGTTGCGCCACAGCGCGAAGCCTTTGGCGGCCGCGGCCAGTGCGCGGTCGAGGTCGGCGATGCCGGCGTGGGCCACGCGGCCGATCTCGGCGCCGCTGGCGGGGTTGACGACGGGCAGCGTGCGGCCGTCGGCGGCGTCGCACCAAAGGCCGGCGATGAGCAGTTGGGTGTGGGGGTAGTTCGGGGTGGACATGGTCGGTGGCGGCTTCGAGAGGACGAGCGCCGATTGTCCTCCGTCGGCGAGGGGTCGCCTGTGGGCCCGCCGAGCCGCTGGATCAGCCTGACGGCGTCGCTGTTCGCGCACTTGGATCGAAGCGCATCTCGCTCAGGTTCAGCGCCCGGCATTCCACACCCGACTGTCTCGCACCGTTGGCTCCGCGCAAACTTCCTGGATCGGGGGTTGACGCCGGGACTTGCCTTGCGCCATCTCACAGGCCGCATGAACCCGTGCGACGGACTTGTCACAAGCCTCGTCACGGACGGCAGGATTCGCGGCCACGTCCTACATGCAGCCCGGGATGCAACCGACGCCGCCGGCGTTGCTGACGCCTAAGCTAGTGGGTGAGACCGGCTCGGCCGGCAAATCGTCCCGTAGTTCAACCCAGCATGGAGTCACAGATGAAAGTATCGAACTTCCTCAGCTCGACCGTAGCCGCTGTTGCCGTGGTCGGCGCGATCGGCCTTGCCTACGCACAATCCACCCCTTACAACACGACCGCCCCGATCAACCCCGCAGCGACGCAGCCCAAGGACGCGACGCCCACCCAGTCGATGCCGGTGCATCCGAGCGCGCCAGATCAGTCCAGCGGGACCGTGGGCACCAACAGCGATTCGACCCCCAAGACGTCCGGCGCTACGAGCACCGAAACGTCGCCAGAGGTCGGCACCGTGGCGACCGAGCGCACCGCCCAAGCCGACCGGAATTGATCATCACACAGCCGGCGGCGACTGTGCCGCTGGCCCGGCAAGGCTCAGCCTTCCGGGGGTTGGGTCCGCGCCATGCCCAGTAACGCACTCCCAGCCTGCGTCGCCTGATTCCAGGATCATGACGAGCGTTTGCACGCCTGCGCCGGTTGACGGTCGTTCCGAGCTCGCCGACAGCATCTGCCGCGGGTTGCTGATTGGCGTCGCAGTTCTGGCGCTGGTAACTCCGCCCGCGGTCGGCCCTGGCCGGCTTGGCCCTGCATCGCCGGTACGCCCCGCGGCCGAACCGCAGGTTGCCGACTTCGGCAGCGAGAGCGCCTCGCCCGATGCACGACACGTGGCCGACTGGGTCGCCGCTTCGCGTGACAACGCAGGTTCCGCCTTCGTCATCGTCGACAAGAAATTCGCCAGGGTGTACGTCTTCGATGTCGACGCGCGCCTTCGCGGCTCGACTCCGGTGCTGCTCGGCTCGGCCCCGGGCGACGACTCGGTGTCGGGAATCGGGTCGCGACCGATCGCCGAAGTCCGCCCCGAGGAACGGACGACACCCGCTGGGCGCTTCGTCGCCGAACGCGGCCGCAATACGCTCGGTGAGGACGTGGTCTGGGTCGACTACGCCGCCGCAGTCTCGATGCATCGTGTGCGCATCACGAATCCGAATGAACGCCGGCTGGAGCGGCTGGCGACGCCGACGATCGACGACAACCGCATTTCATACGGTTGCATCAACGTGCCCGTGGCGTTCTATGAACGCCACATCCGCCCCACGTTTGCAACCCACCGCGCCGTCGTCTACGTGCTGCCCGAATTCAAGTCCCCGCAGCAGGTCTTCGGCTCCTATGACGTTGCCGCGGGCGCCCGCATCTCGCGACTGGCCCGGAGTTACTGAAGGACTTCGGCGCTCGTCCCATCTCGCCACGCGCAGCCACGCAGTGCGCGCGCGGCGCGGACCGCGGCGCGCGAACTGTCCGGGCACTGCGTGACTTTTGCCGATTTCGCCGCGCTCGGGCGCTGCTCGTCGAACTTCGAGTGCACCGACGCGCCGGCGCATCAGCGTGCGCCCGCCTTGACGAGCATCTGTTCCATCGCCGCATAGCCTCGCTCGCGGGCCAGCGCCAGCGGCGTGCGCCCACTGCGGTCGGCGAGCTGCAGGTTGGCCTTGGCGTCGATCAGCGCACGCAGCGTGGCCTGATGCCGTGGCCCGCCATCGCCAAGCACCACGGCTTCGATTGCCGCGGTCCAGTGCAGGTTGTTGACATGGTCGAGCGGCGCGCCGGCGGCGATCAACTGGCGCACCACGCCGTCGTGGCCCAGGTGCGCGGCGGCGATCAGCGCGGTGCCGTCGTAGCGGCTGGTGGTGAGTTTGGCGTTGGCGCCGAGGGCGAGCAATACGCGCAGCGTCTCTTCGTCGTCGGCCACTGCGGCGATCGTCACCGCGTCGTAGCGGTCGTTCTCGAGCAGGCCCAGGTTGGCGCCAGCGGCCGCCAGCGCCTTGATCGTCTCGCGCTGCCGCGCGAAGGTGGCCACGTGCAGCGGCGTGCGGCCGTAGGCGTCTCGCGCGTCGACGTTGGCACCGGCGGCCAGCGCCTGGCGCAGCGCGGCCACATCGCCGCGGTGCGCCGCCGCGTGCAAGGCCGAAAAGCGCGCCAGCTCGTCGGTGCGCGGAGCGGTCTGGCCCAAGACGGCCAGCGGTGCGGCGGTGAGCAGCCCGATGTAGGCGCGGCGGTTCAGTGTCATGTCGGTGCCATCGTGAGCCTGTCCAGGGCGACAAGCGCATTGCGTTGTGGGGCGGGTCCTCATCATCGTCGGCAACCTGGCTCACTGGGTGACTGGGCCCCACGACGCCTCAGCGACAACGGTCGAGCGCGCTTGGTTTGCGCTTGCCGATGCCCGTTCAGGCCGCTGCCGAGGGCTTGCCGCTTGCCGGCCCCTCGCCTGTCAGAAAGCGCTCAACCAGGGCGAACTGCTCGGCCGTGTTCAGCGCCGGCGCGTGGCCGCAGCCGGCGATCTCGACGACCACGGCGCGCGGGCCGCGACGCCGCATCTGCTCGGTGGTTTCGCGCAGCAGTAGGTCGCTCGACTCGCCGCGCAGGCACAGCACTGGGATGTCCAGCGTGTCCCACTCGGCCCAGCGCTCGTAGTCGTCGGGCCAGGTCACGAACTGTTGCACCATCGCCGGGTCGTAGTGCGGCGTCACGCGGCCGTCGGGCAGGCGGCGCACCGAGGTTTCGGTCAGGCGCCGCCACTGCGCGTCGCTGAGCCAGCCGTAAGGCGCGTAGACCGTGCGGAAGTACTGTTCGAGTTCACTCACGGTGGCAAACGCCGCCGGCGCGCCGGCATAGCTTCGGATGCGCGCAATCGCCGCCGGCGCCAAGCTCGGCCCGTTGTCGTTGAGCACCAGCCGCGTGATGCGCCCGCGCAGCGTGGTCGCCGCCGCGAGCGTGCCGATGGCGCCGCCCATCGAGGTGCCGAGCCATTGGCAGTGCCCGATGTCCAGCGCATCGAGCAGGGCGGTCGCCTGTTGGACATAGAAATCCAGGCAGTACTCACGCTCGGGATCGGGGCTCCATTGGCTGAGGCCGCGGCCGAGCGTGTCGGGGCAGATCACGCGCCAGCCGCGTGCGGCCAGGTGCTGTGCGAGGTCGTCCATGTCGCGCCCGGTGCGTGCCAGGCCGTGCCAGGCGACCAGCACCTCGCCTTGCCGCGAACCCCACTCGAGGCAGTGGAGTTCGCGGCCTGCGCAGCGCAGGTAGTGCGAGACCGGTGGCTCAGTTGGGGACATTGACCGAGGTGCCCGCGAAACCGATCTGGTCGGCGAGCAGCGGCGCGGCGCTGATCGGCGGCACGTTGGCGGCGGCGATTGCGGGCGCCGGCGACACTCCGCCGCGCGGCGTGGCCCGCACCACCTGGCTCGGCGGCAGCGCGGTGCCGTTCTTCAGGTGGGCGTACATCGCGTCCATCGCTCGATTGAAGTACACGTGCAGCGGCACGTAGCGGGTGTCGAAGCCGGGGAAGGGCAGGAAGGCGTCGAAGTGCTGGGCGTTCGTGACCTCGATGTAGCCGAGCTTGGTGGCGGCGCCTTCGGTCACCTTGTTGAAGGCCACGTAGGCGCGTGCGTTGTTGTTCACCGGAACCAGCGCATCGCTGCGCCCGGCGACGATCAGTGTCGGCTTGGAGCGCAGGTTGCCGTTCAGCACGACTTCGGCGATGCCGGCCCGCACCGCTGCACTCTGCGCCGCGGTCGGCCGGGTCGAGGTGGCCACGGCCGTCAGCGCGGCACCGGTCTCATCGACGCCGGTGACCAACGCGCGCTGGCACAGCGCGTTATCGAGGCCGAAATCCTGCACGCCGGTCGAGACCGAAGTCGCAAGCTGCCAGAAGCGCGCGCCGCCGACCGAGTCGTTGTAGACCACGGCGGGGGACCCGTTAGTGGCGTTGCCGTTGGCGGTGCCGTTGCCGATCGCGAAGCTCGTCGCCTTCGGGATCGCGCTCACCGCCACCGGCGCGCCGGCGGCATCGACCTGGGCGAAGCTGGTATTGCAGACGTTGTCGGTGACCGAGAAGCGGCCGTACATGGTCGGGTACATGGCGGACAGGATCGGCCCGTTGCCCAGGCCCCAATGGGCGTTGTGCATCTGGTCGTTGGCGGGCGTCCAGCCGTAGGCGCGCAGCCTGTTCAACGCGTCGAGCGACTGGGCGGCGGTGTCGGCGCCGGTCAGCAGCCCCTTGGCGGCCAAGCCGGCGCAGCGCGCGGTGGCGCGGGCGCCCATGCCGGCGATGACCATGAAGTTGAAGGTCGTCCCCTCGGTCATCGCCGCGGGGGCGGACAGCGCGGCACACGGCTGGTACAGGTTGCCGTAGGTGGTGAAGTCGGCGAGGGTCTTGCCGAAGCCGACGACAGGCACGCCGCCGAACTGGATGCCATAGCCGGTCGTGGTCGGCATTTCCGTCACCGGTTCGGCGGCCACCACGCCGTCGATCAGTCCGGTGGTGTCCAACTCGGCCGCGCGCAGCACTGCCGCGCCGCCGTTGGACACCGAGCCGGCGATCACCAGCGTGTTGGCTGCGGTGAAGGGCACCGGATCGGCCGCGCTGCCGTAGCGGTCGTTCAAGGCAAACAGCGCATAACTCGCGGCAACCAAGGTGTCGTTGCCCCAGTCCTTCTCGGGGTTCAACTGCGAATGCACCTGCTTCAGCGCCAGCCGGTTCGGGAACAGCGCGTTGTAGGCGGCGCGGGCGGCGTCGGTGATATTGGCGGCAAAGAAATTCAGCACGCCGGCATCGGTGCGCGTGGCGCGGGTGCCGTCGATGCGGTTGACCGTGTCGTCGGTCAGGTCGTACAGCCCCACGCCCTTGCCGGCGTCGGTCAGCGCCACGGCGCAGCCGCGCTTCAGGCCCCATTCACTGGCGGCGGCAACTGCGCCGTAGACGCCGCGTGAGCCCGAGGACGGTCCGAGCACGAGGCACGGCGCGGCCACGTTGAAGCTGTCGGGGATCTGCACTGCGATCACCGTGCGTTTGCGGCCGCTGCCGTCGTCGAGTGTGGCGATGTACTCGCGCCCCGGGATCAGGCCGGGGCCCGCGATGACGGTGCCGGCCGCGTCGACATTTGGCCCGTACAGCGTGCCGTAGCCGCCGTTGGCGCTGGGGTCGGCCAGGGCGCGGTAGTTGCCGAAGAGGGCGTTGCGGCGCAGCTCGAGCGCGGTCGGCGCGAGCGGATTCGCATACACCGGTGCCGCCGCTGCGCCGATCCCGGCTTTGCCCAGACCCCCCGTCAGCAGATCCTGCGTCGCGGCGCTATCGCCGCTGCCGACGGTGACGGCGCTGTAGGTCGTAACGCCCTGCTGGGTGATGCCCGCGGGCAAGTCATTGGTCGGCAACTCGTCGTCGTCGCCAAAACAGCCGCTCATCAGGGCGCCGGCCACGCTCGTCAGGGCCAACAGCTTCACGGCGGCGGCAACGGAATGCAGTTTCATATTCAAGGCAGTCTCCAGGTGGAACAACAACGACAAAAGTGCGCTCAGCCGCGCGAGCCGAGGGCTCGCAGACGTCCGACCACACCGCTAGGAAAGTGATAGACAGCGAGCACGAACAGCACGCCGAGCCAGAGCAGCCAGCGGTCGGGCGTCACCAGCGCGCCCAGCAGCGGCACG
>JANMSR010000167.1:0-6636 GCA_031389565.1 Burkholderiales bacterium
TGAAGGATTCGAACCTTCGACCAACGGATTAAGAGTCCGCTGCTCTACCAACTGAGCTAAGGACCCGCTCGAAAAATCGAGTGGTGGGTTGTGCGGGATTCGAACCCACGACCAACGGATTAAAAGTCCGCTGCTCTACCGGCTGAGCTAACAACCCGTCCGTAGAGCGCGGCATTATAGGGGCAGTCTTTCGCTCGTCTTCGGGGGCTGGTGCAGCAGTTGCTGGATCACGTCGCCGGCGGCGGCGAAGCCAAAGCTGGCGGTGACGGTGACGGTCGATCCGTAGCCGTGGCAGTTGAGGTTGCCGTCCACATCGCATGAGCCCTCGGGCAGCCGCACGCTCTCGCGCGAGAACACGCAGCGCACCCCCATGGCGCCCTTGCGCGCGGCAACTTCATGCTGGCGCAGGCGCTGGCGCAGCGACGCGAGCAACGGGTCGTGCGTGGCCGCGGCCAGATCGTCGATCTCGACCGCCTGCGCCAGTTGCTTGCCGCCCGCGGCGCCGACGCAGACGAAGGCGATGCGCTCACGCAGGGCCCATGCGGCGAGCGCCTGCTTGGCGTGCACCTGATCGCAGGCGTCGATCAGTGCATCCACCGGGTGCGGCAGCAGCGCCGGCCAGTTCTCGACTGCCGCGAATTCTTCGACCCCGTGCACGACGCAGCCCGGGTGGATGTCGGCCACGCGCGCGGCCAGGGCCTGGGCCTTGGCTTGGCCGAGCGTGGCGCCGAGCGCCTGCACCTGGCGGTTGATGTTCGATTCGGCGATGTGGTCGAGGTCGATCAAGGTCAGTTCGGCCACGCCGCTGCGCGCCAACGCTTCGACGGCCCACGAACCAACGCCACCCAGCCCGACCACTGCGACGCGCGACGCGCGCAGCCGGGCATAGCCTTCGTCGCCGTAGAGCCGGCGCAGGCCGCCGAAGCGGCGTTCGAGGTCGGGCGCTTGGTGGATGATCACGCGCTGCGCTCGACGCGCCAGATCTGGTAGCGCAGCGCGAGCACTGCGCCGCCGATGATCGAGGCCAGCGCGATGAAGCTGCCGATGGCCAGCGTCGACACGCCCGACAGGCCCTGGCCGACAGTGCAGCCGAGCGCAGTCACGCCGCCCACGCCCATCAACGTGGCGCCGACGAGGTGGTTGGCGGTGTCTTCGGCATTGGCGAAGCCTTCCCAGCGAAAGCTGCGGCTCGCCAGCGCCCACAGTGCCGAGCCGGTGACCACGCCCGCCGTGCTGGCGATGCCGATCGTCAGCAGCTTGCTCTTGTCGCTGAAGAACAGCAGCCAGTCGATGGTGTAGGCAATCGGCGCGACGAAACTCAAGGACTCCATGCGCTGCGAGTTGGTGGCGACGAACGCCTCCTGCAGCGTGTTCGGGTCTTCGGCCACGTAGCCCAGCCGGCCCGATACCCACCACATCGCGGCGATCACCGCGCCGATGCCGATGCCGCCGAGCAGCACATCGCCACGGCGGCCCTCGGCACGTGCCAGCGCCCACGCGACGAGGCCGCCGCCGAGCAGCCCGCCGAGCGCCAGCGCGGCCTGCGCCTTGGCCAGGCCGAACGCGCCAGCGGCGAGCGAGGGCAAATCCTGCCCGCTCGCCAGATCGACGGCCACGCGGTCGACGCTGGCCACGCGGAGCACGCCGGTGATGCCCTTCAACGTGGCGAACGCGGCCACGCCGAGCACGACGAAGACCACCACCGACTTCAGGTTGCCGGCGCCGATGCGCACCAGCGTCTTGCTGCCGCAGCCCGACGCCAGCACCATGCCGAAGCCGAACATCGCGCCGCCGACGAGCGCCGACAACCAGCTCAGGCGCGGCGGGGCATAGATCGTCTTGCCGGCATCGACCCAGCCCGCCGCCACCATGGCGTTGAAGCCGAGCATGGCCACGCCGATGGCCAGCACCCACATGCGCATGCGCGACCAGTCACCGATGTTGACGATGTCAGCCACCGCGCCCATGGTGCAGAAGTGCGTGTGCTGCGCGATCGCGCCGAACAGCAGGCTCAGGCCGAAGCTGGCCCACAGCACTTGCGAGGCCAGCGCCCCCATGTCGATGCTTTGCATGGGGTGGATTTTAGGAGCGGCTTTACTTCAGTGCTGCGAGGCGTTCCTTGCCGGCCTGCGCCGCTTCGGATTGCGGGTAGCGCTTGACCAGTTCGGCCAACGTGGCGCGCGCGCTCTTGCTGTCCTTCATCTCGGCCTGGCAGTTGGCCACTGCGAGCATGGCCTCGGGCACGCGCGGATGCTCGGGCGCGCCGATGATGAAGGCGCGAAAGCTGGCGATCGCCTCCTTGTACTCGCGCTTGCCGTACTGCGCATTGCCGAGCCAGAAGCGCACCGAGTCGAGGTAGCCGCTGGCCGGGTAGCGCCGCGCGAAGGCGTTGAAGGCGGTGGTGGCGCCGGCAAAGTCGCCGCTGCGGATCAGCGCGAAGGCTTCGTCGTACTGGTGCTTTTCGTCGGTGTCGGCGAGGAACTCCTTGCCGTCGACGGCCACCTTCTGCGGCTCGAGTTTGCGAATGCGGTCGTTGACGCCTTGCACGATGTCCTTTTGCTGGCGCTGCAATTCGGCCACGTCGCGCGCAAGTTGCTCATTGCCGCCGTGCAGGCGCGCCAGGTCGGCACGCAGCGCCTCGAGCTGGCTATTCAACTCGAGCAGGCTGCTGCGCAGTGTCAGCAACTGCTGCACCTGTTCGAGCAGCGCCTTGTTGGCTGCGGCGAGTTCGGTCAGGCGCCTGGCCTGGGCCTCGTCGGCGGACCGCAACTCGAGGATGGCCTTGCGGGCTTCGTTGTCGGGGAACAACTGGGCCTGTGCCGACACTGCGAGCAGCATCAGCACGGCGGCCGCGATGCGCGTGGACCTCACTTCAGCGGTCCTTCAACTCGGCGCGTCGGTTCTTGGCCCAGGCGGACTCGTCGCTGCCCTGCGCGGCCGGCCGCTCCTTGCCGAAGCTCACCGCTTCGAGCTGGCTGTCGGTCACCCCCAGCAGCGCCAGCGAGCGCAGCACGGCTTCGGCGCGCTTCTGGCCGAGCGCCAGGTTGTACTCGCGGCCGCCGCGTTCGTCGGTGTGACCTTCGATCGTGGCGCGCTGGTTGCGGGTCACGGCCAGGCGCTTGGCCTGGGATTCGATCAGCGGCCGGAACTCGTCCTTGACGACGAAGCTGTCATAGTCGAAATAGACGATGCGTGGGGCCCCGGTGGCAGCGCGCTGGTCGACGTTGACCGTCGTCACCTGCGATTGCCCGGCGCCCTGCCCGGCACCCGCAGCGCCCGCACCGCCCGCCGGCGTGGGCGTGCGCGACTCGACCGGCACATCGGTCTTGTCTGCGAGCTTGACCGGCGAACTGCAGCCTGCGGCGAATGCGGCCATCGCGAGGGCACTGAGGGCGAGGTGGATGCGTTTCATGGTTTGTCTCCTGGGTGGTCATTGGCAATCAACGGTTGAACGGGCCCCACACCGGCTCGCGCACATCGAGCCCCGACGACAGCAGCCGGGTCTTGATGCGGCCGTCGAGCGTGCTGGTCATCAGCACATCGCGGCCCTGGGCGCGCGAGGCGTAGATCATCAGCTTGCCGTTGGGCGCGAAGCTCGGGCTTTCGTCGTCATCGGTGTCGGTCAGGGCCTGGATGTTCCCGCCTGCCAGGTCCATCGTGTGCAGGCGGAAGCTGCCGCCGCCCAGCCGCGACACGTAGGCCAGCGTGCGCCCGTCGGGCGACAGCGCGGGGCTGATGTTGTAGGCCCCGGTGAAGGTCACGCGCTCGGCATTGCCGCCGGCCGCGGGCATGCGGTAGACCTGCGGGCTGCCGCCGCGGTCGCTGACGAAGTAGAGCGTGCGGCCGTCGGGCGCGAAGGTGGCTTCGGTGTCGATGGCATTGCTTTGCGTCAGGCGCTTGACGCTGCCGCCATCGCGGCCCATCGAATACAACTGCGTGCCGCCGTCGCGCGACAGCGAGAGCACGAGTTGGCGCCCGTCAGGCGACCAGGCCGGCGCGCTGTTGGTACCGCGAAAGTTGGCCACCTGGCGGCGTTGGCCGCCGGCCACGTCCTGCACCCAGACGACGGCCTTCTGCGACTCGAACGACACATAGGCCAGCTCGCGGCCATCGGGCGACCAGGCCGGCGAGATGATCGGCTCGACGCTGGTCAACGCCACCTGGCCGCCCTCGCCGTCGGCATCGGTGATGCGCAGCGTGAAGCGGTTGGCGGCGCGCGTGACGTAGGCGATGCGCGTGGCGAACACGCCTTTGTCGCCCGTCAGGCGCTCGTACACCGCGTCGGCAATGCGGTGCGCGGCCAGGCGCAAGTCGGCGGTCACCACAGCCAGGCTCTGGCCGCCGAGATCCTGGCCCTTGACCACGTCCCAGAGCTTGTAGCGCACATCCCAGCGCCCGTCGGCCAGGCGGCTCACGGAGCCTGCCACCAAGGCGTCGGCACCGCGGCCCCGCCACTCGCCCATCGCCGGCTGCGAGGTTTCGTCGAGGGCGGCGGCGACATCGAGGTTGCGAAACTGGCCGCTGCGTTCGAGGTCGGCGCGGATGATGCTGCCGATGGCCGCATTCGGGCCGGCCTTGTCTTCATTGCGAAAGCGCGCAATGGCCACCGGCAACTGCGTCGCGCCGACGCCGCTGATCTCGACGCGGAACTGGGCCCAGGCGGGCACCAGGCCCAACGCAGTGAGCCCGGCGCAGCAGCCACGGCGGGTGATCAGGGCGGTTGAATCGGAGTGGGGCGGCATCGAATCCATGCAGGCAAGTCGCTCAGCGCGACGGGTCCGTGCGCAGGCGCACGGCTGGGGCGATTGTAGGCAGCCGCGCGGCGCCGTCTTGTCGGACGACGCCGCGATAATGTGCCCGGCTGTGACCCGTGAGCGCGGCAGCCACCCCCACCTGCCCATGCCCACGCCCCCCTTGCTGCAACGCCTGGCGCGCATCGCGCCCTACTTTCGTGCCGGCCGCGCGGGCTTCGCGGCGGCATTGGTCGCCGCCGCCATTGCGGCGGCGACGGAGCCGCTGCTACCGGCGCTGCTCAAGCGGCTGCTCGACGACGGCTTCGGCCCCACGCGCGGCTTCCCGCTGTGGCTGGTGCCGGTGGTCATCATCGGCTTGTACGTCGTGCGCGGGCTGGCGACTTTCGTGGCCCAGTACGCGCTGGCCTGGGCCGCCAACCTGGGCGTGCTGAATCTGCGCGCGGCCATGTTCCGCCGCCTGCTCGACGCCGCGCCGCCACTGTTCGTGCAGCAGAGCGCCAGCACGCTGACCAACACCTTGGTCTACGAGGTGCAAACCGGCGCGATGCTGCTCGTGCAGGCGTTCCTGGTGCTGGTGCGCGACTCGCTGATCGTGGTCGCATTGTTGTTCTACCTGCTGCACCTGAACTGGAAGCTCACGCTGCTGGTGCTGCTGCTGGCCCCGGCCGTGGCTTTGGTCATGCGCGTGGTGTCGCGGCGGCTGGCACAACTCACGCGCGCCTACCAGACCGCCACCGACGAGCTGGCCTACGTGGTCGAAGAGAACGTGTTGGCCTGGCGCATCGTGCGCCTGCACGGTGCGGCCGCCGCCCAGCACGAGCGCTTCACCGCCTCGAGCCAGTGGCTGCGCCGATTGATGGTCAAGTCCGCCGCCGCCGCGGCGACCAGCTCGCCGCTGACGCAGTTGCTGGCTGCGATCGCGCTGTCGGTGGTGGTGGTACTGGCGCTGTGGCAGAGCGGCAGCGATGGCAGCGCGGCCACGGTCGGGGCCTTTGTCGCCTTCGTCACCGCGATGCTGCAACTGGTGGCCCCGCTCAAGCACCTGTCGGACGTGGCCGCGCCGCTCACGCGCGGGCTGGCCGCGATCGAACGCGGCATCGACCTGATCGAGCACAGCCCCGGTGAGCACGGCGGCACGTATGTGCCCGAGGGGCGTGTGCGTGGCGAGATCGAACTGCGCGGCGTCGGCCTCGCCTATCGCGACGACACCGCGCCGGCGTTGGCCGACGTCGACTTGACGCTCGCCGCGGGCGAGACGCTGGCCCTGGTCGGCCCGTCGGGTGCGGGCAAGACCACGTTGGTCAATCTGCTGCCGCGATTTCTCGAGCCGACTGCGGGCGAGTTGCGCCTGGATGGCGTGCCGCTGCGCGAATGGCGCATCGATGCACTGCGGCGCCAGTTCGCGCTCGTCAGCCAGGATGTGGTGCTGTTCAACGACACCGTCAGCGCCAACGTCGCGCTCGGCGAAGCGGTCGACGCCGATCGCGTGCATGCTGCCTTGCAAAGCGCGCACCTGCTCGATTTCGCACTCGCCCTGCCGCAGGGCCTGGCCACCGTGCTCGGCCACAACGCCAGCCAGCTTTCGGGCGGCCAGCGACAGCGCCTGGCGATCGCGCGCGCGATCTACAAGGACGCGCCGGTGCTGATCCTCGACGAAGCCACCTCGGCGCTGGACAGCGAGAGCGAGCGGGCAGTGCAGGATGCCCTCGAAGTGCTGATGCAAGGCCGCACGACGCTGGTCATTGCGCACCGCCTGTCAACCATCGAGCACGCCGACCGCGTGGTGGCGATGGACCGCGGCCGCATCGTCGAACAAGGCAGCCACGCCGAGCTGCTGGCCCGCGGCGGCCTTTACGCACGCTTGCATGCGATGCAATTCAGG
>JANMSR010000193.1:0-9975 GCA_031389565.1 Burkholderiales bacterium
ATGAAGGGCCACTTCACGCCGTCGCACCACTTCGGCTTCGAAGGCGCGGCCTGGTACTGGCACTTCGTCGACGTGGTCTGGCTCGGCCTGTATATCGTCGTCTATTGGATGTGACACGCCACGGGCTTGCGCCAAGGACAAAGAGCGCCGCGAGGCGCTCTTTGTTTGTGCGGATGCGGTGTCAGCGCCCGGTCGGGATGCCGCTCGGCGATATCCAGCCCAGCTTCCAGGCCAGCAGGATGAACAGGAACAGCGCCACCGACAGCCCCACGCGCACGGCCAGTGCGCGCGCCATGTGCGCATCGCGCTGCTTGCCGTCGTCCGACTTGCGCAACATGAACACGCCGGCGCTGGCCAGGGCCACGAGGATGCCGACCAGCGCGACGATGATCACCCACTTCATGCTTCATTCTCGCATTGCGGAGCGTCGATGCTGAGCGCGACCCAGCGGCGCTGGCTGGTCACGCTGGCGGCACTGGCCGGCGTGCTGCTGATGGCACGGCTGGGCTGGTGGCAGCTCGACCGCGCGGCGCAGAAGCTCGCGTTGCAAGCGGCGATCGACGAACGCGCGCACCTGCCCGCGATCGCCAGCGTGGCGCAACTGGCTGCCACCACCGACGCCGCGCCCGCTCAGTACCACCGCCTGCTGCGGCTGGACGGCCGCTGGTCAATTGCGCACACCGTTTACCTCGACAACCGGCAAATGAACGGCCGCCCAGGGTTCTTCGTGGTGACGCCGCTGCTGCTTGCCGATGGCAGCGCGGTGCTGGTGCAGCGTGGCTGGCTGCCGCGCGATTTCCAGGACCGCAGCCGCATCGCGGCCGTGCCCACGCCCGAGGGCGAGGTGGTCGTCCAAGGCCGCATCGCCCCGCCGCCGGCCCGGTTGTACGAATTCAGCGCGGCCGAGGCCGGGCCCATCCGGCAAAATCTCGATCTCGATGCTTTTGCGCGCGAGACCGGGCTCGCGCTGAGGCCGCTGTCGGTGCTGTTGGCCGAATCGCCGGCCACTGCGGGTGACGGCTTGCAGCGCGAGTGGCCGGCGCCTTCGTCCGGTGCAGCCAAGAACCGCGGCTATGCGGCCCAGTGGTTCGCCCTGTCGGTACTGATCGTTGTCCTGTATGTCTGGTTCCAACTCATCCAACCCCGCCGCCGTGCCCGACGCTGAGCCGCTGCACCTGACGGTGCACGCGATGCCGCGCGCCGATGTGGCCGGCGACGAGGCCGAGCGCCGCACCGTGCGCGGCCGCGTCAAGATGCTGCTGGTGCTGCTGGCCTGCGCCGCGCCGGTGCTGGCGTCGTACCTGAGCTTTTACGTGCTGCGCCCCGCGGGCCGCAACAACTACGCCACGCTGATCGAACCGTCGCGCGCGCTGCCGGCCGAGTTGCCGCTGACCGGCCTGGACGGCCGCGCGGTTCGCGCCGCGTCGTTGAAGGGCCAGTGGCTGCTGGTGGTGGTCGGCCGCGGCGCCTGCGACAGCGATTGCGAACGGCGCCTGTACATGCAGCGCCAGTTGCGCGAGATGACCGGCCGCGAGCGCGAGCGCATCGACAAGCTCTGGCTGGTGACCGACGACGCGCCGATCGCCGCTGCGCTGCTAGCTGTGCTGGCCGCCGCACCGGCCACCCAGGTGTTGCGCGTGCCCGGACCGGCCCTGGCACAGTGGCTGGCTCCCGCGCCGGGCGAGTCGCTCGAGGCTCACGTCTATGTGGTCGACCCGATGGGCCAGTGGATGATGCGCGCACCGCCGCACGCCGACCCGGCCAAGTTCAAGCGCGACATCGACAGGCTGCTGCGCGCGTCGGCGTTCTGGGACCGACCGGGAAGATGACAGCCCCAAGCTCGCTTCGCTCGCGCCCCCCGAGGGGAGCTCAGGCCGCTTGGGAGCGGCCCGGCGCTGGCCTGAGGTCTGCATCATGGACCTGATCGATTGGTCCCCCGTGCTGCGCATGGCGCTGCTCGGCGTGGTCATCGCGCTCGGTCCGCTGGCCTGGCTCTGGCTGCGCCACCGCGGCGCCACGCCGACTAGGCGCCTGCGCGCGCTGACCCTGGTCACGCTGTTCCTGACCTTCGACCTGGTGCTGTTCGGTGCCTACACCCGGCTCACCGATTCGGGCCTCGGCTGCCCCGACTGGCCCGGCTGCTACGGCAGTGCCAGCCCGCTCGGCGCGCAGGGCGAGATCAACGCCGCGCAAAGCGCCATGCCCGGCGGCCCGGTGACGCACGGCAAGGCCTGGGTCGAGATGGTCCACCGCTACCTGGCCACTGCGGTCGGCGTGCTGATCACGGTGCAGGCGGCGATGAGCTGGTGGTTGCGGCGCCAGCGCGAGCCCGCACCCTCGCCGTGGTGGGCCACGCTGACCCTGGTTTGGGTCATCGCCCAAGGCGCTTTCGGCGCGCTCACGGTCACGATGAAGCTCTACCCGGCCATCGTCACCCTGCACCTGCTGGGCGGGCTCGGGCTGCTGGCGTTGCTGGCGGTGCAGGAGCAGACGTTCGCGCCGCACCCTCTGGCGCTGTCGCGCGGCCTGATGGCGGGCGTGTGGGGCATGGCGGGCCTCGCGCTGGTACAGGTTGCCCTCGGCGGCTGGGTCAGCACCAATTACGCGGTGCTCGCGTGCAGCGACTTCCCGACCTGTCAGGGCCAGTGGTGGCCGCCGATGGACTTCGCTCACGCCTTCACGGTGCGCCGCGAACTGGGTGCGACCGCGAGCGGCGCCTTCCTGCCGTTTGCGGCACTGACGGCGATCCATGTCACGCACCGGCTCGGCGCCGTGGTCGTGCTGGCGGCGCTGGCCTGGCTGGCATGGCGCCTGCGCGCCACCCGTGACGCCAGGCTTGGACGCTTTGCCGCCGGGCTGGCGCTGATCGCGCTGTGGCAGTTGGTCACCGGCCTGTCCAACGTGGTGCTCGGCTGGCCGCTCGTCGCTGCGCTGGCGCACACCGCGGGCTCGGCGCTGTTGACGATCCTGCTGGCCGCGCTGCTCGCGCGCGCCGGCCTGCGCGAGCACGCCGCCACGCAGCCAGCGCTGCCCAGCGTGCGAGCACTCGGCGCGTAAGACAATTGCCAGTCTGCACCGACTTGCGCCATGTCGTCCACGCCCAACCCTGCCGCAGCCCAACCCGCCCCGGGGCCGCACACCAGAGTGTCGCGCGCTCGCCAGTTCTACGCCCTGACCAAGCCGCGCGTGGTGCAGTTGATCGTGTTCTGTGCGGTCATCGGCATGTTGCTGGCCGAGCCCGGCTGGCCCGCGTGGCGCGTGCTGTTGCCCGCGGCCGCCGGGATCTGGCTCGTCGCCGCGGCGGCGGCCGCGTTCAACTGCGTCGTCGAGCAGGGCATCGACGCCAAGATGGCGCGCACCGCATGGCGGGCCACCGCCAGGGGCGAACTCGGCAACGCTCACACGCTGGCCTTTTCGGCCCTGCTGTGCGCGGCCGGCAGCGCGTTGTTGCTGCTGTGGGTCAATGCGCTGACGATGTGGCTGACGCTGGCCACCTTCGTCGGCTACGCGGTCATCTACACGCTGCTGCTCAAGCCCGCCACGCCGCAGAACATCGTCATCGGTGGCGCCTCGGGTGCGATGCCCCCGCTGCTCGGCTGGGCCGCGATGCGCGGCGAGGTCGGGGCCGAGGCCTGGCTGCTGGTGCTGATCATCTTCCTGTGGACGCCGCCGCACTTCTGGGCCCTGGCGCTGTACCGCAGTCAGGAGTACGCGCGCGCGGGGCTGCCGATGCTGCCGGTGACCCACGGCAACGAGTACACGCGGCTGCAGATCGTGCTCTATACCGGCGTGCTTTTCGCGGCCACCCTGCTGCCCTATGTGCATGGCATGAGCGGGCCGGTCTACCTGGCCGCTGCAGTCGTGCTCGGGGCCTGGTTCATCGCGCTGGCCTGGCAGCTCAAGCGCCAGTACAGCGAAGCGCTGGCACGCAAGACGTTTCGCTTCTCGATCTGGCACCTGGCGCTGCTGTTCGCCGCGCTGCTACTCGACCACTACCTCTCACCCTGGATCTTCGCCCGATGAAGCCTGTGAACCGCCGCGCCGCCATCACCACCCTCACCGCTGCGCTGGCCGCCGGCCTGGCGGCGTGCAGCGCCGGAAAGCCGGCGTTCAAGGGCATCGACATCACCGGCGCCGAATACGCGCGTCAACTCGCGTTGCCCGACGCGCTCGGCAAGCCGCGCACGCTGGCCGACTTCAAGGGCAAGGTGGTGGTGGTCTTCTTCGGCTTCACCCAATGCCCTGACGTGTGCCCCACGACCCTGACCGAGATCGCCGAGGTCAAGAAGAATCTGGGTCCCGACGGCGACAAGCTGCAGGCGCTGTTCGTCACGGTCGACCCCGAGCGCGACACGCCCGACATCCTGGCGGCCTACGTGGCCGCCTTCGGCCGCGATTTCGTCGCCTTGCGCGGCACGCTCGTGCAGACCCAGGCCGCGGCCAAGGAGTTCAAGGTCTTCTTCGCCAAGGCGCCGGGCAAGAGCGCCGGCAGCTACACGATGGACCACACCGCCGGCTCATTCGTGTTCGACCCGCAGGGCCGGGTGCGCCTGTTCGTTCGCCAGGGGGGCGGGGTGGACGCGTTGGCCGGCGATGTGAAGCTGTTGCTGGGCGGAGCGTAGGGGCGCCCAGCAACAACAATGGCGGCCCGAAGCCGCCATTGCGTTTGCGCGCGCAGGTCAATGCTGCGCTTCGAGCGCCCCGCGCATCTTCTTCATCGCCGCGACTTCGATCTGGCGGATGCGCTCGGCGCTGACGCCGTACTCGGCCGCCAGCTCATGCAGCGTCATGCCGCCCGAGCTGTCGTCGTTGACCTTCAGCCAGCGCTCCTCGACGATGCGGCGGCTGCGGGCGTCGAGCACTTCCAGCGCGCGGCTGATGCCGTCGCCGGCCAATTGGTCGCGGCTGCGCGCTTCGAGCACGCGCGTGGGCTCGCTGGCATCGTCGGCCAGGTAGGCGATCGGGGCGTAGCTCTCTTCGCCGTCGTCGTTGGTCTGCGGCTCGAGCGGCACGTCGCCGCCCGACATCCGCGTTTCCATCTCGAGCACTTCCTCGGGCTTGACGTTGAGCCGGTGCGCCATGGTGGCGACCTCGCTCGGGCTCAGCGTGCCGCGGTGGGTGTCGCCATCGGCCGCGGCGGCTTTCATGCCCTGCTTCATCGAACGCAGGTTGAAGAACAGCTTGCGCTGGGCCTTGGTGGTGGCCACCTTGACCATGCGCCAGTTCTTCAGGATGTACTCGTGAATCTCGGCGCGGATCCAGTGCAGCGCATAACTCACCAGCCGCACGCCCTGCTCGGGGTCGAAGCGCTTGACGGCCTTCATCAAGCCGACATTGCCTTCCTGGATCAGGTCGCCTTGCGGCAGGCCGTAGCCCAGGTACTGGCGCGACACCGACACCACCAGGCGCAGGTGCGACAGCACCATTCGGCTGGCGGCCTCGAGGTCGCCGCTGTCGCGCAGGCGGCGGGCGAAATCGGCTTCTTCCTGCGGCGTGAGCAGCGGAATGCGGTGCGTTGCCGAGATGTAGGCGTCGAGGTTGCCGATCGGCGGCACCAGCGCCCACGGGTTGCGCACGGTCAGGTCGGAAGAGGTGGCGGCAGCAGCAGTGTTCATGGCGTCTTTGAAGGGCTCGGTGAGCTCCGGTTCCCCAATGTTAGCACTCGACATGCGAGAGTGCTGACCGCGACTTCAGGCCGGACTGGTTGAAGAATGTATATTGTTTACGACAATTGCAGAGAGAGTATGTGCAAACTTATCCAAACAAGGTGTCGAGCTGTTCGAGCATCTCATCGAGCGCGGCGAGGAACTGCGGCACGTTGACCGGCTTGGTCAGGTAATGCGTGGCGCCGGCGGCGATGGCCTCGGTGATGCGTGCCTCGGTGGCGTCGGCCGAGACGACGATCACCGGGATGTCGGCGGTGTCGGGGTCGGCCTGCAAGTGGCGCAGCAGCTCGAGACCGTCGATGTCGGGCAGGTGCATGTCGAGCAGGATCAGGCTCGGTCGCCGTTGACGGATTGCCGCCAGGCCGTCGAGGCCCAACGCAGAGACTTCCAGCTTCACCTGCGGCCGCAGCGCCAGGATGCCGCGCATGACTTCGGCGTTGGTTTCGTTGTCTTCGACGTAATGCACGATGCGCTGGCGGTAGACGGCTTCCGGCACGTCGGCGTCGTCGACGACAGTCTGCGCCAGCGCTGCCGTAGCGGCGGGCGGCAGTTCGAGCGCGAACGTCGATCCCTCGCCCAGCGTGCTGCGGGCGCGCAGCGTGCCGCCCATCAACACCGCCAGGCGCAGGCTGATGACCAGGCCGATGCCGGTGCCTTCGACAGGTCCGGTCTCGCGGCCGAGGCGGTTGAAGGGTTGGAACAACTGCGCCAGTTGAGCGTCATTCATGCCCGGGCCGGTGTCGCTCACTTCCAGCGCGATCATGCCCGCGGCAGTTGCGTGGCTGCTGACCAGCACATGTCCCTGCTCGACGTTGTACTTGATGGCATTGGACAGCAGGTTGGTCAGGATCTGCTTGACCCGCGTCGGGTCGCCCAGAACGATGCGCGCCTGATCGAACAGGCGCACATCGATCTGTACGCCCCGCTTGCTGGCGTTTTGCTCCAGCAGTGCCAACGCAGAGGCGACCAGCTCGGCCAGATCGAGTGCATGCGGGTTGAGTTCGATGTGCCCCGAGTCGATGCGCGCCAGATCCAGCGTGTCGTTGATCATGTGCAATAGGTGCCAGCCGGCCTGGCGGATCTGCCCGGTCCACTCCAACTGGTGCGCCGCCAGCGGCTGACGGCGGTCGATCTCGAGCACCTGCGCAAATCCGAGCATGGCGTTGAGCGGTGTGCGCAACTCATGGCTCATGCGCGACAGGAACTCGTTCTTGGCCTGGTTGGAGGCTTCTGCGCCGCGCCGTGCACGCTGCGCTTCTTCGAGCGCCAGGTGCTCGGTGATGTCCTCGACCACCCAGACCATGCGCTTGGCCTGGCCCTGGGTGTCGCGCAGCACGCTGACGCCGACCTGGGCCCACAGGGTGCGACCGTCGGCCGTCAGGCAGCGCAGGTGCCAGCGTGTCATCGGCACCTCGCCCGCCAGCAGCCGCTGGCGCGCTTCGGCCTCGGCCTGGCGGTCGTCGGGGTGCAGCAGGTCGGCGACATGGCTGGCGGCCAGTCGCCCGCCATGCAGGCCGAGCATCTCGCGCAGCTTGGGGTTGGCTTCGCGGATGCGGCCCTCGGTGTCGGTGTAGGCCACGCCGATCGGCGTGTGGTCGAGGATGTTGCGCAGCCGTTGCTGGCTGTCGCGCAACGCTGCCGTCGTGCGCTGCCGCTCGGCCACTTCGGCCTGCAACTCGGCGCTGCGCTGTTGCAACTCCGCGGTGCGCTGGCGCACCGCGGCCTCGATGCGCCGTGCCCGGCCGGTGACGATCAACAGCAGCGCGCCGAGCATGGCGGCCACCAGCAGCCCGACCAGTGCGAACGGCCAGGTGCTGCCCACGTGGGGCGCCAGCGGCACGGCCGAGTAGACGCGCAAGTCCCATTGGCGGCCGCCCATCGCCACCGGCACCACGTGCAACGGGGCGAACGGGCTCAGGTGGTCACAGTCGGGCGGTCCGGCCAGCACGCGCGCCGCGGGCGGTGCGTCGTTGTCGAGCAGGCACAGGCGAAACGACGACAGCAGGTTGGACGCGGCGGCGCGCAGCAACTCGTCGGGCCGCAACGTGGCGAATACCACGCCGCGTTGTGCCGGCACGCGCTCCGCGGCGGTGCCGGGTTGCCCGCGGTAGACGGCCTGGTACAGCACCACGCCGGTGCCGCCCTGCGTCAGCTTGAAGCTGGCGCTGGCGACCGGGGCGCCGCTGCGCGTCGCCTGCGCGATCGCGGCGCGCGCGATGGCGATCGACTGCACATTCACGCCCCGGGCCAGCGCGTTGACCTGCTGCGGTTCGATGAAGCGGATCACCTGGGCATCGCCGGTGCCGGGCTCGGGCACGCCGGCGTCGCGGCGATCGAAGACGCGAAAGCCAGCGACGCCGTTGGCGTGCTCGCGCGCTTCGAACGCCGCCACGTCGGCGCGCGCGACGCGCTCGTTCCAGCCCAGCGCGCGCAAGCCGTCGCCGTTGACCAGCCAGGGCGCGCTGGCACGGCGAAAGCCCTCGCGATCCAGCGCAGGCGTTTCGCTGATCAAGCCACGCATCGCCTCCAGCGCATGCAGCGTCTGCATCAGGCGCGCTTGCACCGTGTCGGCGGCGCTGCCGGCCTCGCGGTCGAAGGCCTGGCGCTGGCGCGCGGCGTCGAGCTGGACCACCTGGCGTATGCCCAGACCCATCAGCAGCGTGACCACCAGCAGCGGCAGTGCCACCGTAGAGCGCCGTGGCGCCCATTCCTCACGCGGAAGTCCGATCAGCGTGAACATCACTGGCGCGAAGATCAACACGCCCAGCGTGTCGCCCACCCACCAAGCCACCCAATGCGGCAACGCCTGAGCGGCCGGCATGCGGCCAGCGCCGGCCAGAACGGCCAGGCCGACGCTGGCGCTGATGCAGCAAGCCAGCAAGGCACCGAGCCCGGCGAAGCGCCACAACTGCGCCGGCTCGGCCAACAGCAGCGGCTGGCCGACGTAGCGCCGGACCAGCGCCGCGCCGACGCCGGCCTGCAACGCGGCGCCGATGCCGATGCCCGCCGACACGGCCAGGTCGATCGGGCCCACCGCGCCGATCGACGCCGCATGCCACAGGTTGGCGCCGAGCGAGCCCAACAGCACAGCGGGCCACACCGCCGCGCCCCACACCAGCACCGCCACCAGCGCGATGCCCGCCGCCGGGAACAGCGGCGAAGCGACGCCCGGCGGCAGGGTCAGCAGCAGCGCCAGCCGCGCAGCGAGCAGGTACACGGCCAGCGTGATCACGAACGCCTGCCACGGTCGTGGCGCAGCGAGCAGGCGGGCGCTGGAGAAAGCCATGCGCGGGTGCGGTGGCAAGCTCAGTTGCTGAACAGGAAATTCAACACGTCGCCATCCTTGACCACGTATTCCTTGCCTTCGGCGCGCATCTTGCCGTGGTCCTTGGCGCCCTGTTCGCCCTTGTGGGCGACGAAGTCGTCGAAGGCGATGGTCTGGGCGCGAATGAAGCCCTTTTCGAAGTCGGTGTGGATCACGCCGGCAGCTTGCGGCGCGGTGTCGCCGGCGTGGATGGTCCAGGCGCGCACTTCCTTCACGCCAGCGGTGAAGTAGGTCTGCAGGCCGAGCAGCTTGAACGCCGCACGGATCAGCCGCGCCAGGCCTGGTTCGGTCTGGCCCATCTCGGCCAGGAACATCGACTTGTCTTCGTCGCTCATGTCGGCCAGTTCGGCCTCGGTCTTGGCGCAGATCGCCACCACCGGTGCGTTCTGCTTGGCCGCGACTTCGCGCAGGCGATCGAGGTACGGGTTGTGCTCGAAGCCGTCTTCGGCCACGTTGCCGACGAACATCGCCGGCTTGGCGGTGATCAGGCACAGCGGCTTCAACACCACCCGTTCTTCCTTGCTGAAGGCGATGCTGCGCACCGGCCGCGCGTCGTCGAGCGCGGCCTCGCACTTCTTCAGCACGTCCACCAGGCGCTGGGCTTCCTTGTCGCCGCCGGCCTTGGCCGCCTTGCTGTAGCGCACCAGGCTCTTCTCGACCGTGGCCAGATCGGCCAGGCACAGCTCGGTCTGGATCACCTCGATGTCGGCCACGGGATCGACCTTGCCGGCGACGTGGATCACGTTGTCGTCGTCGAAGCAGCGCACCACGTTGACGATGGCGTCCGTCTCGCGGATGTGCGACAGGAACTGGTTGCCCAGCCCTTCGCCCATGCTGGCGCCCGCCACCAGCCCGGCGATGTCGACGAATTCGACGATCGCCGGCACCACGCGCTCGGGCTCGACGATCGCCGCCAGTCGCGCCAGGCGCGGGTCGGGCAGCTCGACCACCCCGACATTGGGCTCGATGGTGCAAAACGGGTAG
>JANMSR010000236.1:0-3304 GCA_031389565.1 Burkholderiales bacterium
TGACGCCGGTGCTGTCGGTGGTGACCAACATCGACGCCGACCACATGGACACCTACGGCCACGACTACGCGCGGCTGAAGGCGGCCTTCGTCGACTTCCTGCACCGCATGCCGTTCTACGGCGCGGCCATCGTCTGCGGCGACGACCCGGGGGTGCGCTCGATCCTGCCGATGGTCTCGCGCCCGGTGGTGGCCTACGGCTTCGGCGCCGACAACCAGGTGCGCGCGACGAACGTGCAGGCGCTGCCCGGCGGCCAGATGCGCTTCGTGGCCGAGCGCCGCAACGGCACGCTGCTGCCGCCGCTGGCGATCACCTTGAACTTGCCCGGCGAGCACAACGTGCTCAACGCGCTGGCCGCCATCGCGGTGGCCACCGAGCTCGAACTGCCCGACGCGCCGATCGCTGCTGCGCTGGCCCAATTCGCCGGTGTCGACCGCCGCTTCCAGCGCTGCGGCGAGGTGCCGGCACGCGATGGTTCGGGCCCCTTCACCGTGATCGACGACTACGGCCACCACCCGGTCGAGATGGCCGCGGTGATCGCTGCCGCGCGCGGTGCCTTCCCGGGCCAGCGCCTGATGCTGGCGTTCCAGCCGCACCGCTACACCCGCACGCGCGACTGCTTCGAAGACTTCGTCAAGGTGCTCGGCAGCGCGGACGCGGTGCTGCTGACCGAGGTCTATGCCGCCGGGGAGCCGCCCATCGTCGCCGCCGACGGCCGCACTCTGGCGCGCGCATTGCGCCTGGCCGGCAAGGTCGATCCGCTGTTTGTCGATGAGGTCGATGCGCTGCCCGAGGCCGCACTCGACCAGGCGCATGGGGGCGATGTCGTGATCGTGATGGGCGCGGGCTCGATCGGCAATGTTGCCGCGCGCATCGTCGAACTCGGTCGAGGAGTCGCGCCATGACGGATGCCGGGAGCTTCGGCAAGGTCGCGGTCCTGATGGGCGGCACCAGTGCCGAGCGCGAAATCTCGCTGATGAGCGGCCGCGGCGTGCTCGCCGCGCTGCAAAGCCAGGGCGTCGACGCGCAAGCCTTCGACCCCGCCGAGCGCGATCTGGTCGAACTCAAGCGCGACGGCTTCGCCCGCTGCTTCATCGCGCTGCACGGCCGCCACGGCGAAGACGGCACGGTGCAGGGCGCGCTCGAACTGCTCGGCATTGCCTACACCGGCTCGGGCGTGATGGCCAGTGCGATCGCCATCGACAAGGTGATGACCAAGCGCCTGTGGCTGGCCGAAGGCCTGCCGACGCCGCGCTATGTCGTGCTTGGCACCGACGCGCACACGCCGGCGCACACGCGCACGGTGCCCGACACGCTCGGCCTGCCCTTGATCGTGAAGCCGCCGCACGAAGGCTCGTCGATCGGTGTCACCAAGGTCGCGGGCTACTCCGAGATGCAGGGCGCGGTCGAACTCGCGGCGCGCTATGACGCCGAAGTGTTGTGCGAGGAATTCATCGACGGCGAGGAAGTCACCTGCCCGGTGATTGGCGAAGGCGCGAATGCACGCGCCTTGCCGGTGGTGCGCATCGTCGCGCCCGAAGGCGCCTATGACTACCAGAACAAGTACTTCACCGACGCCGTGAAATACCTCGTGCCGAGCGGTCTGCCGGCGGCGGAAGAGGCCGAGATCCAGCGCATCGTGCTGGCGGCCTACCGCGCGCTCGACTGCCGCGGCTGGGGCCGTGCCG
The DNA here is from genome assembly GCA_031389565.1 of Burkholderiales bacterium. Lineage (GTDB taxonomy): Bacteria > Pseudomonadota > Gammaproteobacteria > Burkholderiales > Burkholderiaceae_C > CADEEN01. Next base: position 1,689 of record JANMSR010000236.1, read on the forward strand.
ACCTGATGATCCGCGCCACCGACCGCCGGCCCTTCCTGCTCGAGATGAACACCTCGCCGGGCATGACCGGACATTCACTGGTGCCGAAATCGGCGGCGGCTGCAGGCATTGCCTACGAGCCGCTGTGCGTGATGCTGCTCGCCTCAGCGCGCCTGGACGGCGCGCGTTGCGATGACTCGCGGCCGGGCAGCGCGAAAGCCTCGGCCTGAGCCATGGCCACCCGCAGCCGCAACACCATCAACCGCGCCGCGGCGGCGCTGCCGCTCGACGTGCGGCTGACCGATGCAGTGGCCAAGGGCGTGTTCGCGCTCGCCGCGCTGGTGCTGCTCGCCGCAGCCGTGGCCTGGCTGATGCGTGCGCCGCCGTTCACGCTGCGCGCGATCGTGCTCGACGGCGAGCTCGGGCGCAGCAACCTGGCGACCGTGCGCGCGAATGCCCTGCCGCAACTGGCCGGCAACTTCTTCAGCTTCGACCTGAACGGCGGCCGCGCCGCGTTCGAATCGGTGCCGTGGGTGCGCCAGGCCGTCGTGCGTCGGGTGTGGCCGAACCGGCTCGCGGTCACGCTCGAAGAGCACCGCGCCGCGGCGCTGTGGCAGGCAGAGGGCGGCAACGAGCGCCTGGTCAACAGCCATGGCGAGGTGTTCGATGCCAACCTCGGCGATGTCGAGGATGAAGCCCTGATCACGTTGGCCGGGCCCGCGGGCAGCTCGCAGGCCATGCTGGCGATGCAACGGCGGCTCGCCGACAGCCTGGCGCCGATGCAGGCACGCATCGAGACCCTGAAACTGTCGAGCCGCGGCTCCTGGCACGCCGAACTCGACAGCGGTGCCGACCTCGAACTCGGCCGTGGCAGCGAAGACGAGGTGGTGGCGCGCACCGAGCGCTTCGTGCGAACGCTGGCACAAGCAACGCAGCGCTTTGCCACTGCCAGTGGCCCGCGCGCGCTGCTCGCCGCCGACTTGCGCCACCCCGATGGCTACGCGCTGCGCCTGCGCGGCGTTTCGACGACCACGCTCGCCACAACGAACAACAACGCGGCTCGCTGAGCACAGACAAGGACACACAAGATGGCCGCCAAGGAATACAAGGATCTGGTGGTGGGCCTGGACATCGGCACGGCCAAGGTGCTGGCCGTGGTGGCCGAAGTGATGGCCGACGGCGCGCTGCGCATGGCGGGGCTGGGCATTGCGCCCTCGCATGGCCTGAAGCGCGGCGTGGTCGTGAACATCGACGCCACCGTGCAGTCGATTCAGCAGGCGCTGAAAGAGGCCGAGTTGATGGCCGACTGCAAGATCACCCGCGTCTACACCGGCATCACCGGCAGCCACATCCGCGGCCAGAACTCGACCGGCATGGTGATCGTGCGCGACAAGGAAGTCACCACCGTCGACGTCGCGCGCGTGGTTGAAACCGCCAAGGCCATCAACATCCCGAACGACCAGCGCCTGCTGCTGGTGGAGCCGCAGGAGTTCGTGATCGACGGCCACGAGGTCAAGGAGCCGATCGGCATGAGCGGCGGTCGCCTCGAAGTCAAAGTGCACATCGTCACCGGCGCGCAGAGCGCGGCCGAGAACATCGTCAAGTGCGTGCGCCGCTGCGGCCTCGAGGTCGACCAG
>JANMSR010000237.1:0-4416 GCA_031389565.1 Burkholderiales bacterium
GCAAGCTGTCGGCCGCCAAGGTCAAGGGCCGCAGCGTGAAGCTGCGGATGCTGGAGGCCTGATTCAGATCAGCGACGCTGCGAGGGCGAGCGCCGGCGCGCTCGAGGATCTGACGCGACCGGCGGCCGGCGCCTTCAGCGCATGACGGCCACGCTCTTGACCTGTGCCCACACGCTGCGGCCGGGTTCGATCTGCAACGTTCGGCAGGAGCGCGCCGTAATGCGGGCGATGAGCAGGGTGCCTTGCACATCGAGCTGCACCAGCACCTGGCCGGGCGTGCCGGTACTGCTCAATTCGACGACGCGGGCCGGCAGCACGTTGAGGATGCTGCTGCCCTCGGGCGGGCGGTCCGACAGGCTGACGTCGCTGGCGCGCACGCGGGCCCTGACGCGCTGACCGAGCGCTTCGGCGCAGCGGCTCACCAGCAGGCTGCCGCCGCGGAAGTCGAGCCGACTCAGGTGGTCGGCGTCGTCGTGCGCGGCCACGCGGGCTTCGATCACCGCGCCGGCGTCTTCGGCAAAGGCCGCGGCCAGGTCCAGACGGGCCTGCGTCTCCTGCAGGCCGCCCTGCGCCAGCACGCGGCCCTGGTCCAGCAGCACCAGGTGGTCGGCCAGGCGCGCGACTTCGTCAGCGGAGTGGCTGACGTAGAGCACGGGGATCTCGAGCTCGTCGTGCAGGCGCTTCAGGTAGGGCAGGATTTCCTGTTTGCGGGCCAGGTCCAGCGAGGCCAGCGGTTCGTCCATCAGCAGCAACTGCGGGCTGACCGCCAGCGCGCGGGCGATGGCCACTCGCTGCCGCTCGCCGCCCGACAAACCGGGCGTCGCGCGATCGAGCAAGGGGCCGATGCCGAGCAGCTCGAACGCCGCCGCCTGGCTGCCCGCGCGCGATGCGGGCGGCACGCGCTTCATGCCGTACTCCAGATTGCCGCGCACCGACAGGTGCGAAAACAGGCTGGCCTCCTGGAACACATAGCCCAGCGGTCGGCGGTGGGTGGGCAGGAAGACGGTCTCGTCCTGCCAGACGTCGCCGTTCACCGTGAGCCGACCGCTCGGCGTGCGTTCGAGGCCGGCGATGCAGCGCAGCAGCGTGGTCTTGCCCGATCCGGAAGGGCCGAACACGGCCGTCACGCCGCGCCCGGGCAGCGTGAGATCGACGTCGAGCGCAAAGCCCGCAAGCTGCAACGCAAAGCGGGCCTGCACCCCGGGTTGTGCGAGCCGACTCATGCCTTGCGCTTGCCGGGGTTGAAGACGTAGAGCGCCAACAGCACGACGAAGCAGAACAGCACCATGCTCGCCGACAGCCAATGCGCCTGGCCGTACTCGAGCGCTTCGACATGGTTGTAGATCTGCACCGAGACCACGCGGGTCTGGTCCGGAATGTTGCCGCCGATCATCAGCACCACGCCGAACTCGCCCACCGTGTGTGCGAAGCCGAGGATGCCGGCGGTGACGAAGCCGGGCCGGGCCAAGGGCAACGCGACACTGAAGAAGGTGTCCCATGGGCTGGCGCGCAGGGTGGCCGCCGCTTCCAGCGGGCGTTCGCCGATGGCCTCGAAGGCGTTCTGGATCGGCTGCACGACGAAGGGCATCGAATAGAACACCGAGCCCACCACCAGGCCCCAGAAGGTGAACGGCAGGCGGCCGAGGCCGAGCGCCTGGGTGAACTGGCCCACCGCACCGTTGGGGCCCATCGCCAGCAGCAGGTAAAAGCCCAGCACCGTGGGCGGCAACACCAGCGGCAGCGCGACCAGGGCGCCGATCGGACCTTTCAACCACGAACGGGTGCGCGCGAGCCACCAGGCGATCGGGGTGCCGATCAGCAGCAGCAGGGCCGTCACCAGCGAGGCCAGGCGCAGCGTGAGCCCGATGGCTCCGAGGTCGGCGTCGCTGAAGCCCATCACCCGCTGTGCCGTCAGAGCCGGTAGCCGAAGGCGCGAATCAGCGCCCTGGCCTTGTCGGTTTTCAGGTACTGCAGCAAGGCCAACGCGGCGGTGTTGCCGCGCGCCGATGTCAGCAGGACCGCATCCTGGCGGATCGGCTGGTGCAGTTCGGCGGGCACGAGCCAGGCCGAGCCCTCGGCCACCGCGCCGTCCTTCATGACCTGCGACAACGCGACGAAGCCCAGCTCGGCGTTGCCGGTCATCACGAACTGGAAGGTCTGCACAATGTTCTCGCCCTGCACGAACCTGGGTTCGAGCGCGCTCAGCAGGCCGAGCCGGGCCAAGGTCTCGATGGCGGCCCGGCCATAGGGCGCGGTCTTCGGGTTGGCCAGCGCCAGCTTGGCGAACCGCCCTGTCTTGAGCACCTCACCACGGGCATCGACGAAGCCTGGTTTCGCCGACCAAAGCACCAGGCCGCCGATGGCGTAGGTGAAGCGGCTGGATGCGTCGGCCAGGTCCTCCTGCACGAGCTTGGCCGGCGTTTCATCATCGGCCGACAGCAAGACCTGGAACGGCGCGCCGTTCTTGATCTGGGCATAGAAACCGCCGGTCGAACCGAAAGCCAGTTTGGCCTTGTGGCCACTGTCTTTCTCGAAGTCCGCCGCGATGAGTTTCATCGGCGCGGTGAAGTTCGCGGCCACCGCGACGAGGACGTCGTCGGCACGGGCGACCGATGTGACGCAGGCGAGCAGGACCGCCAGCGCGATGGTGAGCCGTCGATGCATGCCCATGGGAGCGACCAGCATCACGCTCCTAGCGGCCAATGGCGGCCCTGGCACCCTGGGCCACGCGCGGCGGGAAGAAGCCCGAATCGAGGTGCTCGAGCAGGGCCGCACGCTGGTCGGCAGGCAGCTCCTTGAGTTGCTGCGCCAGCGTGGCGGCGACTTCGTCCTGCTCTGCCGGCGACAGTGCGCGCAGCTCATCGCGTGCCTGCCGCATCTGCGGAATCATCGGCTTCATCATGCCCATGCCCATGCCCAGCGCCGGGATGGTGGCGGGCACCAGGACCATGCACTCCTTGAACTCGGCCTGAATCGCTTTGGGCAGGAAGCCCAGTTCGAACAGTTCGTCGATGGTGGCCATCGTTTCGGCGGGCGACAGCGGCTCCTTCATCGCCTGCTGCATCCGCGCCATCATGGCCATCTGCTCCGGGTCCATCGCCATGCCCGGGGGCAACTGGCCGCCGCCCGGGATCATGGCGCCCATCTTGGCAGCCATCTCCGGCGGGATCGACATGCCTGGCGGCAGGCCGCCGAGCGCCATGCCGACACCGCCGGGCAAAGTCGGCATGCTGGGCATGTTGGGCATGTTGGGCATCGTCATGCCGGCAGGCATCTTCGGCATGCCCCCCAGCAGCGCGCCCGCACCGCCGCCGCGCATGTCGAGTGCCGACAGCGCATTCGACAAGGCGATGCCCTTGCAGCCCATGCCGCTGAGGCTGGACAACAGCGTGTCCTTGATCATCGACGTGGCCGCCTGCTGAGCGATCTGTTTGATCATGAACAGCAGCGCCGGTGCAATGGCGTCGCTGGGAGCCGGCGCGGTGGCGAGTGCCGTGGCCAGGCTGAGCGTCAACAAGCGGTGATTCATCGCCGAACTCCAAGAGCCTGACAGGCTCAGTGCTGCATGGTGCGCGAATGGCCGCCAATGTCCATCCCCCTGCGTGCCGTCGCCGACAATCCGGCGATGGCCCTGATCACCCTTTCCAACGCCCACCTCGCTTTCGGCCATGTCGCCCTGCTCGACGGTACCGGTTTCTCGCTCGACGTCGGCGAGCGCGTGGCGCTGATCGGGCGTAACGGCAGCGGCAAGTCGTCGCTGCTGAAAATCTTGTCGGGCCTCGAGCGGCCCGACGACGGCGTGCTGCAGGTGCAGCAGTCGCTGCGCCGCACCTACGTGCCACAGGAGCCGGTGTTCGAGGCCGACGCCACCGTGTTCGAAGCCGCCAGCGAGGGTGCGTCCGAGGCGCGCGAGTTGCGCCAGCGCTACGAGCAGCACCTGCCCGGCGACGACCTCGACGCACTGCAGACGCGCATCGAGGCCCTGGACGGTTGGATGTGGGAGCAGCGCGTGACCGAGACGCTGCAGCGCCTGCACCTGGACGGCCCGATGCGGGTCAGCGAGCTGTCGGGCGGCGCCAAGAAGCGCGTCGCGCTGGCGCAGGCCCTGGTGGCCCACCCCGATGTGCTGTTGCTCGACGAGCCGACGAATCACCTCGACCTCGACGCGATCGAGTGGCTGCAGGGCTTGCTCGCGACCTGGAGCGGCGCGCTGTTGTTCGTCTCGCACGACCGCGCCTTCATCGATGCGGTGGCCACGCGCATCATCGAACTCGACCGTGGTGCGCTGCGCTCCTACCCCGGCAACTACGCGGCGTATGAGCTGACCAAGGCCCGCGAGCTGGAGTCCGAGGCGCAGGCCAGCGCGCGCGCCGACAAGCTGCTGGCGCAGGAAGAGGTGTGGGTGCGCAAGGGCGT